>CAIOCT010000038.1 GCA_903856725.1 uncultured Verrucomicrobiota bacterium
CGGCCACGTAGCCGAACGTGCGTTAGCGCCATTCACCGAACTCGCTGAAGCGAGCGACACTCCATTTAATTACCGCAACTTCATGTTTGAAGATGCGCTCTGGCAATTAGTGCACGAGCAACCGGCCCGCTTACTCAATCCCGCGCATGCTTCCTGGTCAGCTCTGCTGCTGGCGGCCGCGAATGACGTTCTCGCTGATACGCAAGCAGCCGGTCTAGCGTCGGCAGATTTCACCTGGGGTAAACGCAACCGGCTCGCCATGCAGCATCCCTTCAGCCGCATTCTGCCGGCATGGATCGCCCAATTCCTCAACCTTCCCGCGCAGCCGCTGCCGGGCGACAACGACATGCCGCGCGTGCAAAGTCCCCGCGCCGGCCAATCTGAACGTCTTGTGGTATCCCCCGGTCATGAAGCCGAGGGGATTTTTACGATGCCCGGCGGCCAGAGCGGCCATCCGCTCTCTCCCTACTACCGCGCCGGTCATGAGGCGTGGGTGCTAGGCAAACCCACCCCTTTGCTACCTGGTCCCGCCCAACACACCTTAATCCTGCAGCCCTGATATTTATCGGACCATATCAGAGCTATCGCCCAATTGCGGCGCCATTCCCCCCTCTAAAATATGTCCCTCCACCTCCTGACTCACCCGCTCGGCGCACATGTGCTGACGCATTTGCGCGACCAGACAACTAAGCCCGCCCTTTTCCGCACCCTCAGTTATCAAATCTCTCTCCTGCTCGCGCTCGAAGCCACCCGGGATCTCGCAACTATAGATAAGCAGATCGCAACCCCGATGGAGTCCACCACTAGCCGCGTGCTCGCCAAGCCACTTGTGATTGTGCCTATTTTGCGTGCTGGCCTCGGTATGTTGCAGCCGTTTCACGACATTTTCCCTGATGTCTCGGTTGGCTATGTTGGCTTAGAGCGAGATCATCACACCGCGGTGGCGCGCAGTTATTATTGCAAGTTACCGCCGCTCACCGCCGGACGCGTGCTCGTCGTTGATCCCATGCTCGCCACGGGTGGTTCCGCAGTCCAAGCAATCGATATCATCAAGGCCGCCGGCGGAACTGAAATTATTTTTGTCTGCATCGTCGCTTCACCCGAAGGGGTCGCCACTTTACAAAAAGCCCACCCAGAGATTCCGATTCATGCCGGCGCTCTTGATCGCGAGTTGAATCAAAAAAAATATATTCTTCCAGGCTTAGGAGATTTTGGCGATCGCCTCTACGGCACTTAAGGCGCCGTTGGATTGAATAAATTTACGCCACCACCGTTGGCACAACAAATGGAGCGCGATAATGGCGCGTCAGGAGCGCATTGGCTTGAGCAGCATCGGAGCCGATGAAACGCTCCCTGAGCGGATCAAGGGCAAGCGGCACCCCGAGCGTAAGTGATGCTTTAGCTAGGTCGACTTGATTGGTCGCCAAATGCTCAACCATTCGACCGTGAGCTTCCGCGAGCAACGGCTGGCCTTGTAGCTTAGCGCGCGCCTCGCCGGCGACGACGCTCTGGCCGAGTTGGTGAGAAATATTACCGAGATGACAAAGCGAACTAGAAACATGCGCTTCCTCGAGGGGGCCATAAAGTTCGGTGGTTTTGCGACTGCGCACGACATCGATAAAATTCTGCATCAAGCGATCTGTACCCTTAAACTCTTTGAGTAAACGACCCTTCAAATCATAGGCCGAGGCGGTAAAATAGGAGTCACTAACAATGTAGCCGTGTTCACAATCGATCACGTTGCCGATTGAAACTCCCCGATATTTATCCATCGCGGTGCCATCTGCCCCCGGCAAGCCGCGCACCTCAAAAATCAGCGGGGCCGCTGCATAATCGTGAATAACAATTTGGGTATTGGGTGTCTGCCCGTCATCGACGTAACCAAGCCGCCCGCCCACGCTGAGGGTATGTTGCGGCAACCCAGCTTCGCCGAGGAACCAGCGCGCTACGTCCATTTGATGAATGCCCTGATTACCGACATCGCCGTTGCCGTAGGCCCAAAACCAATGCCAGTCATAGTGCACGGGACCATTTTTTGCCGAATTACGATGCGGGGCGATCACTGGCGCCGGACCAGACCAAAGATCATAGTTGATATTAGCAGGCACAGCTTGTGGCCCCGTCACCTGGCCAATACTCGGGCGGCGCTTGTAACAAAAGCCTCGCGCGGCGGTAACCTTACCCAACTGACCCGACCGCACATAGGCGACGGCTTCGATGAGGCCCTCACTCGAGCGAATCTGTGTGCCCGCTTGCACCACCCGCCGAGATTGAGTGGCGGTGGCCACGAATTGTCGTCCCTCCCAGAGATTATGTGAAATGGGTTTTTCCATATACACATCTTTGCCGGCTTGGCAGGCCCAGATGCCCATCAGGGCATGCCAGTGATTAGGCGTCGCCACTGAAATAACATCGATATCAGGCGCCGCGAGTAACTCACGAATATCTGTGTAAGTCTTAACGCCCGCTCCTAATTCCTGCGCGTTTTTTCTCAGAACGATTTCATCAACATCGCAAAGTGCTACGACCCGCACTCCGGGAACAGCGTTTAGGTTTTTTAGGTGCGTGCGGCCGCGGCCGTTCAGCCCCACCACTGCCGCGCGAATTGTATGATTCGCACCGACAACTTGACCCCATGAGCGGGCGGACAAGGCGGCACTGGTAGCGGCTAGGGTGGTGGTTTTTAGAAAATTACGCCGAGTGAGAAGATGCATAGAGTTGAATTTAAAAAATTATTTGCCGGCTACATAGTCTGCATAATGCGCCGCAACTTGGGCGTCGGTTTCATTGCCGAGATGAAAATAAAAACGATATCGTAATGTTAAGTGGCCGCCTGCGGGGATGATATAATCACCAAGATGGGGTTGATCTTTACGCCCCTCAAAATCGTGTTGGCCGAAAGGATTAGCCGCAAACAAACCGTAGCCCCGCGCCATCCACCACGTAGGGTGACGCAAATTTCCCGGGTGATCAAAGATGGCGACGCCATAGACCTTGCCCGCATGCGGTGCGTAAAAATCACACCACGTCGCGCGCTGGCCCCACGCTGCTGCATCCCGCGCGCCTGTCGCCGTGACAATGTGGCCATTACCGGGTAGCGCACGCTTCTCATACTGATGCGGCAGCGTCATCCATTGGGCGAGCCGAATGGCCATGGTGCCGTCTTTGTTATCACCCAATAACAGCGGCGCATCCGGCAGGGCCTGCAAGGTGACTTCGCAGTCGATAAATCTTCCCGTCGCCGTGCCGTGAAAACGGAACGTTCGCTCATCGAGGCAGATTAACCGGCCATCGGGCGCCACTAAACGATCCCGAGTCCGCAATACGCCAACTTTCCCGCTGGTCATTGCAACGAGAGAAGCCTGCACCGTCCGACCTTTTTCTTTGGGTGATTTACCTATATCGCCCCCCGTTTCATTCCAAAAATCAACTCCATTGACCATACTATGTGCAAACCACAAGGAACGGTGCCACGGGTGATCATGATCCTCCCCCGAAGTTTGTTTCATAGGAAAATCTCGCGTCAGTCCCTGGCCATCAGCCGCCAGGATGGGGTAACAATAGGGCCGCGAGGCCCCATCACCGTGAACATACTCGGTGAAAAGCTGACCGGCTACTTCGACCCGCACGCGATCAGGCAAAGCGGTGAGCGTCACAGCTGACGCCGACTCTGCGCTCAACAAGGGAGGAGGCAGCAAACTCAACCCAACGAGTGGCAACACAAGCAGGGGTAACCAGTGTTTCATCGGTTCACGCAAATGCGCGTCGACCTACGCCGCAACGGCAAAGCGCCGCAAGCGTTACAACGGCCTAGCCGCAATTCATCGAGGCCTTCCATTTTTTCGTGTTCAACGGGGCAATTCATAGGCAAATCCTTCTCACATGATTATTGAGCGCCCAGGTCTAATCGTTGCTGACGGCTGGAAAGACTACCAATTGCTTGATTGTGGCCAAGGGATGAAACACGAGAAGTGGGGTCCTTATACTCTGGTGCGTCCCGATCCGCAAATTATCTGGCCGCGCCCGAGCAAACAAGCTCGCTGGGAAAATTGGGACGGCTTTTACCACCGCAGCGAAACGGGCGGCGGCAAATGGGAATTTCGGCAGAAATTACCCGATCACTGGAGTATTCGCTACGGCGCCCTGACTTTTAAAATTCATCCCACTAGCTTTAAACACACCGGCCTTTTCCCAGAACAGGCCGTTAACTGGGACTGGTTCACCGCAAAAATTAAAGCGGCGCGCGCCGCCGGTCGCGAAGTAAACGTTCTCAATCTTTTTGGTTATACCGGGGCCGCCACGATTGCTGCGGCGGCGGCTGGTGCCAGCGTCTGCCACGTCGATGCGGCTGAAGGCATGGTTAAATGGTGCAAAGAAAATGCGGTGCTCTCGGGCCTCGCGGATGCGCCCATCCGCTACATAACGGATGATTGTCTCAAATTTGTCCGTCGCGAAATTAAACGTGGCCGCAAATACGATGCGATCATTATGGATCCACCTACTTACGGCCGCGGCAGCACGGGAGAAATGTGGAAACTGGAGGATCATCTCTGGGAATTGCTCAATGAGTGTAAACAAGTTCTCAGTGACCAACCGGTTTTCTTTTTGATCAACGCCTACACCGCGCGTCTCTCCCCAACGGTGGTGGTTAATCTGCTCGCCGCCTTGCTGGCAGGGGCCGGCGGCCATCTCTCAGGTGGCGAAGTTGGCCTACCTGTTCAGCAGGATAAGAAAATTTTGCCCTGCGGTATCTTCGGCCGCTGGTCAGCCCAGTGAGCGCACATTGCAAAATCGGCGTAGATGGTGGTGGCACTAAGACCGAGTGCATTCTGCTTAATGCGGAAGGGGTCATCATTGCCCAGCATCTTGCGCCAGGTTGTAACCCCAGCCAAATTGGCCCGGCATCCGCGCGGGCGATCTTAGCCGAAGCCCTCGACGCCCTTTTGCTAAAAGCAAAAGCTGAGCACGCCCCGCTTATTGTCACGAGCACATTACTTTGTATGGCCGGAAATCGAACTTTCTGGCGAGAGACAGCTGACGGCTTGACCAATTTTGGGGTAATCACCACCTGTGATGATTCGCTGCCAGTGCTTGAACTCGCCACCCACGGCGCGCCGGGGCTCGTCCTCCACGCCGGCACTGGTTCTTTTATTGCCGCCCGTGCCCCCGATGGGTCAGTTCACTATGCAGGTGGCCTCGGTTGGAAATTAGGCGACCCCAGTAGTGGCTATGATCTCGGTCGCCGAGCGATCGCTTTAGCCATGCTGGAACTACAAAATTCCCCATTGGCCGCCGGACTTAAATATTCACCACTCGTCACGGCCTTACAGGCGCACACTGGATTAACCACAGCCTCTGCTCATTCGCTTTTCTTTTACAATGATTCTGCGGCCAATGCCCAAATTGCCGCTTTCGCTCCGATGGTCATCGAGCTAGCCACCCAAGATTGTGGACCCGCTCAACAAGTGCTCGCTGACTCCCTCACTGATCTTGCGCGGCAAGCTGATGCCGTGATTCACCGACTTTTTCCGCAACCATTTACTAAACTACCTTGCGGGGTCAGTGGCCGCATCCTCAACAGCGCGCCCGCCAGCTTCGCGCTGCGTTCACTCGCCAGTAAACTTAATTGGCCAGTTGAATTACAATTTATCACGACCGCCCCGATCGAAGGCGTGCGGCGGATGCTGCTGGCCGGACGCTAATTTCTTATCATCCTGATCGCATGTGGTGGCTCTATGCACTTCTTTCGGCGGGGTTCGCTGCCCTCACCGCCCTTTTGGCTAAATCAGGCGTACGCGGCATTGATTCTCACGTAGCCACCGCCGTCCGGACGACTGTTGTGCTCGTGCTCGCCTGGGGTCTCGTTGCGCTGCAAGGAAATCTTAGCTTAGTCACTAGCCTTTCGCGGACCTCTCTTGGGATGCTCATTTTTTCCGGCGCCGCCACCGGGGTTTCTTGGTTATTTTATTTCCGCGCCCTGCAACTCGGACCCGTTTCGCTCGTCAGCGCTGTAGATAAACTGAGCTTAGCATTTGTCCTGCTTTTCGCCGTATTAATTTTTAAGGAACCCCTGAGCCTGCGCGCGACGGCGGGCTGCGGCTTAATTTTGCTCGGCACCGCCCTGGTGGTGTGGCCGTGAACTCACTCACCGCCAGTTACCCGGTCCTCGCAGAGGCCGACTGGTGCGAGCGCCGCGCCATACACGAGCAGCGGGTGCGGGCGTGGACTGACCCCCACCAAGCTCGCACCGCGCGCGGTGAAAAACATCCGGTCTACGATTTCCTTTTCGAATATTATCGATTCCGCGCCAGCTGGCTTCGTCGCTGGCATCCGGGACCTCACTTCATCCTTGCCGGGGAAGCCGCGAGAGAATTTCTCCGCTGGCCAGAATATCACGAAGTCGAGGGAGGGGTATCCCTCAATACCGCCGCCCTCGAGCCACACCGCCGCGAGAGCTTAATTTGGATGCTTAACCTACTGCGGCTCACAGCGGAACGCCCGCCGCAATTTGCCTGTTACGGCCTGCATGAATGGGCGATGGTATATCGACAGACCCCTGACGAAGTGCGGCACAATGCCTGGCCCTTGCGCTTTCCACCCGACGAACTCGCCCGCTTCGTTCAAGCTCAACCGATCTGCTGCTCCCATTACGATGCCTTTCGTTTTTTTACCACTCCAGCGCGCACCCTTAATAAATTACAGCCAACGCGCGCGGATACTTCGGCATTCGAACAGCGGGGCTGCCTGCATGCGAATATGGATCTTTATAAATGGGCCTTTAAATTTTCTCCGTTTATCCCGAGCGAACTGATCGCTGACTGCTTTGCTCTCGCGCGCGACATCCGCGAAATCGATATGCGCGCCAGCCCCTACGACCTTGCCCCACTCGGGTTCCCCCCTATCCGCATTGAAACACCGAATGGTCGGACCGAATACGAGACCCACCAGCGTGATTTCGCCACCCGCAGCCAACCGCTCCGGGCGCAGCTGATCGCAATAGGTGAATGTTTAGCCGAAGCCCATCACCCGGCACGAGGACCACAATAAATTCCCCGAATTTTACCCCCCGGCCCAAATTTGATACACCTCCTTTCACAAAAAAGGTGGAACTCGCTCAGCTATTTCTCTTTTATTTATTTTATAACCCCTGCCCCTCCCTCCCCATGAAGAATTGCTGGTATAAAAATCTCCTGCTCCTTGCCTGCTCTACCGCTGCCATTTGGGCGGCTGATACCTACACCATCGCCGTCATCCCTAAGGGCACGACGCATGAATTTTGGAAATCCATTCATGCCGGTGCTGAAAAGGCCAAGCTCGAGCTGGCCGCCCAAGGCATCACGGTAAATATTATCTGGAAAGGTCCGCTTAAGGAAGATGACCGCGAACAACAAATCCAAGTCGTAGAAAACTTTATCGGCCGCCACGTCGATGGGATCGTCCTCGCCCCACTCGATAATAAAGCGCTCGTCGCTCCGGTCGAGACCGCCGCGCGCGGTAAAATCCCCGTAGTCATCATCGACTCCGCTCTCCTGACGAAGACCATTACGAGCTATGTCTCCACCGACAATCGCGAGGGCGGCCGCATCGCGGCGCGCAACCTCGGCCGGCTCCTCGAGGGCAAGGGCAAGGTGATCATGCTCCGCCTCCAGGTCGGCTCCGCTAGCACCGAGGAACGCGAAGAAGGATTTCTTGAGGTTATGAAAAAAGATTTCCCCGCTATTCACCTGCTCTCCACGGATCAACACGCCGGTGCCACCCGCGATACCGCCAAGAGCGCCGCCGAAAATCTCTTGAGCCGCTTTGGGCGCGAAGTTACCGGCGTTTATGGCTGCAATGAATCCACCACCGCCGGCCTCCTCCTCGCCCTCCGCGACGCGGGCCTGGCCGGTAAAGTAAAATTTGTGGGTTTCGACTCCGGCGAAACGCTCAACGCCGGACTCAAGGCTGGCCACCTCGATGGTCTCGTCGTCCAGAATCCCCTCAATATGGGTTATCTCGGCGTCAAAACGGTCGTCGCTGCCCTGCGCGGTGAAAAAGTGCCGGCCCAAATCGACACAGGGGTGGGCTTTGTGACCCTCGCTAATTTTGATGACCCCTCCATGGCGGACATCGTCCATCCGCCACTCGATAAGTATCTGAAATGACTCCTGCTGTCCGGCTGCGCCTTTCTGGCCTCCAGAAAAGCTTCGGTGCCACGCGCGCGCTCCGAAGCGTTTCGCTCGCGATTGCGCCCGGCGAAGTCCACGCCCTCATTGGTGAAAATGGGGCGGGTAAAAGCACTTTAATGAAGATTCTCAGCGGCGCGCATGCCGCTGATGCCGGCACGATGGAGCTGAGCGGTCAGCATTATCAGCCTGAAAATCCCCACGATGCCCGCCTCAAGGGCGTCGCGATGATCTATCAAGAGCTCAATCTCGCGCTCCACCTGACTGCGCAAGAAAATATCCTCCTCGGCGCCGAATCCACACGCTGGGGTTGCGTTGATCAGGCCACTTCCCGCGCCCGCGCTCAAACCGCCCTGGAACAATTAGGTCATGGCGGCCTCGCGCTCGATCAGAAAGCAGGAGATTTTTCGATCGCCGAACAACAGATTATCGAAATCGCCCGGGCGCTGCTACTGCAACCGCAAGTCCTTATCATGGACGAACCGACGAGCAGCCTGACCCAAGCGGACACCGAAAAATTATTTTCAACTATTAGCCGACTTCGCGCGCAAGGCGTCAGTATTATCTATATTAGTCATTTTCTCGAGGAGTGCAGTCGTATCGCTGATCGTTACACTGTTTTAAAAGATGGTGAGACGGTCGGCTCTGGCGCGATGAAAGAGGCCAGCCTTGATCACCTCGTCACCTTAATGACCGGCCGCGAGGTCAAAGATCTTTATCCGCGCACCCCACATCAGCCAGGAGCCGTCGTGCTCGCCGTGAAGACGGCCGTACTGGCACGTTTTGCCGGCAGAAATGTATCCTCAGGACACGGTGCATCCGTCCAACCTACCTGTAGTCTAGAAGTACGCGCGGGAGAAATTTTTGGGTTAGCTGGTCTCATCGGGGCCGGTCGTACCGATTTACTCCGAGCAATCTTTGGTCTCGATGCGCTCGCCCGCGGGGAGGTCTGTCTGATCGGGGCGCCTGCCCATGCCGCGACGCCCCGCGACCGCTGGCTACAAGGCGTCGGATTTTTGAGCGAAAATCGCAAAGAGGAAGGTCTCATGCTCAATCAATCGATCGCGGACAACTTAACGTTAACCAAAATGAATACCTTCGGCCGCGGCGGCTGGGTTCAGCAAAGTCGGCAACAACGCGCCGCCCAGCACTGGGTGAATGCCTTACGAGTAAAGTGCCGCGACTCGGCTCAAACCATCGGCGAACTTTCCGGCGGCAATCAGCAAAAGGTCGCCCTCGCTCGCTTACTCGAGCACCCCGCCGAAATTTTTTTGCTCGATGAACCCACCCGTGGAATTGATGTCGGCAGCAAGGCACAAATTTACCAGCTCGTGAGTGAACTCGCTGCCGCGGGCAAAGCGGTGGTGATTGTTAGCTCCTACTTACCCGAACTTCTCGGTCTCTGCGATACCATCGGGGTCATGTGTCGCGGCGAACTCACCGCCATCCGCCCCTGCGCCGACTGGAGTGAAGCTGACATCATGCGCGCGGCCACTGGCAGCACGTAATCGCTTCTGCACCTAAGATACCCATCCCCACCTTAGCCCATTTTTGACTGCCATGCACGCTACCTTAAAAACTATCCTCGCCAAGAGCGGCCCCTTCATTGGGCTCATTCTGGTTATTGCTTTTTTCTCTCTGCCAACGGAAACCCGAGAATATTTCCTGACCTATAATAATTTTAAGATTATTTTTACCCAGACGGTGATTGTCGCTATTGGCGCTCTGGGCATGACCATGATTATCGTCAGTGGTGGCATTGATCTATCCGTCGGCTCGACCATTGCCCTCACGAGTGTCGTCGGTGCCTTACTCATCCAACATGGCTGGGGCCCAGTCGCTGTCCTCTTGGCCGTCGTCGCTTCCGGTGGGCTGATTGGCCTGCTTAACGGCTCAGCCATTGCAGGTCTGCGCATGACTCCCTTTATCATCACACTTGGCACCCTCGGCGTAGCGCGCGGTTCAGCCAAGTGGTTAGCTGATAACCAAACGGTGAATTACGATAGCTCGCCGCTTAATAGTTGGATGACCACGGCGAATCCATTCAGCCACACGCTGCCTACGGGTGTCTGGGTTGCTCTTGTGCTGGCGCTACTCACTTCTCTCCTGCTCCGGCAGACGGTCTTTGGTCGCCATATTTTTGCGCTGGGATCAAATGAAGCCACCGCACGGTTGTGCGGCATCGCGACCAAGCGCCTTAAAATTTTAATTTATGTTCTCGCGGGCTGTTTTTTTGGCCTCGCAGGATTATTCCAACTCTCCCGCTTGCGCCAAGGCGACCCGACGGTTGCCGTCGGTCTTGAACTCGATATCATTGCTTCCGTCATCATCGGCGGCGCAAGTCTCAGCGGCGGCGTCGGGACTATCTTAGGGTCCATGATCGGAGCTCTCATCATGGCCGTGCTGCGCAACGGCTCGCAGCAGATGGGCTGGCCCACGTATTTCCAGGAAATTATCATCGGTTTGGTAATCATCGTTGCCGTATTCCTTGATCGTTTACGCCAAGGTCGCGCCGCGTCCTGAGCGAAAGTCCCAAGACAGACCCTTGCCACGCTGACCTCTCGTCATAATCTGAGCCGCATGGACGAAGCGCTAGATTCTCTCCGAGTGCGGACGCTGAAAAAACCTAGCTACCCCATCGGGCAGGAACTCCGTCATTATTTAAAAAAGTTTCGGCGCGAACGGGAGTTACCTGTTACGTATGAACGCCTCCGCGACTTTCACGCCTCGGTGCCACTGCTCGATACCGCTGGCCGTAACACCCTGTGGGAAACGGTGGCCTATCGCGCCGAAGACATGCCAGCACTGAATGAGGGTTTGAAATTAATTTATGCCCTGCTCCGCGTGGATGGAGATTTTTCCGTCATGGAGCATCTTTATATCGATCGGGTGGATTTTTGCAGCTTTGGTAATTCGACGCCGTTTCGCATCCGCATCGTTAATGCTTACAACGACAATCAGGACTATTTTTATATTAAAAAAGCCGATGCTTCCCGCGTCTATGGATTGGAGCTCGAACATCTTCTCTCCCCCAATCGGCTAAATTTTTTGACGCACCAATGCACGCTGGTGGAAGAGCACGTTGCCGGCATCCCAGCCGATACCTTCAGCGAGCGCTGGCTCGATCGCCCAGAATTAAAACCCATCCGCATTGCTAAAGAACTCGTGAAGTTCAACGAGCGCTGCTTCATCCGCCTCTTAGGCGATATGCGCAGCTATAATTTCGTCGTGGTGATTACTCCCGACTTTGAAGATTCGCAGATTCGTATCCGCGCCATGGATTTTGACCAGCAAAGTTACAGCGGCAAAAAGAATTTTTACCTACCCCAATTTTTTAAAGAAAATGCAACCCTGGTTCGTTTCTGTGATAAACATATTCACCGCCAAACGGCGTTACAGTATCAACGCGAAGAACAGTCGGTCATGTTACATCGGGCCGAGCTTGCCACCGGTCGCTTGAACCCGTTGCTCACGGTGATGGCACATGACACCATTGCCCCACTCGAACATATGCAAACCCTGCGAGCCGAACTAGCGGAGCATTTCCAGTCGGCTAGTTATCTTCGCTGTGAATCGATGGGTGCACTCGTCCAAGAAAATCTTGCGTCGCTTCGTCGCACCATCGGCTCAGACGACCGAGCGCGCACCTCGCTTTAAGCGTGGCGGTGCACCCTGCGGAATTAAGGTCTTAGCGTGGACAGTACAACCCCTGAGGGCCATGCGGTAGCGGCTAACCAAAGATTGAGCCCCAAGAAAATTAACGCGGGCAGCGTAGCCGCCACCGAGTCGCGAATTCGCCAGCGCACGAGCACCGCAAAAAACATCATCCCGCTCAGTCCGGCCGCCGCCGCGAATAAAAGCATTGGATAGAAATAGCCCGCACTCAGACCAAGGCTGGCGAGCAGTTGCAGCGCGCCGGTCAGACGACGCCAACGCGCCATGCCGTAACGCTCAAATTCTAAGACCATCCGGCTCGATCGCCAGCAACTGAGCCCATACCAGCCGAAAGAGATAATAGAAATTCCCTGGGCGAGGTTAATAAAAAAATGCACTTTGCTTTTTAGGTCGGGCGGTTGCTCACTACGTCCCATGGGTAAATTCTAATCTTCTATAAATGCAAACTATCACCCCTATTCTCCAGGTTGGCATCGCGCTCGGCTTATTTAACGTCTGGCTCTTGCGCTTCTCCCGATCAACTCCGTACCGCGGCGGCGCCGCCGCGACGATGCCCGAAGAGTTTTTGGCGTACGGCCTCCCGAGGTGGTCCACCTATTTGGTCGGACTCTTGAAACTCGGTGCCGGCCTAGCCCTGATCATCGGACTATGGCACCCACACTGGGTGCTGCCTGCTGCGCTGTTGATCGTCGGCCTCATGTTAGGCGCACTTTTTATGCATTTCAAAATCCGCGATCCGCTTAAAAAGAATTTACCCGCTTTGGTGATGCTAATTCTAAGCGTCAGCCTGTGTTTGATCACAGCGGCTTGATGCCCAACGTCGGCGGCAGCCAGCCAAGCGCCCCACGGGCAGCATAGCCGACCGCCCACCTTTTACTGCGTGGCCGCCGCGAGGGCTTGGTCAAGATCAGCAATTATATCGGCGATATTTTCTAGGCCGATACTGAGACGGACGAGGTCCGCGGTTATCCCGCCGGCAATTTGCGCTGACTCACTCAGCTGGCTGTGCGTCGTCGTCGCGCTATGAATCGCGAGACTGCGAGCATCACCGACATTAGCCACATGTGAAAAAAGTTTTAGATGATCGATGAATTTCTGGCCGGCTGACTTTCCGCCCTTAATGCCGAAGACCACCATGCCGCCCCCTTTCCCCGCGAGGTAGCGCTGATTTTTGGCGTACTCAGGATCATTTTTTAATCCGGGATAACGCACCCACGTAACCCCGGGGTGTGACTGCAAATGCTGCGCGACCGCGAGTGAATTACTGCAATGCCGCTCCATTCGCAGCGGCAAAGTCTCAATGCCCTGGAGGAAGAGCCACGCGTTATCCGGCGCTATGCACGCCCCCAGATTACGCAGCGGCACCGTCCGCATCCGCAGAATATAAGCGAGCGGCGCTAAACCCGCCGGGAGATCATGACCCCAGCGCAAGCCATGATAGGAAGCATCCGGTTGATCATACAGGGGATGTTTTCCTCCGGCCCAATTAAATTTGCCGCTATCTACGACAACACCACCCAGGCCCGTACCATGGCCCCCAAACCACTTAGTCAATGAATGGACGACGATATCAGCGCCGTGCTCCAGTGGTCGCGTCAAATAGGGTGTGCTGAAAGTACTATCGACGATCAGCGGCAGCCCATGCGCATGCGCAATATCAGCGACGGCTTTTAAATCCGTCACTTCCAAAGCTGGATTGCTGACAGTTTCGCAAAAAAGAGCGCGGGTTTTACCATCGATTACTTTAGCATAATTCGCCGGATCGTTTGAATCTACAAATCGCACCGTAATCCCTAAAGCAGGTAAAATATTGGCAAATTGCGTGTACGTGCCGCCGTAAAGATTGCGCGCAGAAACAATATTATCCCCGGCCTGCGCCAAATTGATGATCGCGTAGAAAACCGCGCTCGTGCCGGAAGCTAGCCCTAAACCCGCCATCGGATGAGCGCCTTCCAACAAGCATACGCGCTTCTCAAGTACATCGGTCGTCGGATTCATCAAACGCGTGTAAATATTCCCCAGCTCCTTGAGCGCGAAAAGGTTGGCGGCGTGCTCCGTGTTTTTGAAAACAAATGCCGTGGTCCGATAAATCGGCACCGCACAAGCCCCCGTAGTGGGATCAGCTACTTGGCCACCATGCAGACAGAGTGTTTCAAATTTCATTTGAGTTGAATGGGTTAATTTTTTTGCGGAGCAGATCTTTTACCGGTAGGCTTGCACCAGATGGATCAAGGCCGCTATCGGTAATAACATAACATCTTTACTCATGTTAGCATTATTGCAATTCTAGAATTTATCCCCCTCTAGTCTATCGCAGTAATTATATTTTAAATTACTGATTATTAATAATATACAAAATATTAGGCTTTCAATTTTAAGCGCCGCCAACCTGCTTTTGGAGCCTTTCCAAGGTCAGTTATCTGCAAGCAGGATAGCCGCTGCCGAAAGTCGTAGCCCAAGCGCTATTCAATCCGCCCCTCATCGAACTCCATGAGGTCGACGACGCTGACAATCTGGTCCACGCGATCAGCACATCCCATATTGGTGAGTGCTTCTTTGAGGAATTCTCGACCACTGGGCGTCATGCCTTTTTGCACATAATTACGGTTCCATTTGGCGACCCGAAGATCGGCCGGCAGCAATTCTTTTAACTGCGCCTCTATTTCAGCCTCAGTGGTTGAGGTTAGGACAATTTTTTCCACAGCGGCCGGATCGATCCCAAGATGCAAGCAAAGGAAACGATCCATTCCCCGTTTAAAATTTTTTGCATAACTCGCCGGCAAAGCGCCATGCTCCTTGATATACTTACATTTCGCGAGAAAGCGGGGCAAATGAAGAAGCCCAGTGGCCGCATGCGGCTGATAAGCCGACGGCAAACTACGCAACACTTCTCCGGAAGAGCCAGGAATGGGTTGAGATAACATTGCGCCCACAATCGAATACAGTGTCGCCTCCGTGGCAAGCCCGCCTCTCGCGCAGAGCCCAGACTTGCTCGCTTACCAAATAAAGTAAAAGTGCCGGCAGCATGCAAAAGCTCTCTTTTGATAAACGGCGCATTAAATTTCTTTTCCTGGAAGGCGTCCACGCTCACGCCACCGCGGCTCTCGCCCAAGCGGGTTACCCCGCTGTCCGCAACCTACCCAAGTCGTTAGCTGAAGATGCGCTCAAAGCTGCCCTTAAGGATGTGCACTTTCTTGGTATCCGTTCGCGGACCGAATTAACTGATGAAATTCTCGCCGCTGCGCCCAAACTCACGGCCATTGGCTGTTTTTGCATCGGCACAAATCAAGTCGATCTAGCGGCCGCGGCCAAACGCGGCATCCCAGTTTTCAACGCCCCGTACTCTAATACCCGCAGTGTCGCCGAATTAGTCCTCGGGGAAATTATCATGCTCTTGCGCGGCATTCCCGAAAAAAATGCGCTCGTCCATCGCGGCGGCTGGACCAAGAGCGCCGAAGGTAGCGTGGAAGTGCGGGGCAAGACGCTCGGTATTGTCGGCTACGGCCATATCGGCACCCAATTAGGAGTGCTCGCCGAACACCTCGGGATGCGTGTGCTGTATTATGATATTGTCGGTAAACTTCCTCTCGGAAACGCCCGCTCGGTCCCGAAACTCGCCCGCCTGCTAGCCGAAAGTGATATCGTCTCGCTGCACGTGCCAGAAACGGCTGCCACTAAAAATCTTATTGGGCGCGCTCAGCTTGCCCTGATGAAAAAAGGGGCCCACCTAATCAACGCAGCTCGCGGAACGATTGTGGATATTCCTGCACTCGCTGAAGCTTTAGAGCATAATCATCTCGCCGGCGCCGCCCTCGATGTTTTCCCCATCGAACCCACGGGTAATGACGAGGAGTTCCTGTCACCACTACGAAAATTTGATAACGTCATCCTCACCCCACACATCGGTGGCTCCACCGTGGAGGCTCAGGCCAACATCGGCACGGAAGTTGCCGAAAAATTAATCCGCTATTCAGACAATGGCTCTACGATGACAGCGGTTAATTTTCCTGAGGTTAATCTGCCCGAACATGCCGGCACCGGTAAAACCCGCCTGTTACATATCCACCGAAATATTCCTGGGGTGCTGGCGCATATCAACGAGCGCTTCAGTCGGCATAAAGTAAATATCTCCGCCCAATATCTGCAAACAACTGAGCATATTGGTTACTGCGTGATGGATGTGGATACCGCCGCCGGCAAAATTGCAATTGATGAGCTGCAAAATGTCCCCGGAACCCTGCGAGCGCGGATTCTTTATTAAGTAAACTAGCCCACCGTTCAGCAAAACGCCGGACTCGCGTGAGTCCGGCGCAGGCTTAACGCGAAAACAAGGGCTCAGAAGAAACGCACCGGCTTAGCAGCCATGCGCTCATGCTCTTCTTGGGAGCAACCGGCATTAGTAGGAACATCTAATGGCGCCCCACTCGGATTCACCAAATTGTTGGCTAGCATGTAATTTTCAACTTCCTCCCCGGAAATATCAGCGAGCATGACGCCATCGATCTCGACGCAAGGCGATAGCGGCTGTCCGGATTTACGGACCATTTCCTCATAATGAGCGCGATGATTGATGATGTCGATATCCTCAAAAGCCAGCTGGTGTTTGGCCATAATAGCGCGAACGCCGTTGGACCAGCCGCAATGAGGTTTAAGATAGGCTTTGATTTTCATAAGGTCGTCGAGATGTTGAGACGGCACAACTTATGCGTCAGTAGTGCTACTTCAACTTAAACTTTCTCCCTCCTCACCCTTCCGCTCGTGTCGCCCGCCTTCCCTCTTCTCGCCCCCGCGCAAGCTTCGGAATTTGCCCAGCTTGGCCTACGGAATATTCGCCGTGAATATCCCCACCTTTTGCAGCACGTATTAAATGGCGCCGACGATGTCCGTGCCCCACGCGCACTGCATCCAGCATTTTACGGCAGCTATGATTGGCACTCCTGCGTCCACCAACATTGCATGCTCGCGCGCCTGGCGCGGCTTTTCCCCTCGTTACCAGAACGTGCCGAAATTGACCGTGTCTTGCACGAACATCTGACCGCTGAAAATTTAGCGGTCGAGACCGCCTATTTTCGCTCCCCAGGCAGAGAATTTTATGAACGACCCTACGGCTGGGCTTGGTTGTTAAAGTTAGCGGAGGAATTACTCCATTATGATGCCAAGTTAGCCCATAATCTCACTCCCCTCGTTGCCGTCATCCGCGAAGGGTTACTCACTTACCTCAATTCGCTCAACCACCCCGTACGACACGGCGTGCACAACAACACGGCCTTCGCGGTCAAGCTCGCCATCGACTACACGCGTGCGGCTGATGATCAAGAGCTCAAACTATTTTGCACCAGTCGCATGGCTTATTGGTTTGGACACGATGCCAACTACTCCGCGGAATGGGAACCCTCGGGAGAAGACTTTCTCTCCCCAGCTCTCACTGAAGCAGAAGTCATGGCTTCGGTGCTCCCCCCGGAAAATTTTAGCCGCTGGCTTGGGCGTTTCTTGCCTAATCTTCATACGGGAGAGCCCATCCGATTATTCACTCCCGTCCGCGTCAGCAATCCAAACGATCCCAAAATTGCTCACCTGATCGGTCTTAATTTAAATCGTGCATGGTGCTGGCGCCGCATTGCGCTAGCCTTACCAGAATCAGATCCTCGCCAAAATAGAGCGAGGGAAGCCGCTAGGCGCCATTTGGAAGCTGCTATTCCTTTACTGAGCGCAGAGGATTTTAACCGCGCCCATTGGTTAGCCTCTTTTGCGGTTTATGCACTAACGGAATGATTTTCGCCTAGCACGAAAAGCTGGGCTACGCACAATGGAGCCCATGCGCACCATTTTACTACTCTGCCTCTCCAATATTTTTATGACCTATGCTTGGTATGGTCATTTAAAATACGCTGGGGCGAAACCGCTGTGGGCGGCGATCCTCCTCTCGTGGGGCATCGCATTTTTTGAATATTGTCTCATGGTACCAGCAAATCGCTTGGGGTACCGCCAGTTCACCGGCTACCAATTAAAAATTATCCAAGAAATTATCACTTTAGTCATTTTTGTGGGCTTTGCCTCGCTAGTCCTTGGTGAAAAACTTCGCTGGAATTATGCGGTCAGCCTATTCTTCATGGCCCTCGCCGCTTATTTTGCTTTCGCGTTCAATAAATCGGCCACCACCGCTATTTGAAGCTCTCCCGGGCCTAATTTTAGGCTTTTTCCACCCTACTCCGCGCTTGCCGAATTGCGTTACGCGCACACCGTCAAAATAACTTTTTAAACCATAACCCCCCCATGTCCAAAGCTGATAAATCAAAGTCTGCCGAATCCCGCCTCGCCCCTGCTGAAAAATCGGCCAACGCCGCTCGCGAGAAAAACATCGATCTCGCTCTCTCCTCGATCACCAAACAATTCGGCGAAGGCTCCATCATGCGCCTTGGCAGTAATGCTAAGATGAAGGTCGACACACTTTCGACGGGCTCGCTTGCCATCGACCTCATGCTCGGCGTCGGCGGCCTGCCCCGCGGTCGTATCATCGAGATCTATGGACCAGAATCTTCCGGTAAAACTACCTTTTGCTTAAGTGTTATCGCCGAAGCTCAGCGGCAAGGCGGCCTCGCCGCCTTTATCGATGTCGAACACGCGCTCGACCCAAAGTATGCCCGCGTCGTTGGGGTCAGCCTCGATGATCTGCTCGTATCTCAACCCGATTCTGGCGAAGACGCGCTCAACATCATGGAGACGCTCATTCGTTCAAACTCCATTGATGTAATCATTCTCGACTCTGTCGCTGCACTGATCACGAAGGCGGAACTTGATGGCCAAATGGGCGACATGACCATGGGTAGCCAAGCCCGCTTGATGTCGCAAGCCATGCGCCGCCTCACCGCGGTCGTCAGCAAGACGAATTGTGTTTGTATTTTTACCAATCAAATCCGCGAAAAAATTGGCGTTATGTTCGGAAGCCCAGAGACCACTTCCGGGGGTCGCGCGCTTAAATTTTTCGCTTCAGTTCGTCTCGATATTCGCCGCAAAGATCAGCTCAAGACGCCGGATGGTAAAGTCATTGGCAATCGCACAAAGTTGAAGGCTGTAAAAAACAAAGTTGCCCCGCCATTTACTGAGGTAGAATTCGACATTATGTATGATGAAGGCATTTCTGCGAGCGGTTCACTCGTCGATCTCGGCGTTGAACATAAGGTGCTCGAAAAGAAAGGCGCCTGGATCGCTTATAATGGTGATTTGGTCGGCCAGGGTCGCGAAGCCGCAAAAGAAGCGCTCCGGACCAATCCTGATCTCGCGGCTAAGGTAAAGGCTGGTATTATCGAAAAGGTTAAAGGCGGGGCCGTCGCTACGGTTGGAACGCCGGAGTAATCGTCGTGGCGCGCTTCGCTCAGCTAACCCTGCTCTGGCGCGCATTATCGGTCTACCGAACCGCCGTCACTCTGCTGGTGACGGCGGGAGCATTAGCAGCCAAACCGGCGCTACCCCAAGAAGCGCTGCCGGTCTTAATCTCTACGAAGAGCAATCAACCCGCATGGAAGAGCTTGAGCGAACTCCAGCATTTTGCCGCTCAGGGCAATCCGGCTGCTTGTTTTGAGCTAGGCGTTCGCTGCTTAGAGGCGGATGGCCTAACGCAAGATACGCCTCAGGCGATCCTGCTATTGACCCAAGCCGCCCAAGGCGGAGTCACCAATGCAACCTTTCGACTCGGTAAAATTTACCACGACGGGCTCGGTGTGCCGGTTGATTACCCCCGCGCGCTTGAATATTACACGAGAGCGGCACAAGCCGGTGTTATGGAAGCCCAGCATAATATCGGAGCAATGTTGGCCAGCGCCCGCGGCGTAAAACGCGATTTAGTTGAGGGCCTCGCCTGGTTATTGGTGGCGAATAAATTTGGCGATGCCTCTGGCGCCGATACGCAAGTACGTACCCGCTTAGCCCAACGACCGGCCGATATTCAAGTCGCCGAAGCCCGCGCCGCCGAACTCCTCAAAGATCTATCGCAAGCGACCGTGCGCGCAATTCTCTTGGTAAAAACCGCTCCCGTGGTTGCGCCTCATCCTGAAACAATTTCACCAGTCATTTTAGCCCCCAGCCCCGCAACCACGATCAGCCCACCGAAACTTGAGGCGCCTGATTTATTTAAAATTTCTTTGCCACCCATCCCGGTACAGCCCGAAGCGCCGCACAAATAATAAGAACAGGGCTCGCAATTATTACTGACCGTGAAGCGAGTGAATTTTTCGACTAAACTCTTCTCATGATTCATTATCTACGCCGCGAACAATTTATCCCCTGTCCACCCGCTGTGGTCTGGGATTATTTTGCGACCCCAAAAAATCTTAATGAACTAACCCCGCCGAGCGTGCGTTTTAAAATTATCGGGGAAGCTCCGACGCGAATGTTCGCTGGTCAAATTATCACCTATCGCATTTCGCCGCTCCCAGGGCTCTGGTTAAATTGGATTACGGAAATTAGTGAAGTGCAGGTCGGAACAAGCTTCGTCGATATTCAGCGAAAGGGTCCCTACAAATTATGGCGTCACGAACACCGCTTCGTCCCAGAAGCGGGCGGGGTGCGGATGTTTGATCAGGTAACTTACCAAGTTGGGTGGGGTCTCTGCGGTTGGTTAGCTGAAAAACTATGGGTTAACCGGCAGCTGACCCAGATTTTTAATTACCGCGCACAACAGGTGGCGAAAATTTTTCCTAAAAAAAAGTAGCCGGCGCTTCGTTGCTTTCACTTTGCCTTCGCCGCCACGTTCGCTTGCGTGGGGCGAATGTTATTTCCTTCGGATACCATTGTGGCGCTCGCGACTCCGGTCGGCACCTCCGCACTTGCCCTCATTCGCGCTAGTGGGCCTGCCGCGAGCACGCTCGTTGAAAAAATATTTGCGCGCCCACCCCTGCCCCGCACGGCACAGCATGCCGACTATCGCGACGCTCAGGGAATTTTAATTGATGATGTGCTCTTCACTTTTTTTTCCGGCCCAAATTCATTTACCGGCGAAGATTGCTTAGAGATTTCCTGCCACGGCAACCCCTTCATCGCTCAAAAGATTTTAGCCGACCTTCTCACCCAAGGCTGTCGATCGGCCGAACCTGGCGAATTTAGTAAACGCGCCTTTCTCAATGGCCGGATGGATTTAAGCCAGGCCGAAGCCGTCATGGACCTTATTCACGCACGGAGCGACCAGGCCCTCGCGGCAGCTAATCAGCAACTGCGCGGCTCACTTGGTCGACACATGGCTGACCTGACGACCCGCTTGATTAAAACGCTTGCCCAGATTGAGGCTTACATTGATTTCCCGGATGAAGATCTACCGGATGAAAATCGACAAAGCATTGATAGAGAAATTGATATACTAATAAAAGACACGAGCCGGTTATTGGCTACGAGCTATTATGGAGCCCTTTTACGCGAAGGTATTAAAACGGTTATTTTAGGTGAACCCAATGCCGGAAAAAGCAGCCTACTGAACTGCCTAGTGGGACGTGAACGCGCTTTAGTTAGTTCAGAGCCTGGGACTACCCGCGACTATCTAGAAGAGCCGATCATCATAGGTCCCTATTGCTTGCGGCTCATCGATACAGCTGGGCTGAACCCTGTGCCTGCTCCCCTCGAGAAACGCGGTATCGAAAAATCGCTCGAGCAAACCACGCAAGCCGATCTGTTCCTGTGGGTTATCGATGCCACTCGCCCGCACTTAGATCTGCCCAGCGCATTTAGCCAGCGCCTTACAGTGAAAAACACGCTGGTTGTGTATAATAAGTGTGACCTATCCGTAATTGCGCCTAGCCCCCTGCCCCTGACTTTTCCATTCGTAAGAATTTCAGCGCTTAATGCAACTGGCCTAACAGCGCTTCAAGACGTCCTCGTGGAAATGGCCGCATCATTTCAGGTAAACATAGGATCCGAGGTAATTGCGATTAACGCCCGGCATGCCCAAGCCCTGGAACAGGCCAAGAAATGCCTTCAAGCGGCTAAAGTAAAATTAGCTGAAAATAGTTATAGCGAGCTATTATCAAGTGACTTACGATCTGCCCTAGAATCATTTGCACAAATATCAGGAAAAATTGATCATGAACGAGTACTGGACGAATTGTTCGCCTCCTTCTGTATAGGTAAATAATAAGACATCAAAATATTTATTTTGATAATGATGTTTAAATCGTGATATATAATAAAAATCCATTTGATGTAATTATCTGCGGAGCGGGACATGCTGGAGTGGAAGCATGCCTCGCGGCAGCGCGAATGGGTGCCTCCACCCTCCTCCTTACCGGTAACATCGACACCATTGCTCAAATGAGCTGCAATCCAGCCATTGGCGGGCAGGCCAAAGGCCAAATGGTGCGGGAAATTGATGCCCTTGGAGGAGAAATGGCCATTAATACCGACCTGACCGCAATCCAGTTTCGACTCCTCAATGAATCCAAAGGTCCGGCGGTCCGCTCGCCTCGAGCCCAGTGTGACAAAAAAGCTTACCAATTCCGACTCAAGCACACCCTCGAGTTACAAAAAAACCTACAGATCTTTCAGGCAACCGTTACTGGCCTGATCTACAAAAATGGACGCGTTATTGGCTGCCAAACCAACCTGGATATTGAGTTTATCGGCCGAACGGTGGTCGTAACTACAGGCACTTTTTTACGCGGGCTGATGCATGTTGGCCAAAACAAGAATGAAGGCGGGCGGCTAGGGGACTTTAGCGCAAAAACCCTCTCGGCAAGCCTGATGGAAGCAGGTATTGAGCTCCAGCGACTCAAAACAGGCACCCCTCCGCGACTGTTAGGCCGCAGCATCAATTTTACCGGGCTTCAGGAACAAAAAGGGGATCCGAAACCAACCCTGTTTGCCTTCCACGATACTCGTGACCACGAAGACTTGTTCCACGTGGAACAGACCGGCGAGCGCCGACTGGGCTGGAGCCCTGGGAGCGAACAAGCATCCTGCTGGATGACTTACACGACTCCAGCTTCAGCAAAGATTGTTCGTGATAACCTGCATAAATCCGCAATGTACTCCGGCGAAATTGAGGGGGTGGGGCCACGCTACTGCCCGAGTATCGAGGATAAATTCGTGCGATTCGCCGATAAACCCCGTCATTTGCTCTTCCTGGAGCCAGAGGGAAGAAGCACCAATGAGTATTACATTAATGGCCTATCTACGAGCCTGCCCTTTGATGTACAACTTGATCTCGTCCATAGTATCCCTGGCCTTGAGCAGGCGGTCCTACTTCGGCCAGCGTACGCCGTGGAATATGATTTTGCTCCGCCCACGCAACTATTTCCATCGCTTGAATCGCGCAAGGCCGAGAATCTTTTTTTAGCCGGACAAATCAATGGCACCTCTGGCTATGAGGAAGCTGCTGCCCAAGGCCTAATCGCCGGCGTCAATGCAGTCCTCAAGGGGAGGGGAGAAGACCCCCTGATTATTCAACGCCATGAAGGTTATATTGGCGTTCTCATTGATGACTTAGTTACCAAAGGGACCATTGAGCCGTACCGTATGTTTACCAGCCGAGCCGAGCATCGTTTACTATTTAATCACGGGAGCTCTGAGCTGCGCCTACTTGAACATTCAAAATTACATAAGTTAATTTCTGACAACAGATTGTGCAATATATCTAAAAAATTAGATCGGGTAATTTATTGGCAAAACTATTTAGAAAACACCCGCTCGAGTAGGGGGCTGTGGGCTGAGGCAATCCGTCGTGATAAAGAGGTCGCACTTCTGCCTACAGACCTGGCGGCGGAATCTCCAGAAATTCGCGAAGAAGTACTCTACCGTGTTATATACTCCGGCTATCTCGAGCGTGAATTGCGCCAGATTGAAAAACTTAAGCATGTCGAAAAAATCCGCATCCCTGTTGAGATGGATTATGCCGCCATTCCTGGTATGCGGCGGGAAAGCGCCCTGAAGTTGGCCCAGTTCCGCCCCCAAAACCTCGGCCAAGCGAGCCGGATTAGTGGGGTCAACCCCGCTGATATTAGTATCCTTATGATTCAAATTGCGGCGCAACGCCGAGCAACGAATAATTCGTGATTTATATACGCGTAAATCGCTTTCTAGGTTTATCTTACATAAATTAACTCCGTGTCTATTAAACCAGAATTTGTCGAGCTAATGGCGCAACGGCGCGCCGATCTGCGCGCTAAACTCACCCCAATTTTTCCGGCCCCACGAGGGATTGTGTGGGAAATTGGGTGCGGTCATGGTCACTTCCTCGAACGCTATGCCGCCGAATTCCCCCAACGTCTTTGCGTTGGGGTAGATTTAGCGAGCGAGCGGATTACTCGAGCCTTACGTAAATCCGAGCGTGGCATGCTACTGAATTGCCACTTTATCCGGGCGGAGGCAGTCGAATTTCTCCGCGCTCTCCCCGAAGGCGTTACGCTTGACGAGATTTGGGTGCTTTTTCCCGATCCCTGGCCCAAAAAACGCCACCACAAGAACCGCATCCTGCAGCCTGCTTTTTTTGAAGCTCTTGCTGCCTATGCACCGACTGAGGCTCGCTTGTATTTTCGCACTGATTCGACCGACTATTTCAAGGCCGTGCAGGGTTTCCTGCCTGCGTTAAAAACATGGAAAACCACCGAAATAGGGGAGCCGTGGCCTCTAGAACATGAAACTGTCTTTCAGGCCCGTGCAGAGAGTTACCAATCGCTGATCTTAGTCAGGACATCACATCCAGCCACCCCAGCAAAAATAATTGCCCCAGAAGTGCCGCCGCCAGCAGACTCCAAGTGACTTGCATGAGGATATTATGCGCCAACTGACGCTCGCCGTTGCCGCGACGGCGCGGCTCGGTCCGATCGAGTAATGCGCGAGTAGCTGGTTCCATATTTCACCAATCAAGCTTTGTTGCCATCAGTGCAAGCCTCAGCCGGCATAAGTTTTTGTAGATGCTTTTCTGGCTGGATCTAATTCCACCTAATTAACCGGCTTTTTATATTTAGAGGGTTGACGCTGCTCCGCGCAGAAACCTACCTAATCGCTCTCTCATCGCTATTTTGTCTTCCTGAGAACACTCATGCGCCTCGCCAAAAATATTATCGCTGTCTTCGCCGCTCTTATGGGCGCGGTAGCCATGGTCGCCAATGAGGGGCAGGGGGTTGCTCCAGCCGCCGCGAAATTGTATGACTTTGGTAACGGCTGGGCTATCACTAATAGCATGGCAACGGGATGGACTGTATCGGCAGTGCTCATCGCTCTCATTTTATTCGCAGTGCGTAAACCCAAGGTGCTACCCACCAAGAGTCAGGCCGTCTTTGAGTCTCTGCTTGAAGGCTTGCGTGATCTCTTCGAGCCGATTGTGGGTAAAAAAGCGTTCCCCGCCACATTCCCGTTACTCGTTACCTTTTTTATCTTCATTCTTATTCAAAATTGGATGGGGTTGCTTCCCGGTGTCGGGACGATCGGCTGGGGACATGAGGTGGACGGAGATTTTCATATCACCTCGCCGTGGATCCGTCCTTTTACCGCCGACTTTAATAGCACGATCGCGCTAGCGCTCGTTTCCTTTGGGGCCTACCTCATCATCATCTTCAAGTATGCCGGACCGAAACTCATTCTGTGGGATTTATTTGGCAATAAAGCTGATAAAAAGGAAACTCCAGGTTGGCTTTACCCTTTTTTGACCTTGGTCTTTCTGCTCGTCGGCTGCATTGAGGTTTTCTCCATCGTCATCCGACCCTTCACGCTTTCAGTGCGGCTATTCGGCAACGTCTTTGGCGGCGAGAACCTCCTGCATGGAACAGGGTTCATCTTTATTTTTTATTTCATGGAATTGCTCGTGGGTCTCATTCAAGCCACTGTCTTTACGCTCCTCACTTCGGTCTATATCGGCCTCATCTGCAACCACGGCGATGATCACGAAGAAGGCCACGCCGCTGAAGCTCACCATTAATAATTTATCGCTGGGAGCGTACCTCGCGTGCGCACGGCGACAACTGCAACCACAACTAAATATATACATATGAACCTCCTCCTCGCTGAAATTACCGGTAATATCGCCAGCGCTTTCGGTCTACTCGGTGCCGCCATCGGCGTCGGCCTCATCGGCAATAAAGCCGCCGAAGCCGTCGGTCGCAACCCCGGTGCGTCCGGCAAGATTCTCGTCCAGGCCATCATCGGCATGGCGCTCGCCGAAGGTCTCGGCATTCTCGCGCTGTTCCTCGCCAAGTAATCAACCCTCTTCACTGGCGGTGCGCAGCCAAGCGCTGCGACCGCCAGTCCCTTTCTCGTCATGCTGACTACTCTCCTCGCTGTCACAGAATCCGCCCACGAATCTGGCATCGTTCAGCAATTCGGTCTCGAGCCGAAATTCGTGATCATGCAGGTGGTCAGCTTCCTGATCCTCTTTGGCGTTCTCTACCAATTTGGCATTAAGCCGACCATCACCACGATGGCGGAGCGCAATCAGAAGATCGCCGACGGACTTAAGCACGCGGAAGAAACCGCCATCCGCCTCGCCGCCGCCGCTCAAGAGAGCGCTCAACTCATTAAGACCGCCCAACTCGAAGCGTCTAAAGTAATTGATGAAGCCCGCAAGTCCGCGAAGGAATTTGCCGACAAGCAAAATACCGAAGCCACCGCACGCGCGGCTGATACCCTCGTGAAAGCGCAACAGGCCATTGAGCTCGAGCACAAAAAAATGCTCAATGAAGCTCGCAGTGAAATTGCGCGGCTGGTCGTCAAAACAACCGAACAAGTTTTGGCTAAGAAACTTTCTGAGGCTGACCGCGCGGCCTATAATGAAGCCGCCAGCAAAGAACTCACCTCAGTTTAAATTTGATCTATGCGCGGCGATAAAAAAACCAAGCTTTTGGCTAAGCAGCTTTTCAAGCTGAGCCTGCGTGATGGCCAAGTGTCTTCCGAGCAAGTCGCTGGCGTGTTAGGTTATATTGAGCAAGCCGCCCCCCGCCACGCCCTCGCGTTGCTCAAACTTTACCAACAAGCCATCGTCATAGAATTGGCCAAGTCCCACGCGCGCGTGGAACACGCGGGTCCCATCAGCGCCGCCACCTTACAATTAATCGCCAGCGCGATGACCAAAAAATATGCGCGCCCGGTCACCGCCACCGCGCAATCGAACCCGCGATTGTTGGCCGGCCTGCGCGTGCGCATTGGCTCCGATCTCTATGAGTCGTCCGTCGCGGGCCAACTCACTACTCTTTCCCACGCAGTCTAACCCCCGTTTCCTTTTAATTCCTCCTCCAGATGAGCACCGTCGTTGAACAAATCGAACAGCAGATCGCCAAGCTTTCCAGCAAGGCCGTCAAGAAGAACACTGGCACCATCCGCGCGGTCGCTGATGGCGTCGCCAAACTCGACGGTCTTTCCGACGTCATGTATAATGAGATGGTGCAGTTCCCGGGTGGGGCCATCGGTATCGCCCTCAATCTTGAAGCTGATGAAGTAGGCTGCGTCGTCCTAGGTGACGTGTCGCAACTTAAAGAAGGCGACGAAGTTCAGACCACCGGCAAACTTCTCTCCGTACCCGTCGGCCGCGCCTTGCTCGGGCGGGTCGTCGATGCTCTTGGCCGGCCTGTTGATGGCAAAGGCCCGATTGATGCTAAAGAATTTTACCCGGTGGAGAAAATTGCCCCAGGGATCATGGTTCGCAAATCGGTGAACCAGCCGCTCTTCACCGGCATCATGGCCATTGATTCCATGATTCCGATCGGCCGCGGCCAACGTGAATTGATCATCGGCGATCGCGGCACCGGTAAAACTACGATCTGTATCGACACCATCATCAACCAAGGCCGCATTAATAAAGTTGGCCTGGCCTCAGGCGATAAGAGCTTCCGCCCCGTCTACTCGATCTACGTCGCGATCGGCCAGAAGCAGTCTAATGTCGTGCGGACTATCGCTGCGCTCGAAGCCGCTGGCGCGCTGGAATACACCGTCATCGTCGCTGCCACCGCAGGAGATAATCCCGCCAACCAATACCTCGCTCCGTTCTCGGGCGCCTCGATTGGCGAATGGTTCATGGAAAACGGCATGGATGCGCTCATTGTTTACGATGACCTTTCCAAACACGCTGTCGCCTACCGCCAAATTTCGTTGATCCTCAAACGTCCTTCCGGCCGCGAAGCGTATCCGGGCGATGTATTTTATCTACACAGCCGTCTGCTCGAGCGGGCCGCCCGCCTTGATGGCAAAGGTTCGCTCACCGCGTTGCCAGTCATCGAGACCCAAGCCGGTGACGTGTCTGCCTACATTCCAACCAACGTTATCTCCATCACCGATGGCCAGATTTTCTTGGAGACCGATCTTTTTAACCAAGGCATTCGCCCGGCCGTGTCAGTCGGTCTATCCGTCTCCCGCGTTGGTTCCTCTGCGCAAATCAAGGTCACCAAACAAGTCGGCGGCAAACTTAAGGGTGAGCTTGCGCAGTTCCGTGAACTAGCTGCCTTCGCGCAATTCGGCTCCGACCTCGATGCAAAAACTAAAGCCCAACTCGAACGCGGCTCGCGCATCGTAGAGCTTTTCAAACAACCCCAACTCAACCCGCTATCCATCGAGCTGCAGGCGGCTGTTTTGTGGGCGCTCCAAAAAACTTACTTCGATTCAATTGATGTGAAGAATGTGGTGAGCGCGGCTAACTCGCTGAAAGATTATCTCACTAGCCGCAAAGACGCGCTGCTGACAAAAATCCGCAACGAGGCTAAACTCTCGGACGAAATTGAAGCCGGCCTCAAGACGGCGGCTGACGAATGGAAGAGCACTTTCGCCGCTCAGTAATTTAAAAACGAATATTACGATTCAACCCACTGGTTAACTCACGCTGTGCCCAGGTGCTCATTCTGAAATCGTAAATCCCTAATCGTAGATCTTCATGGCTTCCACCCGCGACATCCGCCGACGCATTAAGTCGGTCAAGAATACCCGCCAAATCACCAAGGCAATGGAACTGGTGGCGGCTTCCAAGATGAAGAAAGCGCAACAAGTTGCGCTTGCCGGTCGGCCTTATGCACAATTAATGGCTAATATGCTCGCCGCCCTCGCTCCACGAGTGAGCGAAACCCAACATCCGTTGCTCAGCCGGCGCGAGGTCAAGGTTCGCGGGATCATTTTGGTTACGACTGATAAAGGTCTGTGCGGGCCGCTGAACGCTAATCTCTTCAAGCTCGTTTCCGAAATTAAAACACCCGTCAACTATGTGACTATCGGTCGCAAAGGTGCCCAATTTCTGGCCCGCACGAAACGAACTGTACTCGCGGATTTTAGTGTCAACGACCGCGTACCGTTTGGTGAAATCAAAACACCCGTAGAGTTTTTAGTTAATCTTTTTCTCGAAGGTAAGGTCGACACCGTCGAAGTTATCTACTCGCGCTATAAAAATACGTTGGTTCAGGAAGCAATCATCCGCCCCGTACTCCCGCTTTCTAATGTAGCTGACTTTGTGGCTCACCTCCGCGCCGAGAGCGGGCATAGCCAAGCCCTCGACACGCGGGACATGCTTTTCGAACCTAACGCTGATGCTGTTCTTGCCGCCCTGCTGCCGTTCTACGTCAATCGCTACGTCTACCAGCTCGTGCTCTCCGCCAAAGCATCCGAGCACAGCGCCCGGATGGTCGCAATGAAGACCGCTAAGGATAACGCCACGAGCCTCCTCGGCGACCTCACCCTCGAATACAACAAGGCGCGGCAAGCTGCCATCACCCAAGAAATCCTCGAAATCTCCGCCGCGGCTTTCAGCGCGGCCTAACTTTTATAATCACCCCCCACCCGTTTAAGACATGAGCAATACCGGCAAAATCGTCCAAGTTATCGGCGCCGTCGTCGACGTGCAGTTCGCCGAGAACTCCATCCCGCCCATTTATCAGGCGCTCACTATTAGCTTCACGGTCTCTGGCAAAAAAGAGATCCTGACCCTCGAAGTGCAGCAGCATCTCGGCGAAGGCATCGTGCGCGCAATCGCCATGTCTTCATCTGAGGGACTCGTGCGCGGCATGGAAGTCGCTGACACCGGCGGACCGATCACGGTCCCAGTAGGTGACGGCGTGCTCGGTCGTATCTTCGACGTCACCGGCAATGCCGTAGATGGTAAAGGCCCCGTGGCCTACACCAAGCGCTACCCCATTCACCGGCCCGCCCCCTCGCTCGTTGACCAAAACACCAAGGCGGAAATTCTAGAAACAGGGATCAAGGTGATCGATCTGATCTGCCCGTTTATTAAAGGGGGTAAAGCGGGTGCCTTCGGCGGCGCTGGCGTCGGCAAGACGGTCGTCATTCTCGAGCTCATTAACAATATTGCGAAAGCCCACGGCGGTTATTCGGTATTCGCCGGCGTCGGCGAACGTTCACGTGAAGGTAATGACCTTTATCACGAAATGTCGGATGCAGGCGTCATCGACCAAAAAGATCTGAGTAAATCAAAAGTTGCTTTAGTCTTCGGCCAAATGAATGAGCCTCCAGGGGCGCGTATGCGCGTCGCGCTCTCCGCGCTCGCGATGACAGAATATTTCCGTGACGAAAAAAATCAGGACGTGCTGCTGTTCGTCGATAATATCTTCCGCTTCTCGCAAGCCGGCTCGGAAGTGTCGGCGCTACTCGGTCGTTCACCTTCAGCGGTCGGTTACCAACCAACTCTCGCGAACGAAATGGGCCTCCTCCAAGAGCGCATCACTTCAACCAAAAAAGGTTCGATCACATCCGTGCAAGCGGTCTACGTACCAGCGGACGATTTAACCGACCCGGCGCCGGCTAATACTTTCGCCCACTTAGACTCCACGATCGTACTCGAGCGCTCGATCGCCGAACTCGGTATTTATCCAGCCGTTGATCCCCTGGCCTCCGTTTCAAAAGCTTTGCAAGCTGACATCGTCGGCGAAGAGCACTATCGCGTCGCCCGTGAAGTCCAGCGCGTGCTGCAACGCTACAAGGATCTCCAGGACATTATTGCCATTCTCGGTCTCGATGAACTTCCCCCTGAGGATAAGCTCATGGTCTACCGTGCTCGCAAAATCCAACGCTTACTCTCACAACCGTTCGCAGTCGCGGAAGTATTTACCGGTACGCCTGGTAAATACGTTCCCGTCAAAGAGACGGTCCGCGGCTTTAAGATGATTCTCGATGGCGAGCTTGATCATGTCGCCGAAGGTGACTTCTACATGAAGGGCGGCATTGATGAAGTGCTCGCGGCTTCCGCGAAAAAGTAACGAGACCTGCTCGCGCTTAATCCTCGTTACTTAATACTCGCTTTAAACATGTCGCTCATCCTCGAAATCGTCACGCCCGAAGCCAAGGTTTACGCCGATACGATCGACAGCGTTGTGATCCCGACCGTTGAAGGTGAAATTGGCATTCTCCCTGGTCACATTCCCTTGCTCACCCAGATTGAGAGCGGCGAATTACGCGTCACAAAAGGTAACTCTATTCAGTGGTTGGCGGTGGGCGGGGGCTTTGCCCAAATCGATGGCGACACCGTTCGCGTGCTCGCCGAGAATGCTATCACGGAAGAGAAAATTGATGAAAATGCGGTTGAGGCAGCGATGAAGCGTGCCGAGCAAGAGCTTAAGGCCGCCAACGATATGGATCCGCAGCAATACGAGCACTTGCAGAGTCTGGTTCGCTATTCTGGGGTTCAGCTCGCGGTCAAACGTCGGCGGCGCTAACCTTTTGCCCTAGGCCTGCTCGCCACGAGTAGTTTGACCTAGGGCTTTTTTCTGCTTCTCTCCTGATACTTAGTCTCACCTGCCGTGCCATCCCCGCTTAACCTTTTGCCGCTTTGCCAGCTTAGTGCTGGAGCCACCGCGCGAATCTGCGTGATTAACGGGGATGACAGCTTTGCCCAGCGACTGCGTGAAATGGGCTTTGGCGAAGCTGCCTTAGTAACCAAAATCTCTGGCCGCACGACGAGTCTTTGCCAAGTAAACGGCACGCGCATCGCCCTTAACCATGACGCCGCGATGGCTATTCTGGTGGAAGCCTTGCCCGCCGGAGTTCGTTAAGTCGATGGCGCCAGATTATGGCGAACTGGGTCCACGATTGCGTTAATTCCTCACTGTGATTCTGCCACCGCACATCACGCCGCTAGGGAAAAGGCGCTTCGCGTCATCCGACCGTACGCCGATTTATGCGATGGTGGGTAATCCCAACTGCGGTAAGACCACGCTATTCAACGCCCTCACGGGGTTGCGGCAAAAAGTCGGCAACTATCCAGGCGTAACCGTAGAGAAAAAAATTGGAGAGTGCTACTCGCAGCACGGCCGTCCGATGAAGATCATCGATCTTCCCGGCGCTTACTCGTTGGCCGCGCGCTCGCCTGATGAAGCGGTTTTGCGAGATGTTTTATTTGGCCGACGTGAAGATACGCCGCAGCCCGATCGAATTATCTGTGTGCTCGATGCAGCAAATCTTGAACGCAACCTCTACCTCGTACACCAGATTCTCGACTTAGGTCGGCCCGTCATTGTGGTGCTTAATATGATGGATGTGGCGGTTAAAACCGGCCTGCGAATTGATACCCACAAACTTGCGGCCGCCCTTGGGGTTGTGGTCGTTGCCTGCTCCGCAATCAAAGGGGAGGGCTTAGTTGAACTTAAGCTCGCGATGAGTCGTAGCGATCTACCACTAGCCCGTCACCGCTGGGATGTGCCCGCGCCGATCGCGCCGGCAGTCGCTGAATTGCAAGCATCCCTCAGCGATGCTGATGCGCAACCACCCCTCATCGCACGCGCGGAAGCCCTGCTACTTCTCACCGATTTCGAAAGCGTACGAATTGCGGGGTCTAAACCCCTCAGTGCACGCACCGCTGCCGTGCTCACCACTTGGCAACAACGCTGTGCCCGTGAGGAAAATAATTGGTCCGGCACGCTCATTCGTAGCCGTTACGACGCGATTGATACGCTCTGCGGCGAGGTTCTTCGCCGCACCCGTCCCCAAGAATTATCCGGGTCAGACCGCCTCGACGCCATCCTCGTGCACTCTGTTTGGGGTTGGTTATTTTTTGGCTTCATCATGGCCGCGCTTTTTTTCTCTATTTTTTACCTAGCGGAATACCCGATGAACTGGATCGATACTCATATTGCCGCGCTAAGCAGCGGGATTAAAACCATGCTCCCGCCAGGTGATTTGCGTGACCTCTTAACAGATGGCGTAATCGGCGGGGTCGGTGGCATCATCGTTTTTCTTCCGCAAATTCTGATTTTATTTTTCTTTGTCGGGTTACTCGAAAGTACGGGTTATATGGCGCGTGCCGCTTTTCTGATGGACCGCCCCATGAGCAAAGTAGGGCTGCACGGAAAATCGTTTATCCCGCTCTTGGGCTCCTACGCTTGTGCTATTCCGGGAATCATGGCCACCCGCACCATCGAAAACGCCAAAGATCGACTCGTCACAATTTTAATTGCCCCACTGATGAGTTGCTCCGCTCGACTCCCGGTCTATCTCCTCATGATTGCGACTCTTCTGCCTGCCGCCGCCCTACCGGCTACGTGGAAGGCTGGTCTCATGCTGCTCATGTATCTCTTGGGTACGCTCGGAGCTTTTGGCTTTGCTTGGCTTTTTAAGCGCACCCTCTTCAAGAGCGCCCGTCCACTTATGATTATGGAATTGCCGGCTTACCAGCCGCCGCGCCTGAGAGAGATTATACGCCAAATGGTAGAGCGCAGCTGGCTGTTTCTAAAAAATGCCGGCACCATCATCCTCGGCATCTCGATCGTCCTGTGGTTTCTGACTACTTACCCCAAACATCCAGATCCTCAAGCCTCGGCCGATGCGCAGATCGCCGTCAGTTTTGCTGGGCAAGCTGGCCACCTCCTTGAACCAGTTATCAAGCCACTTGGCTTTGACTGGCGTATTGGGGTCGGCTTGGTGACATCATTTGCTGCTCGCGAAGTTTTTGTCAGCTCCATGGGTGTCATTTTTGGAGTACAGGATAACGCTGAGCACGCTTTGCCGGTCCGCGACGCTTTACGCGCGGCCCGCTGGCCGAATGGGGCCATCTTATTCACGCCACTCGTTTGCTTCACCCTCATGGTTTATTATGTTTTTGCGATGCAGTGCATGAGCACGGTCGCAGTAGTAAAACGCGAGACCAATTCATGGCGCTGGCCCCTCTTTCAAATCGCTTACATGACGGGCACCGCGTGGCTCGTCTGCTTCGCCATTTATCAAATGGGACGCGTCCTCGGTTATTAAGAGCTGAATATTATTAATGTCCGCCGCCACCCAAACTTTCGTCGCTTGCGCAATAGTTGGAATTGCCGTCGCCCTCCTCGTGCGGTCTTGGCTAAAAAAAAGCCCGGGGGCTGGTTGCAGTCAGGAAGGTTGTAGCGCAGTCAGTCCGGAAATTAAAAAACTTCGCGCCAAGTTAAAACGCTAAGCTGAGACCGGACGCGTGGTGGCGCGTTGACCCCGGCCGATCGGGAGTACGACGAGCGCCGCGATCACACAGAGTGCACCTGCGCTAAAGAAGGCGAGGGTGTAAGTCCCCGTCGCTGTTCGCAGCACCCCGGCCGCATACGATGCACAGGCCGCCCCTACTTGATGGGCTGCTACCACCCAACCAAAGACGATGCTGGCCTTCTCACGCCCAAAAACCTCGCCGGTTAGCTTTACGGTTGGCGGCACTGTTGCGATCCAGTCCAAACCGTAAAAAACGGCGAACACCCCCAACCCAGCCACCGGGCCGAGCAGCGCCATCGGTAAAAATAATAGCGAGATGCCGCGCAACCCATAGTAAACAAACAAAAGGTAGCGACAGTTGTAGCGATCGCTTAACCAACCCGAGGCCATCGTCCCACCAAGATCAAATAGGCCCATCATCGCCAACAGCCCCGCCGCGCGCACCGTCGGAATACCGCAGTCAAAAGCGGCCGAAATAAGATGCGTCCCAATCAAACCATTAGTGCTTGCTCCACAGACAAAAAAAGAACCCGCCAATAACCAAAAATCACGCCGCCGCATTGCTTCGAGCAAAGCATCGATCGCGCGCTTCACCGGATTGCCGATCACAGGGGGCTCCAAATCCACGGGCCCCGTCTCACCATAAGGCCGCAAGCCAACATCCCGCGGATCATTGCGCATCAACCACCAGATAAGCGGAATCACCAGCAGGGCCGCAGCGGCTACGAGCAGAGGAGCTCCGCGCCAGCCATACGCGGTTACCACCGCAGCTAGATTGGGGAGAAATATTAACTGCCCAGTGGCGGTGCTGGCCGTAAGTAATCCCATGACGAGGCCGCGCCGATGCGTGAACCAGCGATTAGCAACCGCTGCCCCGAGAACTGTCGCCGCCATCCCAGAGCCAATGCCGACGACCACGCCCCACAGCACGACAAACTGCCAATAACGAGTAGCCTGCGTCGATAGCCCGTAACCCACTGCGAGCAAAGTCATCGCCGCCATCATCGTGCGCCGGAGTCCAAAGCGCTGATAAAGCGCGGCTGCGAATGGGCCAATCAAACCATAAAGAAAAATATTGATCGAAACGATCGACGACACCGTGGCGCGGCTCCATTGAAATTCATTAGCCAATGGCAGCAAAAGGACTCCCGGCGCAGCCCGAGCTCCAGCCGCCGCCAACAACGTGCAAAAAGTTACCCCTGCGGTGATCCAAGCATAATGAAATTTTTTGCTGGGTGCGAGCGTCGTCATAGACAGCCCGCACCGTTGAAGCGCGAGCGAAAGTGTCAAATCGCAACCGCGCTTTGCATTTGCCGAAACCTTACGGTCGCGTATGGTTACAAGCTATGCCTAATAGACCTCTGTTATGCCTCGCGGCACTGCTCGGAGTAGCCGCCGGTGTTAGCGCCCAAGAGAAACCGCAGGTCTTTACCGGCGCCCAAATTATCCCAATCAGCGGTGCACCCATCGCCCACGGCGTGCTGATCGTCGCAGGTGGTAAAATTATCGCCGTCGGTCCCGTTGATAAAATTAGCCTCCCCGTAGGTGCTGAAATTCATGACGTGACCGGCAAAGTGCTCATGCCAGGACTCGTGGATTCCCATAGCCACATTGGCTCCGGCAGCGGCGGTGATGGCTCAGGCCCCATCCAGCCAGAAGCGCGTGTGCTCGACTCACTCGATGCGCGCGATGCCTCAATTCAAAAAGCTCGGGCTGGTGGCATCACTACGGTTAATGTTATGCCGGGCTCCGGCCACCTAATCAGCGGTCAAACCCTTTACCTGAAACTGCGAACGGCTCGGACTGTTGATGATTTACTCATCAAGCTACCTGATGGCACGAACGCTGGCGGCCTCAAGATGGCGAATGGCACTAATTCTATGCGCGGAGCCAATGGCTTTCCCGGGACCCGTGCTAAATCCGCAGCATTAGTTCGTGAAGAATATATTAAAGCCCAAGAATATCGGGACAAAATTAAACGCGCCGCTGGTGACGCTGAAAAACTTCCCCCGCGCGACCTCGCGCTCGAGGAAATAGGCGAAGTTCTCGCCGGCCAGCGCATCGTCCAGAATCACACGCACCGCCACGACGATATTCTTACAGTTCTGCGCCTCTCTCAAGAATTTGGATTCAAGGTTGTTTTACACCACGTCAGCGAAGGCTGGAAAGTTGCCCCCGAGATTGCCGCTGCCCACGCGCCCTGCTCTGTAATCATGATTGATTCACCCGGTGGTAAATTGGAAACCAAAGATGCCGACTGGCGCACGCCAGCCATCTTAGAACAAGCCGGCGTGCTGGTGGGTTTTCACACAGACGACCCCATTTGCGATTCACGGCGCTTCCTCCGCTCTGCTGCGTTAGCCGTTCGGGCAGGGATGACGCGCCCAGGGGCTCTCGCAGCGGTCACGATCGCGAATGCTAAAATTCTCGGGCTCGACGACCGCGTTGGCTCACTGGAACCCGGCAAAGATGCCGATTTCATTGTGCTCTCAGCCGATCCGTTGAGTGTCTATGCCCATATCGAACAAACGTGGGTTGAAGGAACCAAAGTTTTTGATCTCTCCCGCCCAGCGGATCATCTTTACGCAGTCGGTGGGGCGGGCGCCGGTGATTCTCGTCGGGCCCAACTCTGCTGTTTCACCAGCGCGTGGGATCTAATAGCGAACGCCAATAATGGAGGTGAACAATGAAAACAATTACCCGCTTAAGCTTACTAGTTAGTTCGCTCATCGCACTGGGCGTTGGGCACGCAGAAAATATCGCCGTCATGGGCGAAACTGTTTACACGATGGCCGGTGAGCCGCTCAAAGCTGGCGTTATTCTCATCAGTAATGGGAAGATCGCCGCGATTGGCCCGAAGGCATCTATCAATATTCCCGATGGCTACCGTATTCTTAAAGCCGTTGTCGTTACACCTGGATTGATCGATGCCCATGCTACGGTCGGTCTCTCGGGCTTACTCAACCAAGCTCAGGATCAAGACATGTTAGAAAAATCTTCCGCGGTGCAACCGGAGCTCCGCGCGCTAGATGCCTACAACGCTAAAGATCCCTTGGTCGGTTGGGTCCGCTCTTATGGCGTCACCACCGTCAATACCGGTCATGCCCCCGCTGCTCTGATCTCTGGGCAAACCATGATTGTAAAAACATTCGGTCGGACGGCCGATGAGGATGTGATTAATCCCGCCGCGATGACAGCCGTCACGCTAGGTCGGAATGGTCTGACTAATACCGAAGGTGGGCCCGCGGCGAGCAAATCACCAGGCAACCGCTCCAAAGCGGTTGCGATGTTGCGCGCTGAACTGATCAAAGCTCAAGAGTACGCCAAGAAGCGCGCGGCTAAAGACGAGAGCAAGCGCCCCGGCCGCGATTTAAAAGTAGAAACGCTGCTCCGGGCTCTCACCGGGGTGCAACCGCTGTTAATTACAGCTAATCGCCAGCAAGATATTATTTCTGCACTGCGCATCGCCAAAGAATTTAATCTCAAGATTGTCCTCGATGGCTGCGCCGATGCGCCGATGGTCCTCGACCAAATTAAAGCCAGCGGATTTTCCGTTATCGTGCACCCAACGATGCAACGTAGTTACGAGGATATGGAAAACCTGAGCGTAGAAACCGCAGGAAAACTTCACGCAGCGGGTATCCCGATTGCCTTACAAAGCAGTTATGAAGCCTATGTTCCTAAAACTCGAGTGGTGTTATTTGAAGCGGCGATCGCCGCCGCCCATGGCCTCAGTTTTGAGGCCGCCCTCGCCAGCATTACGAGTGGCGCTGCCACATTACTCGGGATCGCTGACCGCACGGGATCGCTCGTCCCGGGAAAAGATGCCGACCTGGCACTCTATGACGGCGACCCCTTTGAATATACGAGCCACTGCACCGGCACGATTGTGGGTGGGATGATCTTTGCCGATGGTGCGCACTAAAGCCAATCAGGACTGATAGATTGCCTTCAATTCGCGCCCGTTGATTTTAATTTCATGAAAGCCGCTGTCTTTACCGAAGTTAAAAAGCCATTGGCGCTCCACGAAGTGACGAATCCACAGGCCACACCGGGTGAGGTCATCGTGCAGCTGAAGGCCGCTGCCCTTAACCACCGCGACCTCTGGATTCAACAAGGGCAATATGCAGGCATCAAGACCCCGATGATTCTTGGCTCAGATGGCGCAGGCACGGTGCTATCTGTTGGTTCGCCAAAAGATGCAGCTTGGGTGAGTCGTGAAGTCATTATTAACCCGGCCTTGGACTGGGGGATAAATCCCCGCGCGCAGGGATCACAATTTCGCATTCTCGGTTTACCCGACGCGGGCACCTTTGCAGAGCAATGCGCCATCCCAGCTGCTAACCTGGCACCCAAACCCAGCCACTTATCCTGGGAGCAAGCCGCCGCTCTGCCGCTCACTGGACTAACGTCTTGGCGCGCTTTATTTACGCGAGCCCAGCTACAACGGGGTGAGCGCGTGCTTATAACTGGAATTGGCGGTGGGGCTGCCCTCATCGCGCTGCAATTGGCGGTGGCCGCTGGCGCTCAAGTCTGGGTTACCTCTAGTTCGGCCGAGAAAATCGCGCGCGCTATCACCCTTGGGGCTTTAGGCGGGGTCAATTATCGTGAGGCTAATTGGACTGATACTTTACAGCAACAAGCCGGGCGATTTGATGTGATCGTGGATAGCGCCGGCGGCGAGAGTTTTGCCCAACTCATTGATCTCACCACGCCAGGAGGGCGCCTTGTATTCTTTGGCGCTACCCTAGGTAACCCCACCAGCCTCGATCTCCGTAAATGTTTTTTTCGGCAGATCAATATTCTGGGCACCACGATGGGCTCGCCGGAAGATTTCGGCAACCTCATGGCCTTTGTCGCTGCCCATAAAATTACCCCTGTAGTAGATCAAGTATTTCCACTCGCTGAAACCGACGCCGCCTTCCGCCGCATGGCCGCCGGAGAGCAGTTTGGAAAAATTGCGTTGGCGATCTAGCTTTCGCTAGACTTGGCAGCTAAGCCCGCGCCCAGCGCACAAATTCCTGGAGTAACAGCGTCGCGGCCTCACCAAGAAAAATAAAATAAAGCACGCCGACCGCGAACACGAAATATCCAGCGAGAATAAAGAGGCCGTCGCGCTCCAGTAGTCCTGCTGCCACCAATAAAATGGCCCAAGCTGGAAAAGAATTTGTGAAGGGAATCGGGATTGGTAACAGCAACACCAAAGCGGCGATCAACAACAAGAATGCGTGCAGTTGAACTAACGCTGGCGTCCTTGTTAAAAAAATTAATCGGGGGCGCAGTAATTTCTCGATCAACCGGATACTTTTCTCAGCGACCAAAAACAGCCGACTAAAGAAGCCCGGCGGCAATACCTTGCGCTGAAGTTTCATCGGCAGCCATGGGCGCTGACCTAACATCAACCGAAAGGCGATCAGGCCAATAGCCAAGCCAAAGGGCGTCGATAAACCCGGCAGGGGAATGGGCGTAATAAATGGCAAGGCCAACAATAGTACCAATAGAGTATAAGCGCGCCCTCCGAGGGTGTAGATAACCTCGCGCAGCGTTAAGGCTCCCAACGCGGAACGATCGCGTAAATCAGCCAGCTCTTCCGAAAGCTTACGTGGGGGGATTACATTAGTCGACGCGCGCATTTTCATGTGCCGCGTTTATTCCCATAAAGTTCCACGTGCAGGCGCGGGGCGTAACGATAGCCACGCGTTTTGCATAATTCACCTAACCAAACCGCACGCGTCCGTAAAACCTCGACCGTGGTTCCCTCCGGCATCAGCAATACTTTGGCTCGTGGAATCTCCCGCTCTAGAGAAACCAACTGCGTTTCGATTTCTGTAAGATCGGTTTCGTGAGCGACCACGAACTTAAGTTGATAGCCTCCACGATCGAGCCAAGCCTGCACCACGGCTGGCTGCCAGCGCAGGTTTTCATGTTTTATGCGCCAGGTGTCATCAAGCCGCTCATCGGGAGTGGAATTTTTTAGCTTCGGACTTAACGAGGCGAGATCACACGCGATGCCCGCTGGAGCTATGGTTGCCGCAGTCTCAATCGTGATATGATAAGCTAAGTCTTTCAAGGCGGCCGCGAGCGCATGAATGTCTTTGGCAATCATCGGTTCACCTCCGGTCAGCACAACATGCCGCGCCGGATGCAGCCGGACAGCCGCTACAATCTCGCTTACCGTCATCTGCCTTCCTTCCGGCTGCCATGAAGCATAAGGCGTATCACACCAATTGCAGCGCAGGTTACATCCGCTCGTGCGGACAAAAACTGAAGGCACGCCGGTTAATTCGCCTTCGCCTTGGAGTGAATAAAATATTTCAGAAATTAACATTAAAGGAGGTTGAAAAAATGCGCCGGTGCGAAGCTAAGCGCAAAAAACTTTTGTGAAGATTTAATCCTTGGTGGGCTTGGCCGGCAAGGGCAGTTGCGACGCGTAGACGGTCGGATCAACCAATCCTGCTTGGGTGAAGGCCTCGCGACGTTCGACACAAGTGCCACACTGACCGCAGTGCATCAGCCCGCCTTTGTAACATGACCAAGTTTGCGAAAAATCAACCCCTAGCTTCCCGCCCTCGGCGGCAATCTGGCCTTTCGTCTGAGTAATAAAGGGTCGCAGCAGCTGAATGCCCGCATAAGTCCCCAACCGCAAAGCGTTGCCCATGGCCGTCATAAAATCTTCGCGACAATCAGGGTAAATGGTGTGGTCGCCAGCATGAGCCGCAATGACGAGCGCCTCTGCTCCCGCACTTTCTGCAAAACCCGCGGCCGCCGCCAACATGATACCATTACGGAAGGGCACGACGGTGAGCTTCATCGTGTCAGCCGCATAGTGACCGTCGGGAATTTCTCCGCCCGACTTAAGCAAGTCCGAGGCGAAAAGCTGGCCAATGAAATCTAAGGAGATGATCCGGTGGGTCACCCCAAGCTGAGCTGCATGTTTCACCGCCAAGGGAATCTCTCGGTGATTATGTTTAGCCCCATAATCGAAACTAAGAGCAGCGGTCACAGTATGGTGAGCCCGCGCCCAATAGAGCGCAGTCACCGAATCCATACCACCAGAGCAAAGCACAACAACTTTCATGACTGATGAATTGGCCACAAAAGGCGCAAAAGGCACAGAAGTAAATAATCCCTCTGCGTAACGAGCTTCATTTTGCGAAAAACCCCCGGGGCCAGCAGGGGTGGGCATCGAGCGCCGTTGGCCGGATAATCCCGCCTTGCTGCAAAGCATCGTTTAGGTTTTTTCTTGGCCTCCCTTCGGTCCGTAGGCGGATCTCATTTATCAATCTCATGGCAATATTTGTGGCGCAGAATCAGCAAAGTCCTCTCTACGGTAATCATGACCGCACGGCACGGACCAATCGACTAAGGGCACGCATTAACGCCAACTCTGCCGCACGAAACCCATAATTTTCCCCTCCCTTGAGCCTGTCCCTCCATTACCAATTTATTGATCAGCCCGCCCAGTTGCCGCCGCTCTATGCTGCCCTCGACCGCTGCACTGAAATTTCGCTCGATACAGAAGCGGACAACCTCTTCCGCTACCGAACGCGGGTTTGCTTACTGCAAATCCTAGCTGCCGGCGAAATTTATTTGGTCGATCTCCTCGCCGACCTACCACTTGACGGGCTCTGGACGCGACTAGCCGCTAAGCCTTTAATCATGCACGGCAGCGATTATGATCTCCGCCTGCTGTGGGAGTTCTGCCGCTTTCAACCACTGAGCTTATTTGATACGATGTTTGCTGCCCAGTTGCTGAGCATTCCCCGCTTTGGTCTCGCCGCTCTATTAGAACAAAACTTTGGGGCGCATGTTGATAAAGATCATCAAAAAGCCAATTGGTCACAGCGCCCGCTGGACCGCGACATGCTGGATTACGCCGCGACTGATGTTTATTATCTACCTGAACTGCGTGATCGCTTGAAAGCTGAACTCACCCGCCTTGGTCGAGGCGACTGGATGGAACAGAAATGTCGCTGGCAAATCGAAGTGGGGCGCGCGGGCTTTGCTGCCCCTGATGAAAATGCCTGGCGCATTAATGGCTCAGAAAAATTGCGCGGGCGCGGCCTAGCTGTCTTGCACGCCCTCTGGTTTTGGCGCGAAAGCTGGGCAGAAGCAATTAACACGCCACCCTTTAAAGTCGTCGGCAATGAAATGCTCGGCCGCATAGCAAGCGCCGCTGAAGATGAATATCCGATCGAGGAGGTCTTGCGAGTTCATCTGGGCCGCCGCCACGACCGACTCTACCCCAGTCTCGTGGAAGCAGTCCATCAAGGCTACGCCACTGATCCGCAAACGCTGCCACGCCGTGAACGCCGGCGAGAATTTTCGCCGATGTCACCCGCCGAACTTGCCCGACAAGATCGGATTAAAGCGGACCGAGATCGGCTAGCCCAAGGCTTACAGCTTGATCCCACACTCATCGCCACTCGCTCGCAACTCGTCTTGATTGCCCGGGATCCCCAATGCATCGATACGGTGCTGCTCCCCTGGCAGGCGCAATTGCTCAAGGCTGAACCCGCTTGGAAAAGCTAGCCCCACACCGTGGCTGAGCCTGCCAACATTGCCCACCATCTTTCCCTGATGGCCACGCGTCGGCCGACGCAGGCTGCTGTGAAAATTGCCCGGGGCCAAAAAATTTCCGGCGAGATTGATTACCTCACCCTCTCGTTCAGCACCCTCGAGTATGAAGTTGAGGCGTGGGCGGACAAACTCCGGGCCGCCGGCGTCAGCCGCGGCGATCGAGTGCTTGTGATGGTACGCCAAGGCCTGCCGTTAATCGCCGCGGCCTTTGGCCTCTTTAAAATAGGAGCGATCCCGATCATTATCGACCCAGGCATGGGCCGAAAAAACTTTTTAGCCTGCGTCGCTCGGTCCCAACCGCGCGTGTTACTGGGCATTCCTCTTGCACAAATCACCAGCTATATTTTCCGGAACACGTTTGCGGCGGTAAAAATTCGTATCTGGGCCAGCAGTTCGCCGACCGCCCAACTTGCGAGCGCCCCCCCAAGCAACGCACCCATTACCCCCGCCGCGGACTGCGCAGCGACCGACCTGGCGGCGATTCTTTTTACCTCCGGCTCCACCGGTGCGCCTAAAGGAGTTTGCTATGAGCATGGCATGTTTGCGGCCCAAGTGCGGCTCGTCCGCACGACCTACGGAATTACCCCGGGTGAAATCGATCTACCGCTGCTCCCTATTTTTGCGCTATTTAATCCCGCGCTAGGGATGACCACCATTGTTCCAGACATCGACCCACGCCAACCTGCCAACATAGACCCCGCAAAAATTGTTCGCGCGATTCAACAGGAGGGCGTCACTAACTCATTCGGCTCGCCGACCCTTTGGCGGATAATTGCCCGCTACTGCCTGAAAAATAATCTCGCGTTACCCTCAATTAAGCGGGTGCTGATGGCCGGGGCTCCTGTCCCACCAGAACTATTTGCTGATTTAATAAAAATTTTACCTAACGGGATGGCCTATAGTCCTTATGGCGCTACGGAAGCATTACCGGTTGCCAGTATTTCTGGGCTGCACGTTATCACCACCACAGCCAAGGCGACTGCCGCCGGCGAAGGCACCTGCGTAGGCGAGCGGGTCGATGAGGTAACTATTAAAATTATTGCGCCGAGCACGACGGCGATTGTTTCTGCAGCAGAAATTTGCGAAATGCCGGCGGGTCAAATCGGCGAAATTATTGTCCAGGGGCCTATGGTTACAAAAACCTATGATCAGTTAGCAGCGGCTACCGCATTGGCTAAAATCAGCCCACTAAAAATAGCTCAAGGTTTGCCGAGCGGCCCTTGGCACCGACTCGGCGATGCCGGCTACTTAGATGCCCACGGCCAACTCTGGTTTTGCGGCCGCTTAGCCGAGCGCGTTATCACACCAGCCGGAACGCTCTACACCGAACAAGTTGAGCCTATTTTTAATCAGCACCCTGACATCGCCCGCTGCGCCCTCATTGGCCTTGGTCCTAACCGCGATCAACCAGCCCTTGTGATCGAACCAACCACTCAAGCGATTGTGGCCTCCGTAGCCATGCGCCAAAAATTACTGAGAGAATTGCAGATTATGGGGGCCGCTCACGCCCATACGCGTCCCATCACTCGCGCCTACTTTCATCCGAATTTTCCCGTGGATGTTCGCCATAATGCCAAAATTCACCGCCTAAGCTTAACCCAATGGGCCGCTCATCAACCGAGCTATTCTCTATGCCTGCCGTCATGAATCGCGCCGTTTTTATTACCGGAGCCAGTGGCTTCATCGGTGGAAAACTCGCCGAACGTTTACTGGCGGAGGGCCGTCAGGTTAAGGTTCTCGCCCGCCGCCCGCTTCCCGTTTTGGCCAACCTGGGCGCAGAAATTATTACGGGAGATTTAGCCGATGAGTCCGCCCTCCGCCGTGGCTGCGAAAATTGTGGAACTGTCTTTCATGTCGCCGGCCGTGTTGGTGTTTGGGGCCCCGCGGCAGATTTTTTTAAAGTTAATGTCGCTGGCACCGCCCAAATAATTGCCGCCTGCCGCGCCGTTGGTGTGCCGCGCCTCGTTTATACCAGTTCACCGAGCGTCGTGTACCATGGCGGTAATCTGGCCGGTGTTGATGAATCGGCGGCGCTTTGCACATCCGCACCTTGCGCTTACCCCACCAGCAAGGCCGCGGCCGAACAACTTGTTCACCGAGCTCATTCCGACGCGTTAGCCACCCTCTCGCTGCGCCCTCATCTGGTCTGGGGGCCGGGAGATAAAAATGTGGTGCCACGCGTTCTCGCCCTCGCACGGCAAGGTCGCCTCCGTATTATCGGATCCGGCCAAAATCGCGTAGATGTCACCCACATCACTAATGTCATCGACGCCCACCTTCTCGCCGAACAAGCCTTGGTCCAATATCACCTAAGCCATAACGCGGGCGCTGCTATCATGAGCGCACAGGCTGGGGGAGAGCGGCAAGATCCAGGCGGGCAAGCTTACTTTATCACTAATGGAGAGCCAGTGGTGTTGTGGGACTGGATCAATGAGCTCTTACGGGGGGTGGGCATCCCGGAAATTAAAAAGCGCATTTCCCTCCCGGCGGCTCGTCGGATCGGCGGCATCTTAGAAATTGTTTGGCAGTTACTCCTACTGAAAGGGGAGCCTCCGATGACACGGTTTGTGGCAGAAGAAATGGCCACCGACCACTGGTTCAAGATCGATGCCGCGCGCCGCAATCTTGGCTACCGCCCACGAGTAAGCATGACCGTTGGCACCGCCGAACTGATTGCTCATCTTCAACGCCGCGTGTAATGACCTTCGTGGGCTAACCCCTATCGCTTTGGCCAAAAATTTGGCCGCTATCCCTAGCCATTTCTCTGTCGCACCGCTTCGAAGAGCGTAATGATGGTCGCCATAGCGACATTCAATGAATCCGCTTGGCCGGCCATAGGAATGCGTACAAGCAAATCGCTTTGCTTGAGCCAAAAATCGCTCAGCCCATATTGCTCACTCCCCATGACAATAGCCAACGGGCCACGCAGCTCCACTTGGGTATAAAGGCTCGGCGTATCAGGCGTCGTTGCCACAATCCGGACCCCCTGCTGCTTCAGCCAAGTATGAACCGAAGCGCTATCAGCGACTACGATCGGTACGGAGAACAGCACGCCGGTCGATGAACGTACCACGTTAGGATTAAAAACATCGGTGACGGCATCACAGACGATAACCCCATCAACCCCCGCAGCATCTGCGCTACGCAAAATGGTTCCGAGATTACCCGGCTTTTCGATAGACTCCACCACAAGGAGAAAAGGGGCGGCACTGAGCTTAAGATCTGTGAGGCTGTGTTTCCATTGTGGCGCCACAGCCAACAGCCCATCAGGCCGATCGCGGTACGCACATTTAGCAAAAGCTTCCTTAGATAATTCAAAAAGTTGCGCGCCTGCCTGGCGGGCCTGCTCAATCAAAACCGGTTCATTTTCCCCCAGGAACCAGTCAGGACAAAAGTAGAGCTCAAGGAGGCGAATGTTCTTTTCCAAAGCCCTCCGAACTTCGCGATACCCTTCCACCAGAAATAAACCAGCCTCATCGCGATCACGCCGATCGCGTAATTTCACGAGCTGTTTAACGCGCGGATTCTGGAGGCTGGTGATTTTTTCGGGAAGGTTAACCACAGGCGATACGGAATACACGGAAAGCAAACTCAGCAATTTCCTTTTACCGACCCTCGGGGTGTGTTCTGTGTAGGGGGTGGGCAAAAAGAAATTCAACGACCAACCCTTCTCTTATCACCAGACCTTAGAACTGGAAGTGGCCACATTGACTAACCTCGGCGTCGGCCTAGGCCGTGTCCCGCTGCCCGATTCACCAACGGGCGCGCCCCCCAGCGGTTGGGTGGTCATGGTGCCTTTTACCTTACCTGGCGAAAAAGTACGCGTCCGCATCTATCGCAACCATAAGAATTACTCTGAAGCAGATTTGCTCGAAGTGCTAACCCCTTCGCCGCACCGCCAAGAGGCACGATGTGCACTCTTCGGTCGCTGCGGAGGATGCCAATATCAACACCTCGTCTATGCCGAGCAGTTAAAATGGAAACAGCAGCAAGTAACCGAGCTGCTCAAGTATATGGTGGGTGTCGAATTTCCAGTGGCTCCGGTGATCGCCTCGCCCAAAGAGTTTGGTTATCGCTCTAAAATAACCCCCCATTTTCACGCTCAGAAAAATACCAGGGAACCCGTTGCCCCCTTGGGCGCCACCAGTGGTCAGAATAGTCACGATCTCCCAGTACCAGGAGTTAATTTACCCCCGATCGGCTTTCTTAAGACCGGCAATCGCTTTGCGCTGATTGACGTGCCGACGTGCCCTATTGCTACAGCCGAAATCAACGCCAAATTACCTGAAGTCCGCGCCAAGACCCACCAACGGCTAGCCGCCGGTGAATATAAACGCGATGCGACGCTGCTGCTGCGTCACGCCATTGAGGGCGTCACCACTGACTACGACGCCGTCGTCCACGAACAAGTGGGCGCACTCAAACTCCACTTTCTCGCCCGTGACTTCTTCCAGAATAACCCATTTATTTTGCCGGCGTTTACGGGTTATGTTCGTGCTCAAGCTGCCAGCAGTGGGGCAAGATTCCTCGTCGATACCTATTGTGGGAGCGGATTGTTCGCGCTGAGCTGCGCCCCTGCCTTCGAAAAAGTCACCGGAATCGAGATCAGCGCGACTTCCATTAAATTTGCCACAGAAAATGCGGCGGCTAACGGCATCACTAATACCCTCTTCCAAGCTGGCGATGCGTCCCAAATTTTTGCGGGCCTAACTTTTCCCGCCGCCGATACGGCCGTTGTCATCGATCCACCGCGCAAGGGCTGTGATGAGCAATTCCTCGCGCAGCTTTTCGCCTATGGCCCACGGGCGGTGGTTTACGTATCGTGCGACCCCGCTACGCAAATGCGCGACCTCAAAGGCTTTCTTGCGGCCGGCTATACGCTAAGCGCCGTGCAGCCTTTTGATTTATTTCCTCAGACGCGTCATCTCGAATGTGTAATCACGCTGATTCGCGCTGTTAAATAAAGTCCGGCGGGTAACCAGTGTTACCCGATGCGATCAAGAAGCTGGACCAAGTGCTTCACACGAAGGCCCTCTCGTCGGGAAAAATTGGCGAACTAACTATTAGTTATTCTTTTTCTTTGTGTATGCTGCTAAAACATTTACTGATCGTCAGCGGACTGAGCCCTTGGACTACCTCCAAGTTTATCGATCATTAATTACACTTCGTTTATCCCAACTATGAGTAATCCCGCTGCTGGTACCCCTCGCACTCCTTCACCCGCTGCTACTCCTTCCGGCACCCCGCCGCGCTACCCCGGGTTTCGAGTCACCTGCAATGGCAACCAGTTAGTTACGCAATATGTTGAGACCCGCATCACCGAAGGCGGGGTCTTTTACCCGATTACGCCTTCCACGGAAGGTGGAGAAATTTACCAGCAGTCGTTTGCTCAAGGAGAGCTTAATGTTTGGGGTCAGCAAAAAGTAGCGGCGGAAACCGAAGGAGAGCACGCCGCGCAAGGCGGCGCGACCGCCTATGCGGTGCAAGGCCGACGCACGGTTAATTTCACCTCTGGTCAGGGGCTTGTTTATGCGATGGAGCAATATTTCCACGCACCAGGAAAGCTTTCGACCATGGTTCTAGAAGTCGGGGCCCGCGCGCTGACGAAACACGCGCTCAATGTTCATTGCGGCCACGACGACTTTTATGCCGCGCTCGATGTTGGCTGGACCATGCTGATGGCAAAAGATGCCCAGCAAGCTGCTGACCAGGCAATTATTCTGCGGAAAACCAACGAGCTGTCACTCAATCCGGGCATGAACATCCAGGATGGCATGCTGACTACGCACTCCGAGCGTATGTATTACGCTCCTGAGGCTGAGCTCCTGCGCGAGTTCCTCGGCGCCCCTGATGATCAGATCGACTGTCCGACGCCCGCTCAGCAAGAAATCTTTGGCCCCCGCCGCCGCCGCGTTCCCAAAATGATGGATTTAAAAAATCCCATTCTCCTCGGGCCAGTCCAAAATCAAGAGCACCATATGAACGGGGTGGTCGCGCGCCGGAATAATTTTAACGAATATATTTTAGGCTTTCTCCAACAGTGCTACACAGAGTTTGGCCAGCTCACCGGCCGTTACTACGGCTTTGTTACTGAATACAAGACCGCTGATGCCGATACCGTATTTGTTTCGCTTGGCTGCGCGGCAGAAAATATTGAGGCGGCTTGCGATTATCTGCGCGAACAGCGCAACGCCAAGGTCGGCTCAATCCACATCAATGTCATCCGGCCCTTCCCAGAGGCCGCCGTTATCCATGCCCTGCGCGGCAAGAAAAATGTAATTATTCTCGAGCGAACCGACGAAGGTCTCGCTGGAGACAACCCACTGGCACGCGATATTCGCGTCGCCCTCAGCAAAGCCCAAGAGGCGGCCAATTTTGGCGGACCTCTACCGAAAATTACCCCAACGGAAACCCCCCGCCTTTTCCGTGGTGCTTACGGTATCGGTTCTCGCGACTTCCGCCCTGAACACACCCTCGGTGCTTATGAATTCGCCACCGGTGGAGCGGCGCGCCAAGACGGCCGCACTGCCGCCACCGGTGAATCTTTCTTTGTGCTAGGAGTTAATCACCCCTCGGCCGTCATCAGTAAAGACACCCCCTCGTTACTCCCTGAAGGCGCCATTGCGGTTCGTTTTCACTCCATCGGTGGCTGGGGTATGATCACCACTGGGAAAAATCTTGGGTCTATAATCGGCGACTTTGGTAGTTTTATTTCTGAACAAAAACCCACCTATGCCAGTGACGGCACCCTCGAGGATAAGCTCTTCGTCATGGCCAATCCCAAATATGGCTCAGAGAAAAAAGGGGCACCAACAAACTACTATCTAACCGTCGCTCCCTCGCAGATTAAAGTTAACTGTGAGCTTAATCACGTTGACGTCGTCCTCTGCTGCGACCCGAAAGCCTTTACCCACACCAACCCACTGGAAGGCTTAAAAAAGGGCGGCTCCCTCGTTTGGGAATCTAGCGAATCACCCGAAATTGCGTGGCAGCGGATTCCTGCTAAATACCGCCAATTTGTGCAGGATCATAAAATCCGCGTGTTTATTCTGCCTGGCTTCAACATCGCTCGCAAAGCGACGAATCAAACCGAGCTTCAATTGCGGATGCAGGGTAATTCCTTCCTGGGCGCATTTTTCCGCGTCTCCCCTTTCTTAAAAACCTTCGGGATTTCTGAGGAGCAATTCCATAAAGTTGTCCGCAAACAATACGAAAAGAAATTTGCCCGCTTTGGCGACGCTGTGGTCGCTTCAAATATGACGGTGATGACAGAGGGATTTTCCCTCGTGCAGGAAATTAAGATTGGCCAACGTGAAGATCCCGATCGGTCCTCGATGCGGAACCCGCTACTCGCCCCGCTCGGCGATCATCAATTTCCGCCGACGGCTGGGTGCGGCCCCGCTGGTTGTGGCAGTATTGCAATGCCGGCGGCCCAAGCCGCCCGAGCGCCCTTCCAAACGATCGCAAAATTTGATTCAGAATTCCGCGCTGGTCTCGGTTACCACCAACCCGCCGGAGCGCTCGCCTCCATCGGCGTAATGGGTGCCGGCACAGGCGCGACCCAATCTAAGTACGTCGCGCGACGCGAAACTCCCGTCTTCATCGCTGAAAACTGCACGCAGTGTATGGCCTGTATTACCGCATGCCCGGATACCGCCCTACCCAATATGGCGCAGGAGGTGACCACGGTCCTTAAGACTGCTGTAAATAATTACGTTACCGCAATCGCGGACCGCCGCGCTTTTGGTCTCGAGATTGGCGGGCTCGAACAGCGGGCCCGCGTGCGGATGAATGAATCGGTCAAGGCTAAGTCAGGCGTGCCGTTTAAAACGATCATCAGCGAAGAGGTGACCGCCCTGACCACGATCTCCCCCCAAGCCAAAACGGAGTTCACCAACATCATCGCGAAACTCCCGCTGGCCTATAATAACGTCCCCGCAATCTTCCGCTCTCTTGAGTCTAAGACCCCCGGCGCAGGCGGCTTATTCTCAATCTACGTCTCCGATCTTTGCAAAGGGTGCGGTGAATGCGTGCAAGTCTGCGGTGATCACGATGCTTTGCGCATGACACGCGAGACAGAAGAACTGAATGCCGAGCTGACCACCGCCCAAGTCTTCTCCCGATTATTACCTGATACTCCACAGAAATTCTTGGGCCTATATGATGATAATGACGCCGCCGGTTCCCGCGAAGCGGCATTGCGCAATCATCTGATGGTGCGCCGTAATTACGAAGCGCTCGTTTCGGGCGATGGCGCCTGCGCTGGTTGCGGCGAGAAAAGCATTCTTCGCTCCATTGCCTCGGTCACCGAGGCCTACATGCGGCCGCTCTATCATAAAAAAGCGGATCGGCTCCGCACCAAAGCGGCGCAATTAAAAAAGGAAGGGACAGAGAAACTAGCGGCCCTCAAAGCCCGCAGCAAATCTGAGTACGAACTATTCAGGAAAACCTACGCCCATGTGATCATCGGTCTCGGCGGTGAAAATGAAGCCGATACCGCTCAGCGAATTGCCCGCTATGAAGCCGCGCAGGGAGCGATTACTGATGCGCAACTCTTAGGTGGCTTAATCACTGTGCTCGAACAAGACGCGTTTAACCATAAAGAGCTTCAGTCCGTCGACGGCCGCCGCGCCAACGGCATGTCGGTCATGATGATGGGCGCGAGCACTGGTTGTAATACCGTATATGGCTCAACCCCGCCGGGAAATCCCCATCCCTATCCATGGATGAATTCTCTCTTTCAAGACGGTGCCACCATCTCATGGCTGATGGCGGAATCGCTCATTGTTGATCATGCGCGCCGCTCAGTTTCACCAGAACGCTTAGTTGACGCGCTCCTCAGCCGCACCGTTAACGTCGCTACCGAGGCAGATTATTTTACGCTCACTCACCTTGATGATGCGTTGATGACTGAACAAGAAATCCGTGAACTACCAAAAGTGTGGGTGGTCGGGGGCGATGGCGCCCTCGGTGATATCGGCTTTCAAAATGTCTCGAAGGTAATTCTCCAGAACCGGCCTAATGTGAAGATGCTCATGCTTGACACCCAGGTTTACTCCAACACGGGCGGCCAGAACTCTGATTCTTCCACCATGCTGGGCGGCTATGATATGAACCAGTTCGGGGTCGCCTCTCAGGGTAAGCTGATCGAAAAGAAAAACGTCGCAGAAGCCTTCACCAGCGGTCACGGCTCACCATTTGTCGCCCAAGTATCGATGGCTAATTCAGCCAAGCTCTTTAAGGCGATTTTGGATGGTCTTGCATACCGCGGCACCGCCTTCTTCCAAGCCTACACCACTTGCCAACCCGAACACGGCGTGGGCGACAACATGAGCGCCGAGCAGGCAAAATTAGTCCGCGATGCGCGTGGCATGCCAGAGTTTATCTTCAATCCCCGGCGCGGTGAATCCTCGCAGGAAGCTTTCGATCTCAAGGGCAACCCGAGCATCGATCGCGACTGGTGGCAGACCAAATATGCGAGCACTGGTGAGGACTACGTTTTTGGGGTCGCGCATTGGGCGATCACCGAAGGACGCTTCCGTAAGCATATCAAGCCCATCAAAGAAACGGAGGCGGCCGGCCTAATGTTGTTAGATGAACAACTGTTTTTTATCACCCAAGATGACGTTATTCATCGCCGGGTCTTTGATGAACAACACCGGAGCTTCGTTAAAAACTTTGGCTGCTATATTAAGTCAGAAGCAGAAGGGAAAATGAAATTTTATGCCGTCACTCGCCAGATGGTGCTCTTTGGCGTCGAACGCCGGAAAGCTTGGCGTATGCTGCAGAGCAAAGCGGGGGTAATTAATAAAGATTACATGGCGCAAAAAGCCTTCTTGGCGAAACTTGATAAAGGCGAAATATCGCTCGCTGACGCCAAAACCCGCCTACGGGAACTGATTGCGGCCGAATACGCTGCCGGCAAATAAGCTAGGCGGGGTATTTATCACGTCCGCGGCTATGCGACGTTGGGCTTGGGCTTAGCACCCACCCAACGTGAGGTTAGCTTGCCTTAAAATGCGGATTTATTCTGCAATAAAAGGACTTCGCATCGCGTGAAATCTTCCCCCTACTGGCCAGATTAACACCGATCGCCCAGCTTCGCTATGTCTCGCCTAAATTTTAATCTCGAAAAAACCTGCGCGAACTCACGCGCCCGGGCGGCTACGTTTCAAACCCTGCATGGTCCCGTGCAAACGCCGGTCTTTATGCCCGTGGGCACCCAAGCGACCGTCAAAGCCCAGACCGTTGAGACAATGAAAGCAACGGGGGCATCCGTGCTCTTGGCGAATACCTATCATTTACTCCTGCGGCCCGGCCCGGAGGTTTTTAAAAAATTTGGCGGTATTCATCGCTTCATGAATTGGGACGGCCCCGTGTTAACCGATTCGGGTGGTTTTCAAATATTTTCCCTGCCCGCCGAACGGGCCATGAAGGAAGAGGGCGCGCGTTTTCAGAGTTATGTGAACGGTGACTTCTACCTGCTTTCTCCTGAATCGAGCATCGAAATGCAGAAGACCATTGGCAGCGATATTATGATGGTGCTGGACCAATGCATCCCTTCCACCGCGCCTTATGCACAAGCGGAAGCCGCCATGGAACTCACCCACCGCTGGGCGCACCGCTCTTTAGTCGCTCGTGGCGACTCGCCGGCGGCGCTTTTCGGAATTGTTCAAGGCGCCTGTCACCACGATCTCCGCAAGAAGAGCGCAGCCTTTCTGCGCGAACTGCCCTTTGACGGGCTCGCCATCGGCGGCCTAGCCGTAGGTGAAACCCATGCAGAGCGGTATGAATTTACTGGAGCTGTCACCGATGAATTACCTAAAAACCTCCCGCGCTACTTAATGGGCGTCGGTACGCCAATTGATATTCTCGAAGCGGTGCACCGCGGGGTAGACATGTTTGATTGCATCATTCCGGGTCAACTCGCCCAACGTGGCGTGGCTTTCACGGCGCGCGGCAAGGTTCAACTTCGCCGGATCACCCATAAACTGGCGGAGGCACCACTTGAAGCCGGCTGCGCTTGCGCCACTTGTCAAAATTACTCCCGGGCTTACTTACACCATCTCGTCAAAGCTGACGAGATGCTCGGCTGGCATTTACTCGGAATTCATAATTTTGCTTTTTATCATCGGCTAATGCGCGATATGCGCACCGCTATTCTTCGGAACGAATTCGCCGCCTTTTACGAAAACAACCGGCTACAACTCGGCCGGAGTGACGAAGAAAATGTTATTCACCCTATAAAAAAGCGCGGATTAGCCCGGGCTAAACATCTGGGTGACTATGATATTGTAACTGGTTCAGCCGGCTACTCGAGCATTCGGCAGATTAGCTCCGGTGAAGTGATGCACTCCGTGAACCGGCCAAGTGATGAAGCCCAAAAACTTTATGTGGAGCAATCGGGCTTAGCCGCGCGCCTGTTAAAACAACCACGTGACGAAGGTGAGCTCATCATCTGGGACGTCGGGCTCGGAGCGGCGTCTAATGCGATGGCGGCATTAGAGTGTTTTGAAAAAGTATTAGCGGAGCATGGCGCCGCGGCCCTCCGACCCATACGGATAATCAGTTTTGAAATTGATCTCGATCCCCTGAAACTCGCTGCAAAATTCGCCAGCCATTTTCCCCATCTGCGCCACGGCGCCCCGCATGCAATTTTGGAAGAGGGCCGCTGGTCACATCCGTCTGGTTTATTGTCATGGGAACTGCGCTTAGGTGATTTTTTAACATTCCTGGAATCATCAAAAGCCCCTGATGATATTTACTATGATCCTTTTTCCGCTAAAACCGATACCGCCCTTTGGACGACTGAGGTATTTAGCCGTCTCCATCAGCATTGCGGTCCAAAATCAGCGGCTCTTTATACGTACTCTTCCGCTACGGCGGTTCGCGTCGCTCTCTTGGCTGCTGGATTTTTTGTCGCCACTGGAGTCGGCACAGGCCCCAAAGCGGATACCACGGTCGCCTTCACGCAGCTCGCTGGTGCGCTTGATCATCCGAGCCAGCCTGAGCTCCTTGGGGCGGAATGGCTAGGACGCTGGCGGCGCAGCATCTCAAAATCCCCCGCCAACCTCACTGAAAGTGAGCGGGCTATTTTTGAGCAGCGCATTGAGGCCCACCTCCAGTTTAAGCGGGTCTGTTAAGCTTAATTCTGCTTAGCAATCTCGCTTGTTCGACCTTATAGATTTTTTGCTGTGCAACGCCACCTGATCAATCCCGGACTAGAATTACGGCAACTTCAACTGGCGGATGCCTCAGGATTATTTGCTTTGGTTAACACCAACCGCATCGCGTTGCGCGAGTGGCTGCCCTGGGTTGACGCCACCAACCGGCTAGAAGATTCGCAGAAGTATATTAAAGAAACGCTGCGGGATTTTAAAGAATCGCGCGCTTTTACTTGTGGTATTTGGTCTATGGGCAGACTCGTCGGAGTGATTGGCCACAACCGGATCGATTGGGCTAATCGAATTGGCTTTCCCGCTTACTGGATTGTCCCTGATAGCCAAGGGCAGGGGATTATGACGGCCTGCTGCCGCGCGGTCATTGATCATGCCTTTCGAGAGTTAAAGGTCAGTCGCGTCATCGTTGCCGTTGCCACGAGCAATCTGCGCGCACAGAAAATCCCCGAGCGCTTAGGCTTCACTAAAATAAGCACCCTCAAGAAAGCGGAGTGGCTGTATGATCACCATGTGGATCATTACATTTACAGCCTAGCCGCACCGAAACGGTAAGAGGGGGTTTAACCCTCCGACCACAAAACCAACGTAACGCTGGTTACTTTACTGCTGAGCTCTCGAATACCGGCTTTGCTAGCGCGGGCTTACCTCCGATGTAACGACTGAGCCAGTTTTGCATTTCCCAGTGCCAGTAAATCGCATTCTGCGGTGAGAGCACCCAATGATTTTCATTAGGAAAAATAACGAGCCGTGACGGCACGCTCATCGCCTGCAGCACCCCATAAAGCTCGAGCCCATTACCATAAGGAACGCGATAATCTAACTCTCCATGAAGCACGAGGGTCGGGGTCTTAAAATTTTTTGCGTAGAACATCGGGTTCTCTTTCTGCAGGCCCTCGACATTAACCCAAGGCTTACCACCCATTACCTCAGGAAAGCCGTGCGGCACATCAGTGGCATATTGTGCGTAAGAACTATTCACCCCCGCGTGATCGATGATGGCTTTAAATCGATCTGTATGCCCAAGCACCCACGCCGCCATGTAACCGCCGTAACTCGCTCCCGCCGCCGCCATTCGCGTAGCATCAAGATTGGGTAACTTCTTTAAAAGGAAGTCTGTGCTTTTCATAATATCCTCAAAAGGCATTTCGCCCCACTGGTTGAGTATGCTTCTAGAGAATTTTTCTGAAAAACCGGTCGAGCCATGACGGTTAACCCAAGTGACCACATAACCAGGCGCCGCGAAAACGTGCGTATTCCAACGGTAGCTCCAACTGTCGCGACACATCGTGTGGGGGCCTCCATGCATTAACTGAAGCAGGGGATAAGTTTTCTTAGCGTCGTAGCCAGGAGGGTAGACTAACCAACCTTGGATTTGTTCTGCATTCGCGCCTGTAAACCAGTAGCCTTCAACCCGACCCAGGTCGAGCTGTGCGACTACGGCATCATTAAAATGGGTAAGTTGCCGCGTCTGCCCTGTGGCTGGATCGAGCATAAAAAGTTCAGCTGGACGACTCGTATTATCATTCAGAAATACCAAGGTGCTGGCTTTAGTATCAACCGCTGTAGACGTGCCCGCGGAATAGACTGGGGTTAGGCCCGTTCCGTCTGCGTTCATCCGGAAAATTGGCAAAACACCTTTTTCTTCCGCCGTGATCCAGAGGGTTTGCCCATCGGCAGAAAAATTAGCGCTCTCAATACCGTAGTCTAAAGCTTCTGTCAGCGGATTGCTTTTACCCGTCGCCAGACTGTATCGCCAGAGCTTGGCAAACTCCCCGCTGTAATAAGGAATTTTTTGCCGGCTAAAAACGAGCGACTGACCATCCGGGGAAAAAACTGCGTTACTATCATCCGCTTTATTTTCAGAGGTTAAGTTCTTCATGGCCCCCGAGCCATCGGCGCATAACAAATAAATATCATGATTAGGGAACGCCTGATAAGGAGGCGGAGTAGTATTAATCGTCAGCGCGATTCTTTTCCCATCAGGAGAAAGATCGTAGCCAATTTCGCCGCTCACCGTAAACAGACGGCTCCATTGAGGAGTAAGATCCTGCACAGCCTTGGTCGTGAGATCTACGCGGACCAGCCGGTTGGCTAAATTATCTGTGAGGTAGTGATCAAAATAACGATATTGCCGATCTTCCGTAACCTTCGCGGTCATTTTTGAATCTTTTCGCCGTTTAGTCTCTTTCTTCATCGCGGCTAAATCAGTGCTGGCCAAAGTACCGGCCAGCTCCGGAATTACGGTCGTCGCCACAATTATACTTTGCCCATCAGGCAGCCATTGAGGGCTTGAGACACCAAAGGGGAGCTCAAGGATTTTCTCGGGTTCACCACCATCCATCCGCAATACATAAAGCGAAGTATTTTCATCATCACCCCGTTTAGAAATAAAAGCGATCCGCTGTCCATCAGGGCTCCAGGTTGGGGCGCTATCATTCGCTGTCACCGTTGTGAGGCGGCGCACCGCACCACCCGCCACCGGCACTAACCATAAGCTCGCGGTGCTCTTATTTTTCTCAATAGACCAGTCAGCCACACTTAATACGACCATCTGCCCATTCGGCGATAGCGCTGGTGCGCCCAGCCGCTTCATCGCCCATAGATCTTGCGGGGTGATTGGACGCAAATTGGCGGCGTAAGCTTGCGCTGCCGTTACCGCCGTGAGGATTAAAGCCATCGCACGATAAAATTTCATAAGCCGATAAGAATAGCTGACCCTCGCACTTAGTCAAAGACGGAGGGGACAGGCAATACCACCCGTCTAAATTATTTTTTTAAGTATCTGCTAACGTGATTCGGTCCATTCTACAGCAGCATATTGCTCCGTAAGGCCCATCACTTCGTCTTCATGTAACTCAGGCCAAGGCGTGCGCTGCGCGGTTGCGCCCAGTGCTCGGGCTATCCCAGTAGTAAATTTTTCTGAAAATAAATCCCAATCAATCAGGCCAAGGCTCCCTTTTTCAATTGAGCCCTGAAAGAGCAAGCCGTGCTTATTACGTTTCTGCGCTGCGCCGGCAATTTTAACTCCACCGCTCGCCTGGACGACATCGTAAAGTTCTGCGCGCTGAAAGCATACCCCAGGCTGTGCTATGTCGATAAGCGGCTGTCCCGAGCCAGCGAGAGCGCCCCCTTCATCAGGCAAGCTGGCGCTTTGACTTTTAACCTCCGCTGGCTGGCCTAAAGCAACTAAGGCAGCCGCTAAACATTCATGCACGATGCGATACGATAGCGCGGCCCGAGCGTCGTAAAGTTCATGGCCACGCGGGATCACCAACGCGTAAGTCCAATCTGTGCGATGATCAACAATGCCACCGCCGGTCGGCCGACGGCAAAGGTCGAACGTTTCAGGGGCGGGCAGATGAGCGCGAACAAAATCTATTTTTTGGCTGTAACCAAAAGTACAGGCGGGCCCTCGCCATTCATAATGCCGAAAGCGCGGCACGCTAACCGTGGGGTAGCGCTGTAATAACAGAAAATCGATGGCCATGTTTTCCGCAGCCCCAGCGGTCCGAACAGGAAGAAGATGCACGCCACTTAGATTTACCGCTATTTCGCCGAGGCCAAATGAATTTTTTGCACAGCCCAGGATTAGGTCGGCCGATCTAATAATATCCGAATCTGCTCAGAAAGAACTTTCAGCGTAAAGGGCTTAGGCAAATGCATCATGCGCGGCGCTGGAAAATCAACAATTCCCCACCACGGATGTTCGGTGGCCGCATTTATTAAGCACAGCTGTTTATTCGCCTCATAAAGTTGCCCAACAAGCTTTGCCTCAGTCTTACCGCCGCACGCCATGAATACCAGTTGGGGTTGTTGAACCTTGCCAGCGAGCTGCCCCTGCGCCTCAGCGGCAGTAGCCACCGCCATCACCTCATAGCCGTCGAATGTCAGCAAGCCGGTGATCATTTTCCGTAAAACCCCATCCGGTTCTATAATAAGTAACCATTCCGGCCCGCGTGAAAGAAGTGATACCCCTTGCCGGTTTCGCGCCGTCACCACTACCTCCATCGTCTCGGGCAAATAAAGTATAAACCCCGACCCTTCCGCGATGCGCTGGATATGACCGTAAGGGTGAACCAAATCTGCGCCTTGATCACGCCCCGCATGGATAAGTTTTAAAAGATTTTCGACCACACTGGGGGTTAACCCTTGGAGGGGATCGCTGATCGTGAGCGTGATATAGCGCCCCGCTTGCATGAACACGGCGCTGTGATCAGCAGGGCTCGCGACCACATGATTAGCCGTCCGAATAATAATTTTCCCGCCCGCCGGCAGATTTTTTTTCGCATGCGCACAAAGCTTTAATAAAGCCTCTTGAAATTGCGACGGCGTGATGCGCGTTTGTCCTAAATCTGAAGCGAGCCGCAGTTCCAGTGAAATTTTATTACCGGCTACTTGGCGAAGAATAGGGGCAAGGGATCGTAATAGAGAATTAAAGTTAACTACCTCCCAGGTATTAGCTGAATCATAATCACCCGGCGGGAACTCTGTCGGCGGTGGAACCATGTGCGGGATAACTAAAGCGTGCACTTGGCAATCTTATCCCAAACTGATCGCCGCCCGAAGATTGGGCAGATTTTTTTCCCCATCCGCGCTAACCAAAATAAATTACTCAACTCAGCCAAGGCCATGGCTAAGTATGCTGAGTCCGCACTCCACGCTGTCAAAATTAACCGCGCTATGCAGTCTAGGGTTTCCTGTATGCTCTCCGTCCCCGAAATTCCCCTTTGGGCTTATCCAGCGCTTTTTGCCACCGGCTTAATTGCAGGTACCGTTGACGCTATTGCCGGCGGCGGTGGCCTCATTGCCCTACCAGCCTTGCTCGGCCTAGGCATCCCAGCACCGCTCGCACTAGCAACCTCCAAGCTGCAAGGAACCTTTGGGTCGGCTTCAGCGACGTGGAGTTTTGCTCGTCGTGGGGTGGTAAACCTCCGCGAATGTCGCCTTGGTTTTACCGTCACCGCCCTCGGCGGATTAGGCGGGGCTGGCGCGATGCGGCTGCTCGATCCTCATTTCCTTAGCACGCTCATCCCTTGGTTACTGGCGGCGATCGTCCTTTATATGATTTTTCGTCCGCAACTCGGAGAAAGCAGCCGCCATCATCGCATGGAGGCACCCACTTTTTATTTAATTTTTGGATTAGGCTTAGGCTTTTATGATGGGTTCTTTGGGCCAGGCGTTGGCTCTTTTTGGACCATCGCCTTCGTTACCTTACTAGGCCATGATTTTATCCGCGCTGCGGGCCACACCAAGGTTATGAATTTTGCGAGTAATATTGCCTCGCTCATTTATTTTTCCATTGCGGGTTCCGTTCTTTGGCTACCGGGCCTAACAATGGGCGCAGGCCAGTTGTTGGGTGGACGCCTCGGCGCACATTTAGCCATGACGCGTGGCGCACGCTTTGTCCGCCCTCTTTTTCTTTTTATGGCATCCCTTGTGGCCCTAAAACTTGTTTTTGCTCATTTTAACCATGGCTAGTCAATTACCCCGCAATTTAACGCCGAGTCTTTATCTTGACCGGCATACCGCTGAGCTAACTGCTTTTCTACAAAAAATCATTCGGCTACGAACGGTTAACCCCCCGGGTGAAAACTACGGGGCCCTCACGTTACTATTAGCATCTACGTTGAAAAACCTCGGCTTTGAGGTTCGCCGTATCCCCATTCCGCGCGCGCTCCAAAAGAAAACTCTACCCGACCTGCTCAGTTACCCGCGCTACAATGTCATTGGCTTTTGGAATACCGGCGCAAAAAAAACTCTCCACTTTAATGCCCACTACGACGTGGTTCCCGTCTCTGGCAACTGGCGCTATGGCTCCGCTTTTAATCCTATAATTGAACGTGGTTGGATGTATGGTCGGGGTACCGCTGACATGAAAGGCGCAATCACTAGTATTGTTTTTGCGCTGCAAGCGCTCCAGCAATCCGCCGTTCGCCCCAATTTTAATATCGAGGTCTCTTTCGTCGCTGATGAAGAAACCGATAGTGCTCTCGGAACCGGCTGGATCACTCAATACGGTAAACTTCGCGCCGATTATGCCGTGGTCGGCGAGGGTGGCGAAGGAAATGCCATCTGCTGCGGGCATAATGGGGTTGTGTGGTTGAATGTTCAAATCCACGGCAAAGCGGCGCATGGTTCACTCCCCGCTAAAGGCATCAACGCTCTAGAAAAAATGTCCGCGCTCGTTCTGGCCCTCAGCGGCTACAAGCGACAATTAGCGCGCCGAACTTTTCGCGCCCCCAATGGCGAGCGCCTTCACCCAACCATTAATATAGGCGGCGTTTTCTCGGCAGGCGAGGGCGGCAAAATTAATACCGTACCCGCTACGGCCAGCTTTACCATCGATCGCCGCGTACTGCCTAATGAAAATGTCGGCGCCGCTGAGCGTGAGTTGACTACGTTTCTAAAAATGGCGGCGAAAAAAATACCCCAATGCCGGATTACTGTGAGTAAAATCTCCGACAACTTTTCTTGCTACCGGTCACCCACGCACCCGCTATTCATTGCCCTGCAAGCGAGCGTGACCCGCATTCGCCGTCAACCAACTCAGGCAATGGTTTCAACCGGCTTTAATGATATGCACTTTTTTGCCCAGGTAAAAAATATACCCACCCTTGGTTATGGCCCTGGAGGTGTGGACTATCATGGCGTTAACGAGCGGGTCCGGATCAAAGACTTGGTCGACTCTGCTAAGATTTACGCGGACCTCCTAACCACTTTTCAAGGGTAGGCGTGCGGCGGAAATCGGCAGACTCAGCCATTCGTCTTAGTCTGCGTGCTTACGGCGTTACTGGCGGTAAGTTCGCGAGTAGGTGTCGCGCCACGGCCGGAATAATCGCTCGATTACTCGCGTGTTCACGCCCCTCCGTAAAAGTGACAATAATTATGCGCCCCCCATCGGGTAAACCAATCAGCGCCGCATCATGCCGAGCCCAACTTACCCAGCCTGCCTTAGACCATAATTTCATTTCTGGTGCGAGCGCCGGACCAGTAAAACCAATCCCTTCCTCTTCTGCTCCTTGAGTGGGTGATTTTGTTAAATCGCGCTGCAGCAGTGCCAACATTTCTGCGGAGTGCGCCGGCGATATCCAGCGGCCCAAAGCAATTTCTTGTAGGAGGTGAGCAGTATCATTCGTCGAAAGAAAATTTCGAGCCGGCTCATGGGCGACCATGTCTTGTTTTTCACGACCGTAAGGACCTTCACCCCAAGGCTTACGCTGGGCATTTACATCAGCGTAACCTAAGCTCTGAAAATAATGCGTAATCACACTGCGCTGTTTACTCCAAACAGCTAAATCTGCTGCCGCCATTTCCGGACCACTGGTGGTGCCGGTGATGGCATCGACCACGTAACTGGTAGCCTCATTAAAAGATTCCACGATCATATCACGTAATCCTCGGCGCAGCTCGAGCGTATCCGCTAAGCGCCCCTCAGCTAACAAGTGATGCGTGTAGGCTAGAAAGAAGATTTTAATCACACTGGCGGGGTAAAATCGCTCTCCACCGCGATAATTTGCCATTAGGGGCGCCTGGGGTTGGCGCAAATCGATCACCGTAATAGCCAGCTGCTCAGATTTAAGTTGGGGCGCAGAGAACTCTGCCTGCACTGCGCGCACCGTGCGATCTAGCCGTAAAGCCCAGTCTGCGGAAGTCGCCGCCGACAAAACTCCGGCCAAAAATAAAAAGACCAACGTGACTTTCATGGGTAAAAAATTGACCGCTAAAGTTTAACTACTCCAACCCCGCCGAATCATATTCACCGCAATCGCGGCCAGAAGCATAGAAACAATTTTTGAAATCGCCCTTAGCCCGGTGGCGCTAATTTTTCGGCCCAACCAAACACTGTAATGGAATGCAAAAACCACGATCCCAAGATTAACCACCAAGGCTACGAGCGTAACCCCTAAGCCAATTGCTTGGGTTTGCGCTAACACCAGTAAGGTGGTGATCGAGGCGGGTCCTGCGATCAGCGGCATGCCCAATGGAACCACCCCAAAATCTTCGGGCAGTTTTTCGGGCTCTGTCGCTGATTGAATTAAATCCTTAGCCGCAAGGATAAACAATATAAGCCCCCCCGCGATTTGAAAATCACTCACTGAAATCCCTACCGCTTTAAATACATTTTGCCCAAGAAAAAGAAACCCTAGGGCGACGAGTCCGCCCGTCCAAGTTGCTTGATCAGCAATTTTCTGCCGCTGCGCGGGCGCAACATTTTTACCTAACCCAAGAAAAATTGCCACCAACCCAATCGGATCGATTGCCACAAATAAGGGAATAAACGCCTGTAGAAATTTGGCCAGCGCTTCTATCATACGTTTGATTTAGTTTGTTCCCATGAAAAGGCAACGTCGCGCACGCCACAGATAAAACAATATCTGCGCAGACGATATCCGTTAATTAAGTTATGCTAAACCTGCTTCTAAGAAGCCCCCATGAATATTAAACTCCGTCTGGATGAAGCTGAATCTGCCCCTGTTATTCGTTTAGCGGAGGCCTTAAATTTAAAACCAGAAGACGTCCTCTACACCGCTCTTAATCGCTTAATGTTACAAGCCCGCGACCAAGCTATTCAGCAAGAAATTAGGCAAACCCACCGCGCGCGGGACAATAACTTGCCGCTCTGGGCTGATACTGCTGGATCCGTGCACAACTACGAGGGCTTGTCCCCTTGCGAACCCGAAAAGAGTAAATATTCAGTCTGATGGCTATGCGCGATCATGAGGCAAGATCGCGTAAAGCGGCCTCAATTTCTGGAAATTTAAACGAAAAACCCTGCGCCAACAACCGGCGCGGTGCACAGACCCGCCCCCCAAGAATTAGCGAGGGATCAGTGTTAATTAAATAAGTGGCGGCTATTTTTATCAACAAGGCCGGCGCTGCCGGTGCCCAAGGTCGATGCAGCGATCGACGCAAAGCGGTCATTAAAGTAGCATTGGTAACAGCATTGGGGGCGCATAGATTGTAAATCCCTGTAAATTCTGAATGCAAAATAGCCTGCTGAAAAGCCTGCCGGACATCATGATAATGAATCCAAGAAAAACCCTGAAGCCCAGAACCAGCAGCCCCGCCTAGATAAAAACGAGTTAATCGCGCCAGCGTTGGATAGGCCCCACCCTGAGAATCAAGCACCACCCCTAGTCGTAGAATTACTGGGCGGGTTTGGGCCGGGCAAGCGGCTTCAAAAGCAGCCTCCCATTCACGGCACACGTCCGCCAAAAAATCTGTGCCGCTAGGAGCCGCCTCATCGCACTGGGTCACACCCTCTATTCCATAAAAACCAACAGCACTCGCTTGTACCCATACTGCTGGCGGTTGGTGGCATTTAGCCGCAGCCCGCCCAAGGGTCACCACTGACTGCAGACGAGATTCGCGGATAGCCTCCTTATTTTTTAGGGTAAAAACACAATCAATACTCCGACCAACTAAATTCACGAGAGCTGCGGCGCCTTCCAGCTCTGTGGCCCAGGGGCCAATTTCTACTCCGTCCCAATAAACCAATCGAATTGAAGCTGCGCCCAGGCAATCGATCGCTAGCGATTTTTGAGGCTCACGGGTTAAAATAACCACCTCCCAACCCATCGATACCATGTGCAGAGCCAAGGCTCGGCCGAGCAACCCACTTCCACCAGCTAAAATAACTTTGCTCCTCATGCTTAATAACTAAATACCGCTTCTTTTTTTAGGCAAATATCTCTTCATCTGGACGAGATAAGGCCGAGTTGGACGATAATCCCGCAAGATGGATTGCCTCATCGCGCTGCTCCACGCAATGACAAGGACGTCCCATGTCTTCTGCTCCTATAAATTTCTATAATTTAACCCGTGAAGAATTACGCCAATGGGTAATCCGCTGGGATTTTAGCCCGGTTCATGCCGCGCGTCTTTGGCGCTATGGCTACCATGAAGGATTGAGCGATTGGGCCCAAATGACGGAGCTGCCCACGCGTTTCCGCA
>CAIOCT010000039.1 GCA_903856725.1 uncultured Verrucomicrobiota bacterium
CGACGACCCCTCCAAAAATTCGCGTTACGGTGTGGAGTGAGTTTCGTCACGAAAAACTCAACCCAAAGGTCGCCGCACTTTACCCCCAGGGTATGCATCAAGCGATTGCGGCGGTCTTAGCGCAGCACGCTGATTTCGCAGTGCGGACAGCGACCCTGGATGAGCCAGAGCATGGTTTGACCGATGCAGTGCTTGACCAAACCGATGTGCTTACCTGGTGGGGCCATTTGGCGCATGGGGAAGTTTCTGATGCGGTGGTCGCAAAGGTGCGCGCCCGCGTGCTCGAGGGCATGGGGTTGATCGTGCTGCATAGCGGCCATTTCTCTAAAATTTTTAAAGCCCTGATGGGTGATACCTGCTCGCTCAGTTGGCGCGAGTCTACGGACAAAGAGCGACTTTGGGTGGTGAACCGCGCCCATCCGATCGCGCAAGGGTTGGGGGCTTATTTTGAAATCCCTATTGAAGAAATGTATGGTGAGCCCTTTGGCATACCGACGCCGGATGAATTGATTTTTATTTCCTGGTTCACTGGCGGCGAAGTATTTCGTTCCGGTGCCACCTGGCGCCGTGGGCACGGGAACATTTTCTATTTTCGGCCGGGCCATGAAACCTACCCGACTTACCATCACCCGCAGGTGCAACAGGTCATCGTTAACAGCGTGCGCTGGGCTCATTCGGGTGTACGCATCAAGGATGCGGGCCCCAACTTGCTACCATTGGAGCCCTTGCCGGTTGATCCAGAGGCGGCTGCGCGTTCCACGGTCGGGCATCGCTAGACATTTTCGGTTGCAAGCTAACCCCCCTTTTTTCTACACCCCATTCAATCAATTTTCACCCTATGAAACTACCCCCTAAGCAAAACACTCCGGTTGATAAAAGCATCATTACAGCGCAGAGCGTAGCTGGCCAACGCGAGGCCGCGGCGGAGCGGCGCGCGCGGTATCCGTATCATTTCCCTGTGGATCGTCGCCAGCTCGGCGGTAAGTTCACGGTAAAGGAAAACAGCCGGCGGTTGCTGCGTTACTTTTATCTCGAGCGCCGGCTGATGCACGCGCTCGGCGCTTGGGCGCTGACGATTCCGGAATACGAGGTGAAGCTCGAAACGGGTCGGCATATTTTCTACCATGCGGATGCGGCCCGCGCGCTGCGGGAACGTCTTTCTGAGCAAGAAATGCGGCCACCCATGGTCGACGCCCATCGGGATCCCGAGATCGATCGCTTTATTGATGAGTTACTCAGCGCGGAATCAGCAGCTGAACTTTTGGTCGGCGTTCACCAGGTCGTGGGTCGGGCCATCGCGACCACCTATAACCACCATATCGATGATACTGATCAGGTGACGGACGTCCCGACGATCCGCTGCCTCCGGCGTATTCTGACCGACTATGAGCCGATGCTCGCGTGGGCGGATGCGGCGGTGGACGCCTATATTGCGGGCGGCGTGGAAGAGGCGAAGCTCTCGACCTGGCGCTGGCACATTAGTCGGTTGCTCGCCTCGATCGGCGGCATCACGGGGGCCGATGCTCGCGGTGAGGCGCCCACGCCGTTGCGCATTGATGCTAAGCCCTATGAACGCGGCACGGTGCCTTGCCGCGATGTGCGGTTTGATACCTTCAAGAACACCGGTGATTACGACGCGGCGGACGCGGCGCCTCGTTTTGACAAAAATTCCTACGAAGCGATTCGGCTTCGTTTTATTCGGACGCAACGCGATGAGGTTGATGCGATTGAGGCCTTCGGGACCTTTGTTTGGGACATTCGCTTCAAGGATTTTAATGCTGAGTACGACTTAGCCCGTATCACGTGGGATGAGGCTAGGCACACAGAGATCGGTCATCGGGCGATGCTCGCTTCGGGCTATGACCCTTATGAACTCCGCAATCGACTCACGGGTTCGACGTGTCGCGGACCCATGGATCCCGCCTTTGCGATGGCTGAGATTAATCTCTTCGGCGAAGTCGGAGTGCTCAAAACGATCAATGATCTGATCGATACCGCCGCAGATCGTAACGACGAACTGCTCCGCCACATCTCAGATTATATTCGGGCGGACGAGCGGACGCACGTGCGCAAGGGAACAAAAATTCTGGAAGTCATGACCAAGCTCGAGTCCAAAGCTTTGGAACTTCGCACCCGCGAATTATTCACGGAATGCTTGGTGAGCCTCGGGGCTATCAAGAAGGATATCGATATGCAGACCCTGACTCGCGAGGAGATCGAGCATCTCGTCGGCGAGTAAGTTCCGCTTCCCGCCCTTGGCTCGTTGACTGGGGTCGAATAATATCGGCCCCAGTTCGCGACCATGAAGGCGCATTCAGTTAAGGCTGCATCGGGCGATAGAGTTTAGCCCGCAGCGCTGGTTCACGCAGTAGGACCGCTTGCAGAAAACGGAAACTATCGGCGAGGTAGCCTTCATAGCCTGTTGGTTTGCCGTCCCAGTTAGTCCAATCGATGCCTTGTCGCGCGCTATCGGTGACGCCGTTCTGAAATCCGCCTTGCTGTTGGCGGCCGAGCATCGCGCTGAGTAATTGGTCACCGCGTTCGGGAGCGCCGATGGCGTAATGAGCATCGATGAAATGAAGGACTTGGCCCGCAGTGATCCCCGCGTTCATATAAGTACCGAATGTATCGGTGCCGTCACTGCGTTGGGGAGCCCCAAACCCCGGTTGGAGATAATCACCCGGCAACACCGGCGTGAGCATGGGCGGAACTCCGAGATCGAAGCGGGTGAATTTTACCGCCGCTATTTTTAGCCAGAGGCGGTCGAGCATGTCGCGGGCGCGGTCGGCTGGCACGAGTCCATAGCTAATCGCCAGGCCACAGGTCGTGGGCGAAGCGTAATCATGCAACTGGCCATCGGCGCTGCGCCACCAAGCGAGCAAACCCGTTTGTTCATTATAAAGAGTTTTAAAATAGGCGGCCTTGAGCCGATCGGCGCGAGCGCTATAAATCTGCGCTTGGGCGTCGCGGTGCAGTTGTTTTTCGAGATCGGCGAGACAGCGGAAAGCCCGGTAGATGAGCGCGTTGGTGTACGCATCTTTATGCCCGCAGTTGAGCGCATCCCACCAAGCGCAAGAGCGATTGGGTTGTTTGAGCGTATGCAGATTACCGCTTTGGGTGGCCTCGATCAGGCCATCATTGTCCACATCGCGGCGAATCAGGAAATCGGCGACGAGCTCGAGGCGCGTGATTTTTTTAGCCAACCAGGTACGATCTTCCGTGGCTTCGACATAATCCCAAGCGGCAATCAGGGGGCCCGCATTGGCGTCGAGAAAGTTGGCGAAGTTCCAGTAGCAGATGAGCTCGCCCGTTTCATGGCCTGCGGCGTCGCGGAGCATTTTGGTATCGAGCCAGTATTCAATCGTTCGGCGCACCAAAGGCATGAGGGAGACGCCCGGTGCGGGCACGGGTATAAACAAGGCTTGATCAGCATAGAACCATAGCGAGCAACTCGCGGGGTCGCTAATCACATTATTACCGAGCATCCCGGGTGGAGCGCTGAAGGGGCGGCCCTGTTCGCCCCATTGTGAGGTCGGTTGGATGATATTAAGCCAACCGCGGCGCGCTTGGGGCCAGAGCGAGGAGTCTTTTAAACCGGCGGGTGCGGCTAGAATGAGGGGTTTAAAAGCGAGCGCCGTGCCGGCGGCACCATGGAGAATAATATCTGCTATTTTGTCTTTTCGGCTGCCTTCGAACCGTCCGGTGATGGGCGCACCGTTGACTGGCGTGAGGGTCATCGCTCCAAAGTCAGGTGCGTTGATGATCGCGGGGAGTTCGAAGCTGCCATCATCATTCCAGCGAGCGGGAATGATGCACGTGGACGTGACCCGCGGATCGAACGGCAGGTGCAATTCCGCCGCCGTGAGCGTGAGGGAAAATCCGCCATCGTGATCGACGGTCGCGGTGCAATGAGTAATTGGTGAACGTAGGAGGTTTTGTTTGAGGCGATCGCCGCCCTCGGTGTCCCAGCTGATAAAACTGACAGTTTGCGTTTCGGCCGTGGCTTCCAGCCGCATGACGGGCGCTCCCGAAAGAGCGGCGGTCGCCGTCAGTGCCAGCAAGCCACAACCAATTATATTAAAAGGGAAATTCATGAAATTGAATCGGGGTTAACGTTCGCGCGAGCTGGTCGAGCTTGATCTATGATTTATTCTGCGGGCTTAATAAATTATTCGGCGGGGGGTGTATCAATGGCGACTTGCAGGCGAGCCACGACGCGTTCGGTGGCAGCCACGGAGGCGGAATGGTAGGTCTTGCCATTCGTGTAACCAATATAAGGCAGCCAAGCTTCTGAGCGCAGGGCGCGACGATCACGGATCAGGGCAAAGCGAGGATCGGCGGTGAGTGCTGGCAGTTCGACGGCTGCCGTCGTCTCGGGCAGCGTGAGGCCTAGGCCAGTGGCGAGCGTGCGCGCCATGAGTAAGTGGCCAGCTTCATTGGGGTGCACGCCATCGGGGCTGTAAGTAAAAGCCGGATCGAGAACGCGGGCAGCAGTCAGCGCTGCGCGCATTGCTTGGTGAAGATCAATGACTCTCACATGAGGCGCTTGCTGGGCGATTTCCGCGGCGGCAAATCCTGCCAGCACATCGTCGTAATTATTATAGGGATGTTTGTAACCAAATTCTGGAGCGGTGCTACTGACCGTGCGGGCGTTGATCGGAAGGGTATCAAAAACTGGTGGCGTGATGAGCACGAGTTCAGCGCCGATTGCCTGAACTTTATCGATCAGTCGGCTGAGCCCGTGAGTAAAGGCGGCCAGTCGCTCGGGGGAGGCTGGATGATAGATGCCATCGTTCATGCCGTAGCAGGCTAAGACGACTTGCGGTTTAACTAACTCCAGCGCGCGATCCAGTCGATCGAAGAGGCAGGGGCGGGGAGCGGGATGATCGGGTTCAGTTAAGCCAGAAAGCGTCTCACTCGAAAGACCAATGCTGATGAGATCGCTGTGCGTATCGGGTGCAAAACGCTGCAGGTAATATTCGAGATAGGACACATAGCGGCCGTCCTGGGTGATGCTATCCCCGAGGACAAGCACGCGCTGGTGAGCAAGCAGGGCTGGGGCGCTGCTCGCAGCGCAAGCCGTGAAAGAGAGCAAGAGCAGGAAAACGAAAAGGAAACGGCGCATGGGGAGAAAGGGAGTTTAAGAAAAGGCAGTGCGACAAAGATTGGCCACAACAAGCGCAAAAAATGCAAAAGAATAGTGCTGGATGATGGACTCTGAATGGCCAATCCCGGGCACGACACCGCGGCAAGGTGAAAGGGTCTTCCACGCTGCGCGCCGGGGTAATCATCCCTGCCAAGCGCAAGCCTCCGCCCGCGCCGGCTCTACCGGTGCCGCGTGAGCGGGCGCGCTTCTGGTCGGATCGCCGCATCACCACCTCAGCTGCGAGGCGCCACCCTAGCCCTGCGCGCACGGGGCCACGTCAGCGTTGTCGGCGAAACAAGTGGCGATCAGCCTGACGAAATTTGATTTCGCTCCCTGGCCAAGAGTCATGGCGTGATCATTCCCCAGCGCACCGTGCTCGGCCGACGGGCTACTTCTTCGCTGGCGGTTTTAGCAGAGTATGAAAGCCCATGGACTTTTCCTGCACGGGCGGAGCGGGGGGCGGATCGAGCAGTTCCATGATGCGGCGGAGCACTTCAACGATCGCAACTTCGTGTCCATCGAGCCGAGCACTGAGCTTGGCTTCGAGTTTCTTGAGCTCGGCCGCCAGTTCCTTTGAACCTGAGAGTAGCTCGCGCATTTGCACGAACGCCCGGATGACAAAGACACTCATGCGCACGGCTTGCGGGCTGTTGAGGACGTTGGCGGCCATGACGGCACCGTTTTCGGTGAAGGCATAGGGAAGAAACCGGCGCCCGCCGTAGCCAGAACTTGAGGTCGCAATTTGCGACCTCAAGTTTCCAAGTTTTGCGATCGCAATTTGCGACTTTAAAACGGCATGTTCCTCTTTTGTTAACTGGAACACAAAATCAGGCGGAAAACGTCTGGGGTTGCGTTTCACCTGCTCGTTGAGTCGCTTCGGGGTGACGCCGTAGATGGCGGCGAGGTCGGAATCGAGGATTACCTTCTGCCCGCGGATGGTAAAAATGCAGGCCGCGACGGTGACGGCAGGAATCATCTGGGCACGTTTCTTCATAAGAGTGGCGGCCCGATAGAAAGAGCGGAGAAGAATTTGCGACGACTGGCAATCTTGTTTGCGGGCCTCGCTGCTGGCACTGACCACCCGAGCCGCACCGTCTGCGCGGTGGCAGAAAAAAGCCCCGGTTGTTCGCCGGGGCCTCGTAAGTGAACGGGTGTTGGCTTACTTCTTCAGATCGGCAATCGCCGCTTGGGCGGCGGCGAGGCGGGCGACCGGCACGCGATAAGGCGAGCAGGACACGTAGCTAAGACCGAGCTTGTGGCAGAACTTTACCGAGTCCGGGTCACCACCGTGTTCACCGCAGATCCCAAGCTTGATATCGGGACGAGTGGAACGGCCTTTCTTGATGGCGATTTCCATCAGCTGGCCCACGCCAGTCTGGTCGATCGAGGCGAAGGGATTCTTCTTCATGATCTCGGTCTCTTGATAAGCGCCGAGGAAGGAACCGGAGTCATCGCGCGACATGCCGAGGCAGGTCTGCGTGAGATCGTTGGTGCCGAAACTGAAGAATTCAGCAGTCTGCGCGATTTCGTCAGCGGTCAGTGCGCCCCGGGGAATCTCGATCATGGTGCCCACCGTGTAGGCGATCTTGACTTTCTTTTCAGCCATAACCGCGGCGGCGACTTCGTGCACCAGGGCGGTTTGCAGATCGAGTTCCTTCTTGAAGCCCACGAGTGGGATCATGATCTCGGGCTTGGCTTTGTAGCCGTCCTTGGTGGCGTCAGCAGCCGCTTCGAGAACGGCGCGGGCCTGCATCGCAGTGATCTCAGGATACTTGATCCCGAGACGACAGCCGCGGAAGCCGAGCATGGGATTAAATTCATGCAGCTCGTGAACACGCTGAATGATTTTCTCCACGGGAATATTGAGTTTCCGCGCGAGATCCATCTGCGACTCCTTGGAGTTCGGCAAGAACTCGTGGAGTGGTGGGTCGAGGAAACGAATGGTGGCCGGGAATCCTTTCAGCGCTTTGAAGATTCCGTAGAAATCTTCGCGTTGATAAGGGAGCAGTTTCGCGAGGGCCGCTTGGCGATCAGCCAAGTTACCGGCGAGGATCATTTCACGCATGACATCGATGCGATTGCCCTCGAAGAACATGTGTTCAGTGCGGGTCAGGCCGATGCCCACAGCCCCGAAGGCCATGGCGTTCTGGGCTTGCTCGGGGGTATCGGCGTTGGTGCGGACTTGGAGTTTGGTGGCTTGGGCGCACCACTTCATGAGCTGGACGTAGCTCTTGAATTTCTCCGTGGCCTGCGCCTCTTTGTCGTCGTGGAGTAGGCCCGCGATGATTTCGGAAGGAGCGGTGGGAATTTTGCCGGCGTAAACGGTGCCGATCGTGCCGTCGATGGAGAGGAAATCTCCTTCAGCGTACGTGGTGCCTTCGACGGTTACAGTCTTCTTGTCGTAATCGACTTGGAGCGCAGCTGCTCCGCAGACGCACACTTTGCCCATTTGGCGAGCGACGAGGGCGGCGTGGGAAGAGACCCCACCGCGTGCGGTCAGAATACCTTCGGCAGCAATCATGCCGCGCAAATCCTCGGGTGAGGTTTCGACGCGAACAAGGAGGACTTTTTCGCCCTTCTCGGCTGCGATGACAGCGCGATCAGCGTTGAAGTAGATTTGACCGGTAGCGGCGCCAGGGCCGGCGGGTAAACCGGTAGCAATCACTTGAGCTTTTTTCACTTCCGCCAGATTGAACACCGGCGCGAGGAGCTGCTCGAGTTGGTCCGCGGGATTGCGCAGGATGGCGGTTTGCCAGTTGATGAGCTTCTCCTTCACCATATCGATGGAGAATTTAAGAGCAGCCATCGCGGTCCGCTTGCCATTGCGCGTCTGCAGCATGAATAGCTTGCCTTCCTGAATCGTGAATTCGATGTCCTGCACATCCTTGAAGTGTTTCTCAAGAATCGCGCGAACCTTCATGAGCTCTGCGTAAGATTTTGGCATCTGGGCCTTGAGGTCGGCCACAGGCTCAGGGGTGCGCACGCCAGCGACGACGTCTTCGCCCTGGGCGTTGATCAGGAACTCACCGTAGAATTCGTTGGTGCCGTTGGCAGGGTTGCGAGTGAACGCCACGCCGGAGCCTGAGGTGTCGCCCGTGTTGCCATAAACCATGGCTTGGACGTTAACCGCGGTACCCCATTCGGAGGGAATGCCGTATTTGGCGCGGTAAACTTTAGCGCGATCGTTCATCCAGCTACCGAAGACTGCGCCAGCGGCGCCGCGGAGTTGGTCCCACGGATTGTTCGGGAAGTTTTTCCCTGTGCGATCATGGACGAGGGCCTTAAAGCGGCGGACGAGCTCCTGTTGGTCGGCGGCGGTGAGTTTGGAGTCCTCGATGTCGCCGTGATATTTTTCGTGTTTGAAACCATGGATGACCGTCTCGAACGGATCGTGGTCTTCGCCTTCACGCTTCTGCACTCCGATGACGACGTCGCCGTACATTTGAATAAAGCGGCGATAGCAATCCCAAGCAAAGCGCTCGTTCTTAGTAGCGGCGGCGAGGGAGAGAACCGTTTGATCGTTAAGACCAAGGTTGAGGATTGTGTCCATCATGCCTGGCATGGAGTCGCGAGCGCCTGAGCGCACGGCTACGAGGAGGGGGAAGCCAGTGGAGTCACCGAACTTATAGCCCATGATTTTCTCCATGTTCTTTACGCCGGCTTCCATTTGGGCCTGGAGTGAAGCTGGATAGGTGCGCTTATTCGCGTAAAAATAGGTACAAACCTCTGTCGTGATAGTGAAGCCAGGAGGCACCGGCAGACCGATACGGGTCATTTCGGCGAGATTGGCGCCCTTGCCGCCGAGGAGGTTCTTCATAGAACCATTGCCATCGGCCTTGCCGGCGCCCCAAGAGTAGACGCATTTGAGCGCTTTGCCTTTGGCGGCGGATTTAGGGGCGGGTTTCTTGGAAGCGGACTTTTTGCCCGCGGACTTCTTAGCAGTGGATTTCTTGGCCATGTTGATAAGTGAAAAAAGGACGAAAGGGCCACCATCGCAAAGGTTGGGTGCAGGGGTGTCAATGATGGAGGCGGGCGAAATGGAGGGTGGGGCTATTACGCCTTGGCTGCTGCTGGGGGTGCTCGGTAGAGTGGGGTAAACGTGTGAGGGCCGCTTGGTTTTGTTAGACTCCCGTGGGCAAAGAAATACGGAGATTGCCGACGAGGGCCAAAACTGTTTGCAGGTCAGGCGCGTGAGCGACGAAGTACCTATTGACGAATACCATGAAGGCGGTTCTCCCGAGAACGAGCCAACGCCGGCGGCTGCAGAGGGTGCCCGCAAACCAATGGGCTTTCTCGAGCATCTCGAAGATTTGCGCATGACGCTGGTCAAGAGCGCCGTTGTCTTTGGCGGCTTCGTGACGCTGATTGCGTATTGGGTCGATGATTTTGCCAAGGTGCTCAGTTGGCCGCTGGAGCGGGTTAAGCACGACTACCCCAAGATGAACACCGAACTCGTGACTAATAGTCCGATGGGCGTGTTTAGCGTTATCATCGATATCTGTCTCATCGGCGGCTTGGTGCTTTCGCTGCCGTTTATATTATTCTTTGTCGGTCAGTTTATTGCCCCAGCGCTCACGAAACGAGAGCTCAAGGTCCTGCTCCCGACTTGCTGTTCAGCGTTGTTGCTCTTTTTGGGCGGCGCTTCTTTTGGCTATTTTTTGATTACGCCCAGCACGATTCGGGTCGCTTATGAACTGAATCAATTAATGGGCTACACGGTGCTCTGGACGGCAGATCGCTATTATAGTTTGCTGATGTGGCTCGTGCTCGGAATGGGCGCCGCTTTTGAATTTCCGCTCTTGATCGTGTTGGCGGTCTACATGGGTTTTGTCGAGGTAGCGACGCTGCGCAAATATCGGAGGCACGCTATTGTCATCATCTTTATTATCGCTGCGGTGATCACGCCGACGCCCGATCCCATTAACCAATCACTCTTTGCGCTGCCCCTGATTGTGCTCTATGAAGTAGCGATTCTCGTGGCCGCCTCGCTGAAGCACCGCCGCAAGGACGAGATTATTGAGGTTTGAGCTTAGGGCGCAAATTCAGTTCGACAAACCACCGTCGGCTCCTTCTTTTTCCTGCATGGCCACTTCTGCGAAAAAACCATTCTCTCTCGTTAATCTGCTCCTCGATTTGGGACTGACCGCGATTGCGTTCAGTATTTTTTATTGGCTCGTGAATTCGCATGTACCTTCCAACGACCCTGCGATGATCAAGCTGTGGGGCAGTCTCGCCGCGGGTTGCATGGCAGGGGTGTTCTGGCTGGCCTTGCAGATGTTGAAAACGGTTTACCGTTTTCAACGCGACCAGCGTAAATAAGCACGAGCGGCGAATCGCTCGCTCTCGTTAGCACCCCGCTGGGATCAGGGTCTTGGGAATTGCTGCCGTCAAATTTTCGGGGGCAGCTGCGGTGACTAATAAATTGTCCTCGAGGCGCACGCCACCCAGTCCGAGGCATTTTTCCGCGAGCGGCCAGTTAACGCAGTCGCGATATTTTTCTCGACGGGCGCGATCATTTAGCAAGGCGGGGATGAAATAGAGCCCGGGCTCAATCGTGACGATATAGCCGGTGCGCAAAATAAGATCCTGCCGCAAACTGGCGAGGCAGGGGCGCGGATCTTTTATTCGGCCCGGTTCCAAGCCACTCGCGTCGCGCACGCCGAGGCCGAGCATATGACCGATGCCGTGCGGAAAGAAGAGCATGTGCGCTTCTTGTTCGATGAGTGCAGTTGCCGAGCCCTTCATCAGGCCCATGGTAATGAGGCCATCGATCAAATCGACGGCGGCGCCAAAATGAATGTCTTTCCACTCCGCGCCAGGGCGGCAGCGATCGATCGCGCGTAATTCTGCGTTCAGTACATTCTGATAAAGATCCCGCTGGAACGCACTCGGTTCGCCGGCGATGTAGGTGCGCGTGACGTCGATGACGTAGCGATCGAGTTGGGCCCCGGAGTCGATCAGAATAAATTCTCCCGCTTGGGCAACGCGGGCGGAGGGGGCGCCATGAAAAACCGCCGCGTTGGGTCCGCTGCCAATAATGCTGTCGTAGCCGGTAACTTGAGCTCCGTGGCGGAAATATTCCGCTTCGAGTTCAATTTGGAGGCGGCGTTCACTCACGCCCGGACGAATGAGAGACTGGATGGCCGCGTAGCCGGCCGTTGTGGCGCTGGCGCAGCGTCGCATTAAATTAATTTCGGCCAGCTCCTTTGGTCGGCGCGCATGTTGGTAGGCGGCGCGGACCGCGGCTGTGCGCGTGGCATCGCTGCGCACGCCTGCCACGGGAGCGCCGAGCATGACAACTTGTCGACTTGCCCGAGCTTCCAGCCATGCGGGAAATTTCGCGAGGGGTTCGCCGGGTAATTGCTGGCGGCCTTCCCAGATTTGCTCGGTCTCGGTTACCGTGGGGACGAAAGAAATCCAGCCGGAGGCCGGATCGTAAGCGATGATGCCGCCGCTCGCATCGGCGAGACCGGTCAGGTAATAATATTCCTGATGAGCGATGAAGGGCAGCATTGCGTCACTTATCTCCGGTTTGGCTAAAGGAGAACCAGCCCCGACCAAGAGAATTTCGTTAGTCAAACTCAGCGCGGGGGCGATGCGGGCACGGCGGGCAGCATAGTCGACATTCATGCGACTCCAGAAGGCACAAAAAGAAGAAAAAAGAAAGACTACAGAAGTGCGGGCTGGGCGAAAATTATCTTTCTAAAAGCGCCGCGTGTAAAATTTCTATCGGGTGCAGAGCCACGCGACCGGTGCCGTCTTTAATTTGGTGCCGACAGCTCGTGCCTGGGGCGGCGACGAGGGTGTCGGCCGCCGCTGCGCGCACCGCAGGGAACAGCACGAGTTCGCCAATTTGTTGAGAGACTTGAAAGTGCTCTGTTTCATAACCGAAGGAGCCGGCCATGCCGCAGCAGCCAGAAGGAATGACGGTCACCGTATGCCCTGCCGCCAGCTCGAGCATTTTTACCGTCGGGGTGAGAGACGAGAGCGCCTTTTGGTGACAATGACCGTGGAGGGTGATGGCTTGCGGCCGCGTGGTGAAAGCGGCGCGATTGATGCGACCGGCCTCGGCTTCACGCGCGATAAATTCATCAATGAGCAGCGCATTTTTAGCTAGGGCCTGGGCGGTGGCTCGCAGATGCTCAGGCACAAGGTCCGGATATTCGTCGCGGAAGCCGAGAATGCAGGACGGCTCGAGGCCGATGAGAGGGGTGCTTTCCGTGATGATATTCTGCAACAACTCAACGTTACGAATCGCCAGTTTTTGGGCGGCCCGCACGAGTCCTTTAGATAAGTGAGCGCGGCCACTCTCGACGTGGTGGGGAATAATTACTTCGTAGCCGAGGCGATTGAGTAATTGGACTGCCTTGATGCCGACGGGCGTGTCGTTGTAGTTCGTGAATTCGTCACAGAAAAGATAAACACGACCATTCGGGAAGTGGTTGGAATTAACCAGGGAATTAGTTTCGCGACTCGCGGCTAGAGCAACGTCAGCATTCTCGTTTTTATTCGCATGTTGGGCGTGCCAAGCAGCGAGCGTGGTCGCATGTAATGTCGGGAGGCTGCGTTGAGTGGCGAAGCCCGCAAAGCGTTTAATCCATTTTGAAACGATGGGGCTGGTGACGGCCCAATTATAGAGGGATGGTGCGAGCGATGCTAGCCGCATGGAGGCAGTGAAGCCGGCGACGAGGCGGGAGCGCAGCGGTACGCCGTTGGCATCGTAATAGTGTTGTTGCCATTCAGCTTTGAGGCGAGCGACGTCAACATTGGACGGGCATTCGGATTTGCAGGCTTTGCAGGAGAGGCAGAGGTCCATGACGCTCTTCACCTGTTCGTTGTCCCATGCGTTCATGCCCTCGCGGGCCTCGGTGAGCACCTGGCGAAGCATGTTCGCGCGCGCGCGCGTGGTGTCTTGTTCGTTGCGGGTCGCCATGTAACTGGGGCACATGGTGCCACCCATGAGGTGGGATTTCCGGCATTCACCGACGCCGTTGCATTTCTCGGCGGCGCGAAGGACCCCGTGCGCAGCGCTGAAGTTAAAAATCGTTTTATATTCTGGCGTGGGGTGGTCGGGCCCGTGGCGCAGTGACGTATCCATCGGCGGGGTATCAATAATTTTCCCAGGATTGAGCACGCCGTGGGGATCGAAGGTTTCTTTGATGCGCCGCATCATCGCGTAACATTCTGGCCCGACCATGAAGGGGATGAACTCGCCGCGGAGGCGGCCATCGCCGTGTTCGCCCGAGAGGGAGCCGCGATATTTTTTAACGAGGGCGGCGACATCAGTCGCAATGCCCCGGAAAAAGCGCATGCCCTCAGGGGTCTTAAGATCAAAGAGGGGTCGCGTGTGGAGCTCACCGGCGCCGGCGTGAGCGTAGTAAACGCTGCTGATGCCGTATTTGTCGCGCATGAGCGCATCGAACTCGGCGATGTAGGCGGGCAAATCCTCCACCGCGACAGCGGTATCTTCTACGACCTCGCGCGGTTTAGCATCGCCGGGCACATTCATCATTAAGCCCTGACCCGCTCGGCGCAGGTCCCAAACTTTATTAGCATCGTCACCCCAGAGCACGGGGAAGGCGTAGCCTAGACCTGCGGCGCGAAGTTCTGTTTCGAGCGTCCGCATGGTGGCTTCAATGGCCGTTCGTTGCTCGGCTCGGATTTCAATTACCAGCACTGCGCCCGGATCGCCTTCAACGAAGAAGCGATTTTTAGCCTGTTCGAGATTAGCTTTAGTGCATTCTAGAATATGGCGGTCGATGAGTTCACAGCCGAAGGGCCGGTGGCGCATCGCGATCAAGGTGGCGTGGAGCGAATCCTGAATCGTTGCAAAGTGGGCGCACATCAGCGCTCCCGGCGGGGGCAGCGGCTCGACATTGAGTTCAAATTCGACGCCGAGAAAAAGGGTGCCTTCAGAACCGGCCAGCAATTGGCAGAGGTTGAACGGCTGAGCGGAAGTCGGGTCAAACACTTGGCAGGCCATCAAGCGGTCGAGAGCATAGCCGGTGTTGCGGCGCGTGACGGTCGGTTTGGGATAATGATCGCGAATGAGCTGACGATTCGCGTCGTCGCCGAGAAGGTCGCGCACCGTGCGGTAAATCTTGGTCTCGAGGGTGGCGGGGCCGGCGCATTTGGCGGCAAATTCCGCTGGCGTGAGCGGGCCAAAGGTGACGGCGGAGCCATCGCTGAGGAAGCCGCGGGTAGAGATGAGATGCTCGCGTGTGGTGCCGTAGACGATGGAATTGGCGCCGCAGGAATTATTGCCTACCATGCCACCGATCATCGCACGGTTGGCGGTGGAGGTTTCGGGGGTGAAAAAAAGGCCGTGGGACTTCAGGGCAAGATTCAGCTCATTGCGTACGACGCCCGGTTGCACGCGAACGCGGCGCTGGGCGGCATCGATCGAGATGATCTGGTTGAGGTGGCGACCCACATCGACCACGAGGCCTTCCCCCACCACTTGACCGGCGAGGGAGGTGCCCGCGGTGCGAGGGATGAGTCCTAAGTGATGTTCGCGCGCAAAGGTAATGAGCTCGCGCAAGTCAGTTTCAGTTTTGGGGAGGGCTACTGCGACGGGGTGGGCCTGATATTCCGAGGAGTCGGTCGCATAGATGGCCCGCATCGTGGCGTCGATGTGAAGCTCACCAGTGAGGCGAGTGGCGAGTTGACGCAGGGCTGAAGGCGGCGGGGTGGCGCTCATATGATTCGGGTATTAATTATAATTAAGGCGCGAATTTTGCGAGCCTGCGCTGCAAAGGTTAGGGTATTTGCTAAATGCTACCTTAGGGCAGAAGTTGCCGTTATAGGAATAGGGCGTTCGGGCGCCCGTGCTGGGGGGGATGTAATACGATCGCCCCTCGCCCTGGTCGTAAATTTTAGTGGCCGGCGCGGCGGCCTTCCTGCAACCATGAGTCAACATGACTGCCAAATCCACCAGCGTCTCGTCCGTTGCCAAGGTGATCTTTCCGAAACTGGGACTTTCGTTAAAAGGGGCCAACGCGGGTGTTTTCTCTGGGGGTTGGAGCGGCGGGGGCGCCGTGCTTGATAAGTATTCGCCCATTGATGGCTCCCGGCTGGGCCGAGTGCGATCCGCAACGCCCGCTGATTATGAGCGAACTGTAGCGGCAGCCCAAAAAGCTTTTCTTGAGTGGCGTAGTGTGCCGGCGCCGAAGCGCGGCGACATCGTCCGCCAGCTCGGCAACGCACTGCGTCAGCTGAAGACTGAGCTCGGGCAACTCGTCACGTTGGAGACCGGCAAGATTTTAGCTGAAGGTGGGGGCGAGGTGCAGGAGATGATCGACATTTGTGATTTTGCGACGGGTTTATCCCGCCAATTACACGGTCTGACCATCGCCTCCGAGCGCGCCGAGCATCGTATGATGGAGCAGTGGCAACCACTCGGCGTAGTTGGGATTATTTCAGCATTCAATTTTCCAGTCGCGGTGTGGGCTTGGAACAGTGCTCTGGCGGTCACTTGTGGGGACGCCACCGTGTGGAAGCCCTCGGAAAAAACTCCGCTGACGGCGATCGCCTGCGTTAAAATCGCTGAAAAAGTTTGCCGGGCCAATGGCGTGGATCCCGCCATATTTTCGCTCGTGATTGGCGCCGGTCCATCCATCGGGGAACTCCTGACGCATGATCGCCGCTTGCCGCTGGTTTCCGCCACTGGCTCAACGGCGATGGGGCGGCGTGTGGGCGCGGTCCTCGCGCAACGTTTTGGTCGCGCGCTCCTTGAGCTCGGGGGCAATAATGCCATTATTGTCGCTCCCTCGGCCGATCTCAAATTGGCGCTGCGCGGCATTCTTTTTGGGGCCGTAGGTACGGCTGGTCAGCGTTGTACCAGTACGCGGCGGTTGATTATCCATGAGTCAATTAAGCCGAGTTTCGTAGCCGCGCTGGTCGCCGCTTATCAACAGTTAGCGATCGGCAATCCGCTTGGTTCGGATCATTTAGTTGGCCCGCTCATCGATGGGCGAGCGGTGCAGGCCATGCTGAAGGCGGTCGCAGAAATAAAAAAGCGCGGCGGTAAGATATTATTTGGCGGCCAACGATTAAAAGGGGAAGCGTATCCGGGTGGATTGTATGTGATGCCCTGTATTGCTGAGGCAAAAAATGAATGGCCAGTGGTGCAGCAGGAAACCTTTGCCCCGCTTTTATATATTTTGAGTTACCGCACCTTAGACGAAGCGATTGCGCTACAGAACGGCGTGCCGCAGGGCTTGAGTTCAGCGATCTTCACGACGGATCTGCGTGAGGCAGAGAAATTTTTATCAGCTCGGGGCAGTGATTGTGGGATCGCCAATGTTAATCTTGGCACCAGTGGAGCCGAGATTGGCGGAGCCTTCGGGGGTGAGAAGGAAACCGGGGGTGGTCGCGAAAGCGGGTCGGATGCTTGGCAAGCTTACATGCGACGCCAGACTGCGACGATTAACTATTCCGCCACCTTGCCGCTGGCTCAAGGGATTGTGTTCGGAGACTAATTACCGACAATTAGTTCAATTTATCGGCCGACGGCATAACAATGACTCCGCAGCTGGCGCCTTTGAGTACGCCACTCGCGGTGCTGCCGACGAGCAAATCATAGAGTTTTCCGTGGCCGTGTGAGCCCATGATAATGAAATCGGCTTTCCGTTTGCTCGCTTCCTCCAGGATGGCGTAGACGGGTGGGCCTTGTTGGATAACCGAGGTGGCGGTGACGCCGGCTTGGCGGAATATTTCGAGGGCAGCGCGAAAGTGGGTCGCAGCAGCTTTTTCGCTCGCTTGAATGGTCGCTTGGACCGCTTCGAGTGGGAGCGCGTATTCGCTGGTGATAATCGGGGGTTGAATGACGTGCAGCAAGACGACCTGACCCTTAAAGGCGCGGGCAAAATTGACGGCGGCATCGATGATCAGGTCAGAGACCGGAGAGAAATCCACAGGCACAAGAAATGTTTTCATGCTACCAGTATACACCCCCGAGAGGGGGCGACCGCGCATGCCTTGTGTTTCAGTAGGCGGAATTTGCCGACTCGCGAAGCTATTTCAGGGCGAGATCGACGCGCTTAACTTCTTTAATATTCCACTTCGTAATGGTGAGGCCTTTGGCCGTTCGCGTGCTCACCGGTACGGCGGTCAGGTCAAAATCAAATTCACGAATGCGCGCACCGCTGCGACCATCCAGAGCAATGCGCACGGTTTTTGGCATCAATTTCTCCTGAGCGCTGACTTCAAGATAAAGCACGCGGGAGCCTTCGCTTTTGACGAGTGGGTAGAGTTTATCACGGGAGAGTCCGCCAATTTGGAATTTCTTGGCGAAGGCTTTGCCCGATTCCTTGTCCTGATAAATCATGGTGTAGAACGCCGTATCGCCGTCCTTCGGAAATACCGCTACGTGCACGATTTCGCGTCCCATGAAAATTTTATCGGCTACTTTGGAGACTTTAAGGCCCCCATCAGCCATGAGCGTGAGCACGCTGTCGAGAATCGTGCACTCCTGTACGAATTCGTGTTGCCGCCAATTCAGGCCGATAAAGCCATCCTCGCGATTGACGTAGAGGCGCTGATTAGCCGACACGACTTCAGAGGCGTCAATTTGCGCAATCTCATCGTAGCTGGTGCGGCGCTTGAGGCCCTTGCCGTATTTTTCCTGAAGCATCTCGAACCAGGCCACGGCGTACGCCGTGAGATTCTTGAGATTAGCCTTCGTTTCCTGCATGCCCGTTTCAATTTTCTTGAGGGCCTCATCCGCTTGAAAGCGATTATAGGCGGAAATTCGTTTGATACGAATTTCTGTGAGGCGCGTGATATCCTCATCGGTGACCGCCCGGCGGAGTTGTTTTATAAATGGTTGGAGGCCACCGCGAATTTCGGCGAGCACGCTTTCCCACGTTTTTGATTTTTCAATGAGGCGGTAAATACGCTCTTCGATAAAGATGCGCTCAAGGGAGTCCCAGTGCCACTGCTGATCGAGTTCGGCGAGTTTGATTTCCAATTCCAGTTTGAGCAGCGCTTTAGTTTTCTCCGCGCTGCGTTTCAGGATTTCGCGAACGCCGAGAAATTGCGGCTTGTCATTTTCAATGACGCAAGCGGCGGGGTTGAGCTGCATTTGGCAGTTAGTGAAAACATAAAGCTGCTGAATAATTTGCTCGGGATCGCTCCCGGCGGGCAAATGGACGAGAATCTCCACGGCATCGGCAGTGTTATCATCGACGTGCTTAATCTTAATTTTTCCCTTAGCGTTAGCAGAGAGGATCGACTCGATTAACGTTTCGGTCGTCGCGCCGAATGGGAGCTGCGTGATGGCCAGCAGATTTTTACTACGCACTTCAATTTGGGCGCGAACTTTAACCTTACCGCCGCGTTCGCCATCGTTGTATTCAGAGAAATCGGCTACGCCACCGGTCGGGAAATCAGGGAAGATGCGGAAAGTTTTTCCCTGAAGATGATTAATCGCTGCGCGGCACAGATCGTTGAAATTATGCGGCAGAATTTTGGTCGCGAGTCCTACGGCGATACCCTCGGCGCCCTCGAGGAGCACGATAGGGAATTTGGCTGGTAGGGTGACGGGTTCTTTGGCGCGGCCGTCATAGCTGAGCTGCCAAGTGGTGGTCTTAGGATTAAAGAGTACATCCTTTGCGAAGGGCGTTAGCCGCGCTTCAATATAACGGGGTGCGGCGGCCTCATCGCCAGTCAGCATATTACCATAATTACCTTGTGGCTCGATCAGGAAGGCACGTTGACCGATCGCGACGAGGGCGGCCCCGATCGAAGCATCGCCATGGGGGTGAAAGGCCATGGTGCGACCGACCACATTTGCTACCTTGTGAAAACGACCATCATCCATTTCCCACAAAGTGTGGAGGATGCGACGCTGCACGGGTTTCAAGCCGTCATCAATATGCGGAACAGCACGATCAAGGATTACGTAGCTCGCGTACTCGAGAAACCAGTTGCGGTAATGTTGGGCTAACGGCGCTTTATCGTCCTGTACCTTTTGGCCTTTCTTGCGCGGTGGGGGGGGCTCGATCGCCGCGGTTTCTGCTGCGGGATCGCGATTGGCGCTGGGTGCGGCCACGGCTGCTTTTGGTTCTGAGCGCGGCTCAGTCTTTCGCCCTGGATTCGTGGGGGTGGGCACTGCGGTGCTGTCGAGCGGCAATTCGGGCTGGTCGGAGTTTTTGGAGGACTTGCGTTTAGCCATTAGGGAAAGTGGTGCGTTGAGCGTAGGAAGGGTCAGCGGGCAGCGTCAAGCGGTCGCTCGGCGAATTGAGGTTGGTCAACAGCGCTCGTTCGTCCGAGGTGACTCGATACGGTTGGAGCAGATTTTGCGTCTGTAAAAGGGTGCAAGCTTGTTGCAACGATTGGCCGGTCGCGAGTGCGGCGCGCAACACGGGGAGAGCAGACTGATGCCACGCTGCGGCCATAGGCTCATACCGCTCTGCGCATAGCGGAATTACGGAAACAGCGGCATCGCGGGCTTGCCCAGTTAGCCGCGCTAAAAAATCAGGGGTTACCAGCGGCAGGTCGACCGCCAACACGGTGAGCACAGGTGCCGGCGCGGCGCTGAGTGCGTCTACGAATGCGCGGAGCGCTCCGCCATCAGGCGATTGATCTTCGATTCGCTGGAAGCCGGCGAGATGCTCGCTTTGCTCTGGCCGACACGAGAGGAGGAGTGGCCACCCGCCGGTGGCGGTGAGCGTGGCTGCTTGGTGTTCAATTAAGGGGCGACCGTGCCAATCGAGGTGAGCTTTATCAGTGCCCATGCGGCGTGAGTGGCCGCCAGCGAGGAGCAAACCTGCGGCGGTCGCGCAGTCGACGTGGAGAGGCCCGTCGGTCAGAATTTTAGCTCGGAGCCCTCCGTGATCACGCAACCAAGCTTCCGCCCCTGGCCCAATGGCCTGTTCCATCCAGTAGCAGGGTTTGCATTCAGCCGTCCCTAAAAAACGAACCCCTTGCACGGTAAATTCTTGGCCAATCAAGCGGTTCAGATCGACGCCCCGCGTGATCACATTACGACGATAGGCTGCGGCGGATCGTGGTGGGGGCTGGAGCGCGCCGAGGAGGGCTTGATGGATTTCCTCCGCAAAGAAGGTGATTTGTCCGGCGTAGGCGGGCTTGTAGTCGAGAAAGCGATCACCGCGCAAACCGCGGCCGGCGAGACAATCGACGGTGGTCGCCGCAGTCATCGGATGTTCGTCCGGGGGCCGGCCGTGGTGGCCAAAATAATTATGGCCAGTCGATAGCTGCAGCGCGGCAATTTTCATCGAGCGAGCCGCTCCGCATGCGTGTAGATATTAAATCGCTCAGCGCGCAAAAATCCGACCAGCGTAATTCCACCGCGTTCGGCGCAAGCGATGGCCAGACTAGAGGGGGCGCCGATACCGGCAACTAACGGGACTCCGGCCGCGAGGGCTTTTTGCACGAGCTCGAAAGAAAGGCGTCCGCTCAAAAGCAGGCCGGTGTTGGTGAGCGGCAGACGGCGGTCGAGGAGTGCTCGGCCAAGTACTTTATCAAGGGCATTGTGGCGGCCGACGTCCTCACGCACGATTTCAAGTTCACCCTTTACATCAAATAAGGCGCACCCGTGGAGTCCGCCGGTGGTGGCAAAGACCGGTTGGGCCGCGCGCAGTCGGGCCGGCAAGGCAGCGAGTGCGGTCGGTGCGAAGATGGGGCCTGGGGCCACGGGGGGAAAATTTTGGAGGACGGCATCCAGAGTGACTTTGCCACAAACTCCGCAGCTGGAGGAGCTGAACACGTGGCGGGTCAAGCGGGTGAAGTCGACCGGCGTGGTCGGGGCGAGGAGGGCGTTGACGACGTTGCCGGAGTTTGCGCCCTCCTGTTCGCGGCAGAGAACAATGTCCAAAACATCATCAGCTTGGCGAATGACTCCCTCCGTGAGAAGAAAGCCGGCGGCCAGTTCGCGATCATGGCCAGGCGTGCGCATGACTACCGCCACGCTCCGATCAGCTACGCGAATTTCCAGCGGTTCTTCAACGGCGACTGGATCGGATTCCGCAACCCCGACTCCCGGAGAGCCCCAGCGGTGCACCGGCACGGTGGCGGGGGCGGAATTCATAGGGTCGCAGTAGCTAGCCGAGGGACACGCATCATGCCTCGATGAGGTCTTTCTCGATCTTGAGGTTTCCGATGATGAAATCCTGCCGCTCTGGGGTGTTTTTTCCCATGAAGAAACTCAGCAATTCATCGCTGCTATAAAGATGGTGAAGATTGACCGGCTCGAGACGAATATTCTCGCCAATAAAATCTTTGAATTCACCTGCGGAGATTTCCCCGAGACCCTTGAATCGGGTTATCTCATGGCTGGCACCAAGCTCTTCGATAGCGGCCTGTTTTTCTTCGGAGTTATAACAATACATCGTCTTCTTTTTGTTGCGCACTCGAAAGAGCGGCGTTTCTAGAATGAAGAGGTGGTTGTTGCGCATCACATCGGGGAAGAATTGCAGGAAGAAGGAGAGCAATAAGAGGCGAATGTGCATGCCGTCGACGTCAGCGTCGGTGGCGATGACAATTTTATTATACCGCAAACCATCTAAGCCTTCTTCGATATTAAGAGCCGATTGGAGGAGATGAAATTCTTCGTTTTCGTAGATAACTTTCTTCGAGAGACCGTAAGTGTTGAGCGGTTTGCCCTTCAAGGCGAAGACGGCTTGGGTTTGGACATCGCGCGTTGCGGTGAGGGAGCCGGCGGCAGAATCGCCTTCGACAATGAAGAGCGTGCTTTCTTCGCCACGTGGATTGCGATCACCGAGGTGGAGGCGGCAATCGCGGAGCTTGCGATTGTGCAGCGACGCTTTTTTGGCGCGTTCCCGAGCGAGGCTGCGGATGCCCGCCAGTTCTTTGCGCTCGTGTTCATTTTCCTCAATCTTGCGCTTAATGATCTCCGCAGTTTCGCGGTTTTTATGCAGGTAAGTGTCGAGCGACTGCTGCATGAATTTACCGACAAATTCCTTGATCGATGGACCGGATGGACCGATGTCGTTCGAACCGAGCTTGGTCTTGGTCTGCGATTCAAACACGGGCTCTTGGACGCGGACCACAATGGCGGCGTCGATAGCCTGGCGGACATCGGCGGCATCGTAGTCTTTTTTGAAATGGTTACGGACTGTTTCGACGAGGGCCTCGCGAAAAGCGGCGAGATGGGTGCCGCCCATGGTCGTGTGCTGACCATTGACGAAGGACCAATATTCTTCGCCGTAGTGATTGCCGTGGGTCAGCGCGATTTCGATATCTTCCCCCTCGAGATGAATGATGGGATAAAGCGGCTCACCGCTGAGTTCTTTTGTCAGGAGGTCCTTGAGCCCGTGTTCTGACTTAAATGACTTCCCATTGAGCGTGAGCGTTAATCCCCGATTGAGAAAGGCGTAGTTCCAAAGCATGTCCTCGATAAATTCGAGGCGAAATTTAAAATCTTTCCCGAAGAGGGCTTCGTCCGGCATGAACGCGATGAGCGTGCCATTGCGCTCGTCGGTTTTGGCCAGCTTGGTTTCTTTCTTTAATTTACCTTGGGCGAACTCAACGATCTTAGTTTCTTCATCGCGAAAAGCCTGCGCTAGGTAGGAGAAGGAAAGGGCGTTGACCGCTTTTTGGCCGACGCCATTCAGGCCCACGGCTTTCTGGAAGGTTTGCGAATCGTACTTCGCGCCGGTGTTGATGATGGAGACGCAGTCGACTAATTTGCCGAGCGGGATGCCGCGGCCGTAGTCGCGCACCCGAACGGTGCGGTCGGTGATCTCTATTTCTATTTTTTTGCCCTGGCCCATCATGAACTCATCGATCGAGTTATCGATGGTCTCTTTCAGCAGCACATAGATGCCATCTTCCGCGTGGGTGCCGTTGCCGAGGCGGCCGATGTACATCCCGGGGCGGAGGCGGATGTGCTCGAGGGACGAGAGGGTCTTGATGCTGGCTTCAGTGTAGTTGGACGCCATGGAATGGGGAAAAAAGAGGGCTCGAAGTGCGCGCTGGCAAGCGTGATTGCGCGTGGATCTTTAACTGGCGATCGCCGGGGGCACGATCACGGGGCGGCGCGCATCTTGCCGAAAAGTCCGCACCGCCAACCAGAGGGCGAGCAGGGTGATGCCCGCGCCTAAAAAAAATGGGGTACCGGCCAACCAGGCGGGTCGATCCGCGGCGACGGCCCAACCAAAGCTCCAGCTGCCTAACAGGGGCCCAGGGATCCCCGCGAGACTGGCCAGACCGCCATAAACACCTTGGACCGCCCCTTGCTCGTTCGCGGGAACATGCTTGGTAATATACGATTGAAGGGCGGGGCCGGAGATGCCGGCGCAGGAACCGAAAATCATGATAACATAAACCATCCAGCCCTGGGTCGCGAGGCCGTAGCAGAATAAAGCGATAATGGAGGCAATGAACCCAATGAGCACAGATTTAGTTTCACCCCATTTGGGTACGAGCCGCTTCACGAGGGTGGCTTGGACGAGACCGGTCAAAACGCCGACCGCCATGAGCGAAAGCCCGATCGCGAGGGGGCCCCAGTTGTAACGATGCCCGGTGTAAAGCGCCCACGTGGTCTGCAGCATGGTCTGGGCGAGCATCATGATGAAGTAGCATTCCGCGAGGCCCAGTACCGATGGGAGCCGCTTCAGGGCATAGAGTGCGCCGATCGGATTAGCGCGGCCCCAAGAAAATTCGCGCCGATTCTCTGGCTTGAGCGATTCCGGTAACGCAAAATAACCATATAGCCAGTTGATCGAAGAGCAGGCGCCGGCAGCGAAGAAGGGCAATCGAATATCAATTTGGCCTAGGAGTCCGCCCGCTACGGGCCCGATGATGAAGCCGATGCCAAAAGCGGCGCCTAGCAAACCAAAGGATTGGGCGCGCTTTTCGGGCGGCGTGATGTCGGCGATATAGGCGTTGGCGGTGGAGAGTACTCCTGCGGTGGCGCCGGCGATAATGCGCGCCACGAAAAACCAGGCCAGCGTCGGCGCGTTGGCCATGATAAAATAATCAAGGGCGGAGCCCGCGGTTGCGATCAGGATGATGCGGCGGCGGCCGTAGCGATCAGAAAGCGCGCCCAGTATGGGGGAAAAAACAAACTGCATCAACGCATAGCTGCAGATGATCCAGCCATAGGCATGTGAGCCTGAAGCAATTTCGCCCCCATTGAGCTGCACAATTAATTTCGGCAGAACGGGAATGAGCAGCCCGAAACCGATAACGGCAAGTACGAGCGTAATAAAAATAAAACCAACGCCAGCCTGGCGTGGAGAGGCTTTGTCCATAAGGCATCATTCAACAGCTCGCGGACATTTGGCGAGCCTCCATATAGTTGCTGGCTGCTGCGGTGACCGCCGCGAGTCGCAGGATCAACGCCGAGCTGTCACGAGCCAGTCCCACGGTAACTCGTGGCCTCGTGGAGCGCGGGTGATGCCTTCATCAATCCATGGATACCACGCCTTGCGTACTGTAATCGAACGCAGCCCGGCGCGGGTTGCTAATTGGCGCGCGCCAGCGGCAGTGTAAAAGCGCTGTTTGCGGTCATCGCGCGCCACAATCGCCGTGGCGCCGCGAATGGGTTGCGCGCGGCCGGTCTCTAGGGCGACCACCGCATCATGACTCTCAAGTGCGGGGAGGATAAATAAGAGTGCCCCGCCCGGTCGGGCGCAGCGGGTAACTTCCTGCATGGCGCGAGCGCAGGCCTTGGCCGATACAAAGGTAATGACGTTGGAGCAAACCACCAAATCTCCGCGAGCGTGCAGGGTCTTGGGGAGGTCAATCACGTCCGCCTGAAGCCAGGTGCAGTCGGCTAATTTCTGACAACGGCGGGCCGCGATCTGCAGCATCCGGTGCGAATGATCGGTGCCTATTTTTTGACCAAAGTAGCGGCCATATTGCTTAATGAAGGAGCCGATGCCGCAGCCAATATCGAGCAATGTCTTTTGGCCGCGCAGCAGGCCGCGCGCGCGCAACCAGTGAGCGATTACTTTTTTTCGGTCGCGGACAAAAATATCACAGACTTCGTTTTCATAGGCGGCCGCTAAGCGGTCCCAGTCGCGGGCTTTCATCGATTAGAGTGGGGGCAGAGGTTTAATGATGTTCGCCGCGGTAATTTTTCTCACCGGCAGTGACGCGAATGGGGAGCCGATTTTCTTTGGGCGGCAACGGGCAGGTGGCGAAGGGGGTAAAGGCGCAGGGGGGATTTTCTGCTTGGTTGAAATCGAGAATGATTTTGCCGTTCTGCGGAAGCGCGGCGGACAAAAAGCGGCAGGCCCCATAAGTTTCCTGGCCAGCGGTGAGGTCGGTGATCACGAAAAAAAGTTCCGCCCCGCCCTCGTCGATCGGGAACAGTTCGAAGGTGCGACCGTCTCGGGTGAACACGGCTTTGCCCGGGACGGGGGTGGTAGTGGTCTGCCCAATCATGTTGGTGATGTTGACTTGATGGGGTGGGTCGAAGGGGATCCATGTCGCCTCAAGGCGCCAGGTGGGATCTAAGGAGAAATAATCGAGCCCCGCGAAATTCTTGAGCCGATCCGCCTCTCGGTCTTTGACGCGCAAAAATAGGCTGTCGCCCCGCATCATCACGTAAAAATTGACTGAGCCGAAAACTACCACGGTGGGTGTTTTCCCCTTATAAATTAACTCGGTCGGCTGTTGAATGCGTTGATCGTTGATGGTCAGAAGCGCACTGGGGGCGGGCGTGAGCGTGACGGTTCCCTCATGGAGCGTAACGGTACCGAGATAAGGAGGGCCCGCTGCGAGGATGATCGAATTATCAGGTGCCGATCCGACGGTATTTATTCCTGAAGAAATGAGGTGGCGGCCAATGAGCGTGAGCCAGCCATTTGGTGTGGTGAGCTGTTTTACACGCTCGGCGCGAGCTGTGGTGATGGTTTGGGGGTAATCAGCTGGTAAAGCACTGACGGCATTTGGGGATTGAGGAGACATGGCGAAATGAGCGGGGCTAGTGGGCGCGGCGCTCGTGGCCAGCAAAACGGGAAGAACTAGCGCAAGAATCATCATAGTAAGTCAGGGCAGGAATTTTTACAGGCAGGGCGCACCGTTCGCTCATTGAGGCAGTGCGGCGATCCAGCCATCCACCATGGCGCGGGCTTCATCTCCCTCCGCTAGCAAATCGCCTTTGGGGCCGTACACTTTAAAATGGGGAATTGAGCGCATGCCGTATTGTTGAGCCACGGGTGATTGCCAATCGATGCGGTGAATTTCGGGCCGGTTAATATCAACTTTGATCACGGCGACATCAGCGCGCTGTTGGTGGAGATGGAGGAGTGGCTCTGTGTAGCCGCGGCAGGGCGGGCAATATTCGCTCGTAAAATCAAACACCGTAAATTTTTGCGGCACGAGAAAATCGGTGAGGCTTACTTCCACTCCTTGCGCAATGCGCAATGGCTTTTCAGTTTTGAGGTGGGTACCGGTCGCCCAGGCGGTCGTGGCAAGTGCGAGGGTCAGGGCGCAGGCGAGGGTCGTAATAAATTTCATAGACCCAAGTTGGGGAATTTCTGGTCAAGGCCAAGCAAACAACCCGATTGCGCTGGCGGGTGCAGCTCAGCGCAGAGTGTTATTTCAGCAGATCGCGGAGATCTGTGAGACTTAATTTGGCGGCCGCGGCCGCGCTGGCTTCGAATACATCAGCAAGGAGGGCGCGCTTGGTGTCTTGGAGTAATTGAACTTTTTCTTCGACGGTTTGAGCGCAGATGAGTCGGTAGCTCGTCACAACTTTCGTTTGGCCAATGCGGTGCGTGCGGTCAGTCGCCTGAGCTTCGGCAGCCGGATTCCACCACGGATCGTAATGCACGACCACGTCGGCGCCGGTTAAATTAAGGCCGGTGCCGCCGGCTTTGAGTGAGATGAGGAAAACCGGGATGGTCTCGTCGGCTTGAAAGCGATCAACCGCGGCCTGGCGGGCTCGGGTGGAGAGGGAGCCATCCAGGTAGCAATACGCCACCCCTTGGGCTTCGAGTTCGGTCCGGAGTAAGCCGAGAAGAGAGGTGAATTGTGAGAAGACGAGCATGCGGTGGCCTTCATCAATGCTTTCGGCCAGCAACTCGCGGAAGGCTTCCAGTTTAGTACTCGAAGCCGTTTGTTCGGGAATCAGGCGTGGATCGCAGCAGATTTGACGGAGACGGAGCAATTGCGTGAGCGCAGCGAGATGCAGTGTGCCCGCGGAAGCCCCCGTGGCGGCGAGCTTGGACAATTCCTGCTCTGTTTTATCCTGCATGCGGCGGTAGAGAGCGGCCTGATCAGGAGTTAGTTCACAATAAATAGTCTGCTCAATTTTTTCGGGCAGCTCGGGCGCTACCACGAGTTTAGTACGACGTAAAATGTAGGGAGCCGTTTGCACCCGCAGACGCTCATCGAACCAAGTTCGATCGGTGCCGCGCACGCCGGCGGGAATGGCGGCAATAAAACCCGGCATCAGGTATTCAAAAAGAGCGCGCAGGTCATCGAGGGAATTTTCCAACGGCGTCCCCGTCAGCAGGAAGCGCCCGCGCCCCCGCAAAGTCCGTAATGATTGCGCGGCTTGGGTGCGGCGATTTTTTAAATGTTGGGCTTCGTCAGCGAGAATAATGTCGAATTCTTGCGCTGTAAAAAGTTCGGCATCGCGGGTGAGGGTGCCGTACGAGGTGATGATTAAATCGTATAGGGCGAAAGCGGTGGCGTCTTCCGTTCGGCGGTCGCCGTGGTGGACGAGCACCGCAAGCTGTGGGGTGAAACGCGCCGCTTCGCGCCGCCAATTTTCCATCAAAGAGGCTGGGCAGACCACCAAGGAAGGCCGGCGGGGATCAGCCGCAGGTCCACGCACGGAGGGCGCGCGGCCGTGGCGAGCAGCGAGGAGCGCGAGGGCTTGGAGGGTTTTACCTAGCCCCATTTCATCCGCTAGAATCCCGCCTAATTTCTGGCCATAGAGATACCAAAGCCAAGCGACGCCGAGTTTTTGATAGGGTCGCAATATTTCTGCGAGAGCCAGCGGTACTGGAGCTGGGCTGAGGGCGGCTAGTTGGTGCAACGCTACGCTGCGCTCTACCCACGTGGCTGGCGGTTGGAAATGCGGCGCAGCTTCGGCGAGGATGTCCTGCACCTCAGCCACACGGGCGCGGACGATTCGGTGCGACCGGCGGAGACCACCCATCGGTTCAGGCGCCCCGGCGAGGGCTTGATGCGCCGCTTGCAGCTGGGTGAGACGTACTGGATCGACGAGGAAAATTTCTCGGCCACTTTCGATGTAGCTGCGACTCGTGTTAACTGCATTGAGAATTTCATTCTCGGGGGCGTTGCCGGCTTGGAGACCGAGGGTGACGTCGTAATCACCGGCTTGCTCCTTGATCGCGGCGACCATGCTCACGGCTTTAATATGCGCCGTATTGCTCTCAAAGTTTTCGGTAAATTCCGCGCCGTGAGTTTCCCGCAATTCTGTGCCGTAGGTTGCGAGGAAATTGAGCGTCTTATGGCGATTGCGTAGCCAGAATTTTCCATTGGAAGGTTCGAGCGTGAAACCAGTGCGCTTGAGCAGCTCCCAAATGTCGTGATAATTATCAGCGTCGCGTGAAGGTAGGGTGATCGCTAGAAAATGTTCGGATCCGTCGACCTGCAGCGGTTTCCAGTCCGATTCGCGCGGAGTGGACGGCATTTTAATCACTGGGCTGGGTGCTGGCGCGCTGACATTTTTTTGGGGGGGCGTTGCGGCTAAATATTCTTCGACCCCCACGAGATCTGCTTCGCGCCAGGCGATGGGCTCAGTCGGATGATTCAGCCAAAAAAATACGGGCTGCCCAGCGAGGGCTTCGGTTAATTCGGCTAGCTGAGCGCGGGTAAGTTGTAGGAATGAGATTGGCGCGGGCTGGGCGCCAAGGCGTTGCAGCACGGCCAGGCCGGCGACGATTCCTGGGGCAGGCGCACTCGTCAGGTTGAGCTCGAGTCGCACCGCGATCGCGTCGCGGGGGGCGGAACTGGCTAGGTTGGGTGGAAGCAGCAGGCGGAGCATAGGCAAAGGCAGCTAGCACAACAGCCTGCTCCGCCCACCGGAGGCAAGCAAGGTTCGCGGTCATCCCAGTGGGCCTTCGCGGCAGCGCTCACTTACTCGCGATGGCACCGTGAGGTTAATCAGAGTAAACGGCGGAAAATTTGTCGGCCTAGCTGGTCGTTAAATGCCAGAGGCCGCAGAGCGTGCAGCGGTAGGCTGCGCGCTGTCGTTCGACCCCGGCCAAAAGCGCAGCATCCAGAGCGTCCCCTTGCGTGCGATAGCGCCGCTTACGCGTGCACATTCGCTGTTTCATTTCAGGCGTGGGCTTTTTCATGAGAGGCGACGCCTAAACTGGCGTTGCTGTTGGCCGTAAGATTTTCCGACAAAGGTCGCTGCCGCGCGAAAAATCACGGCAAGTTTGTGGACGCTCTTCATAAATCGTGCACAAGCGGGTAGTCAAATCCAAGGCCAGGCACGAGCCGTCACTGCGTTGATCCATACAGCGTACGCCGGCGTGTTCCACGACGAGTTCTTCGGGGACCAGGTCTCCAGCGCGAAGGGCGACGACGAGGTGGCAACATTTTCCGCAACCAGCACAAGCAGGGATATCGGGATGATCGTTCAGCATGATGAGGACATCACATGCGCAGCGCAGGTGCGCGCAGGCGACCTTTGTTTTTTAACCTACGCGGGGCTTAGGGTTCGACGACTACCGGCAGTCCAGTCCACGCGAGTTCAACAAGGGTCCGCGCATCCCAATTGGCGAGGCGGAAGCAACCATGGGATTCCGTGCGGCCAACTTTTTCGGGTTCGGGGGTGCCATGAATACCGTAGCCACTGCGATCTAAACCGATCCAAGCGACCCCCACGGGGTTATTCGGGCCAGGGGGAAGAATTAATTTTCGCCCGAGCTCTTGCGCTTCGGGTGATTCCGGAAATACGACAGGATCAAAGGTGTAGTTAGGGTCAGCGATGACGACCGTCACATGTAATTCGCCTACGGGACGTTTTTCGACATTGCGCGCGATGCTGACGGGAAAGTGCAAAAGGATGCGGCCGTTCTCATCAAGGGCCTCAAGTTCATGGGCCGCTAAGCCGATGCGTAGGCGGACGACTCGGCCGCTCGGAGTGATTTTCGCGACCGCCGGAACTTGAATCAGCGCACCCGGTAGCAGCTCGTTCCAAATGAGGTGCGGATTGAGTTTTTTTAATAAATTAGGACTGGCATGATAATGTTCCGCAATCTGCTCGAGGGCGCTTCCATGGCTCAAGGCGGCTAACTCTGATTTGCCGAGCCACGTGTCGGGCACAGGTTGAATAGCCGCTAAATCTTCGGTGCTAAAATTATGCGTGGTCAGCGGCGCGGCGGTGAGCAAAAGATTTTCGCGAGTGAGGGGATTGAGTTCGCCGGTTTCCTCAAGTCCCGCATTGCGTTGGAAAGCACGCAGAGCCGCTGCTGATTGGGCCCCGCGCACGCCATCAATGGAGCCACTGGAGAAGCCGCGCCGGGCTAATTCGATTTGGGCTTCGAGCCAATTACTGACCGGACGGAGCCCTTCGCTGCTCGCGGTTTCTGAGGAGGATTCGTCCCCTTGCGCTGGAGTATCCTCCGGCGCCAACTCCGCGGGGCGCGGGGCAGCTGGCGCTAAGCAATGGGTCCAAGCAAACAGGCCAAGCAAGCCGGTCAGTCTAAGGAGGGGGGGCAGGAGCATGACCCGCGCAGCCTGCGGGGGTTGTGCCGAAATGAAAATCCAAAACCACGATAACGGTGGTTGATTTCCCCCTCGCTTCCGCCGCCGCGGCTCCACTAGTTCTCTGGGATGGCTACTTTGTCCACCACTCATCCTGAACCAGAACGCACTGCTGCCTGCCCCTGTGGCAGTGGGAAAAATTTGGGAGATTGCTGCGAACCAATTATCGCGGGCACACGGGTTGCGGCCACCGCTGAGCTGTTAATGCGAGCGCGTTTCACCGCGCATGTCCTGCGCGATTATCGTTTTCTGCATGAGACCCATCGGCCGACCGCTGGTAAGCCCTATGTAGCGGAGGAAGGTGAGCCCGTGATGCTCTGGACGAAATTAGTCGTGCACGCGCATGAAACGGGCAGCGATCCCGACAAAGCATTTGTAGATTTTTCAGCTTACGGAACTGACGATGGCGTGGAGAAAGTACTGCAAGAAAAGGCCGAATTTCTCCGAATCAATGGAGCGTGGCTCTATAATCGGGAAGCTCGACTTGGCCCCGCGCCCTATAAGGCGGCGGTGCCTAAACCCGGCCGTAATGAACCGTGTCCTTGCGGCAGCGGGAAAAAATATAAGCAGTGTTGTTTGCTGAAGGCCTAGGGCCTCAACGCGCTTCGCTGGGATCAGCCCGCTGAGCTTAGGGGTGATCGTTAGCGTTATCCCGCGCGAGTTCAGCCGTTAGCTGGCGGCGGGCCGCCGCCATATTATCGATGAGGTTAGGGTAGCGCCGGCCGGCTTGTTTTGCCGTAGCTTTAGCCCAAGCGATGCTTGCTGGGGTCAATTTGGTTTTGCTGCCTGATTGAGGCGTCGGTTTTTTCCAAGGAGGTGTGGGCATGCGGCGAGAATGGAGCCGAATCTTTGGCGGGCTGAAGATCGTTCGGCAATAATTTGTTCGCGGATGTTGAGTAATAGAATGTCGGGTTGGGCTACCTGCCACCCAATGAGCACTTTCCATTTGCGCCCGTGACGCGGGCGGACAATCCTGCGCAACTCTATGAGCGAGATCCCTGAAGATATTTCCCACGATCAACATGCTGTCCGGTTGAAGAAGCTGCAGGATATGCGCGCGGCCGGTTTTGACCCTTTTCGCGCCAGCGTTGAGCAAACGCATTTTTCCGCCGAGGCGATGGCCCGGCATCAGGAGGGGCAAGACAACGCGGTGACCGTTAAGGTCGCTGGTCGCCTCGTGGTCATTCGCGACATGGGCAAAAGCCAGTTTGTTAAAATCCTCGATCAGCAGGGGCACATCCAGCTGTACCTTAAAAAAGACGTCATCGGGGAAGAGGCTTACGCTGCGTTCAAGAAACTTGATTTAGGGGATATCATTGGAGCCGAAGGCACTTTGTTTAAAACGAAAACGGGTGAAATCACCGTGCGGGTGGGGCACTATACGCTCGTGAGTAAAGCCCTGCGCCCTCTGCCCGAGAAATGGCATGGGCTGACTGATGCGGAGCAAGTTTATCGGCAGCGATATCTGGACCTCATCGTTAATTTGGAGTCGCGGGCTCGGTTGATGCTCCGCAGTCGGATTGTCGCGAGCATTCGCCAGACATTAGCTGAGCGGCAATTTATTGAAGTAGAAACGCCCGTGCTGGAAGGGGTCGCCGGCGGTGCCGCCGCGCGGCCCTTTGTGACGCACCACAATGCCTTGGGCGCAGATTTTTATCTGCGCATCGCGCTCGAATTGCGTCTCAAGCGTTTACTCGTTGGCGGCTACGATCGGGTTTTTGAGTTGGGCCGAATTTTCCGCAATGAAGGGGTTTCGCGAAAGCATAATCCTGAATTCACCATGTTGGAGGTCTATCAGGCTTACACTGATTTTCGCGGAATGATGCAGTTGGTGCGGGCGATTTTTGATGATGTCTGCAGCAAGGTGTTGGGGACTTCCGAGATTAAGCACGCCGCCAGCGGGCAGATTATTAATTTTGCCGGTGAGTGGCGTGAGGCGCGGTATTTTGATTTGATTGACGCGGCCGTGGGCTCGTCGCTCAGCGCGCTGCGAGGGACCGCTGGGTATAAGGCGGCGGCCACGGCGGCCGCGCAACAGCTCGGCCTTGAGATACATCCCGGTTGGGAGACTTTTGAAATCGTGAACGAGATTTTTTCCAAGAAGATCGAGCCCACGCTTATTCAGCCTACCTTTGTGACTCATTTACCGAAGGAGTTGTGCCCGTTGGCTAAGCTCAATCTGCAAGACCCAGGCTTAATCGATGTTTTTGAGTTGTGCATCGGCGGCATGGAAGTTGCGCCGGCTTACTCGGAGCAAAACGACCCCCTGGTGCAGCGCGCGATGTTTGCGGCGCAAGCCGGCGAGGATCAGCAAAAACTGGATACTGATTTCTTGCTCGCGCTCGAGCATGGCATGCCGCCGGCGGGCGGCATGGGAATCGGGATCGACCGATTGTGCATTTTATTGACCGGCGCGGAAAGCATTCGAGATGTGATTTTGTTCCCTTCGCTCCGTCCGGGTCAGGCGGGGGCGGGCCTTGCGGCCGCAGCCCCTGTTTAAGCTTTGGTCCCAAGGCGTCAGGATTACACGGAGGCTCGACCTGATTCCTGACTCCTGATAACTTATTTATTAGCTATGCCTTGGTATTTTTATTTAGCGCTGAAGCAGCTGTTTCCCGCGGGGCGGCGGTTGCCTTTTTTTACCTTAATCTCGGTGGCGGGTGTTGGTTTGGGGGTGGCGCTAATGTTAGTCTCGATGAGTGTGATGGGCGGCTTTGGCTATCAGATCAAACGGATGATCATTGATACGCAGGGTGAGGTGCAGATTCGTGGGCGTGGGCCGATTGAGGCGACAGCGGCCATGGAGCAAGCCATCGCACGAGTGCCTGGGGTAACTGCGGCTGCCCCTTATGCGCAGGGCGTAGTAATGTTGGAATTTAATCGGCGACCAGCATTTCCAACCATTCAGGGCTTCTCGCTGGAGCGGATGCGCCAAGTGATTCCGCTGGAGCGTTACTTAATCGCCGGCGCTTGGAGCGAGCTTGACGATGATTCGGTGGTTCTCAGTTCGCTCTTAGCGAATTCGCTCGGAGTGAACGTGGGCGATCTGATCAGTGTATATTCGCCCCTGATGTTGGAGCGCATGAAAGCGCAAGAAGTGCTCTTGCCGCGAGCGGTGCGCGTGGCGGGAATTTTCCAGGTTGGTCATCAGCAATTAGATAGTTCAACCGTGCTTTGTTCGCTCCGGCTGATGCAAGATCTCTACGGGATGAATCAATTAATCCACGGCTATAACGTGCGCCTGCAGCCTGGGGTAGATCCCGATGCAGCGGTGGTCGCACTGAATGCCGTGCTGCCTCCGGTGGCGCGGGCCCTCACGTGGTTTGAGGCCAATGCAGATTTTCAGGCGGTCATTAGCTTTGAACGAAACATGATCTTTTTTCTCCTGACGTTCATCATCGTCGTCGCCGCTTTCTCCATCACGAGCTCGCTGCTGGTGACTGTCGTGAGAAAAACCCGTGAAATTGGTTTGTTGGGTGCGATGGGTGGGTCCGCGCGACAGGTCGCCCTTTGTTTTTGTGTGCAAGGGTTGTTGATCGGAGTTGGGGGTACGCTGGGGGGCCTCGGATTGGGTTTCGCCTTGCTGCACTACCGCAACGCACTGGTGCAATTTATTGCTAGCCTGACAATGGGACCTGAGGTGTTTGCGAAGTTTTATCAATTTAGTTCTCTCCCCGCCCATACAGAATCGAAGGACGTAATGATCATTATCGTTTTCTCGATTCTTGCTTCAACTTTGGCGGGCCTGATTCCCGCTTGGCGGGCGGCTAAACTCAAACCGGTGGAGGCGCTGCGTAGTGAGTAACCCCATTACAATTCTTCAGGCGGCGGGCCTGCGCAAAAATTATCCAAGCGGCGATCGTACTTTGGCCGTGCTGCAGGGGGTCGATTTTTCGGTGAGTGCCGGTGAGACCGTGAGTATCCGGGGTGAGTCAGGTTCTGGCAAAAGCACGTTGCTGAATATTCTGGCTGGGCTCGATCGACCTGAAGCCGGTCAATTATGGTGGGGGGCTGAGGCCGCTCATCAGCTTAGTCTTGCCGAACTCACGGCCCGTCGTGGTCGATTTCTCGGCATGGTTTTTCAATCTTATTATCTGATTCCCGAGCTTGATGCTTATGCTAATATTCTGATGGCGGCTCGTCTGGTCGGGACGGTGGGAGCCGTCGAGAAAGCGCGGGTCACGCAGTTGCTTGAGCGAGTGGGGTTGGGCGCGCGGGGCCATCATCTGCCGAGCCAGCTTTCGGGCGGTGAGCGTCAACGCGTGGCGGTGGCGCGGGCATTGCTGAATCGGCCGGCGGTTATTTTAGCTGATGAACCGACCGGTAATCTCGATGAAGCAACGGGCGATGGAATTATTGATTTGCTGGTGAGCGCTTGTCGCGAAGCGCAGGCGGCTCTGGTATTGGTCACGCATAATGCTGCTCACGCCAAAAAAACTCAGCGGCAACTTCACCTGCAGAGCGGGCGATTTTCCTGAGCCGAGCGGCTCAGGATTGCCGACTGAATTATTTTAGCCGATCAGGGCTGCACGCGGATAATCCCTTTCATCACAAGGGCGTGACCAGGGAAGCTGCAGATGAAATCATAATCTCCCGGGGTCGTCGGTGCGATGAAGTAGATCGTGTCGCTAGCGCCGGGTTGGATAATCGCCGAGTGGTAGAGAACCTCTGGGCTATCCGGGACGTAATTCTTAGCAGCACCCGCCACGCCAAGATTGAGGGCCAAAGCGCCGATCGCTTGGCCTTGGCCTGGCGTGCACAAGACGAAATTGTGCAGCATGTCATCCGCGTTGCGGAAAATTAAACACACACGTGCCCCTGGTTTTACTGCGAGGAGCGTTTGGTCAAACTTCAGGCCGGGCAGCGTGCTGAGAATGATGGTCTGATCGCCATCATTGGACGGGCGGTTCCAATCTTTGGGTACCTTCGTGGCGTGTTTTGGCGTGTAGGCATTGGCCTCAGCCGCAACGGGAGCCATGCATAATTCTGCATCGGCCGGATCGATTGGAATGATGCGATCGCCATAAGGCCGACGATTGAGGGTGTAGTATGCCGTGGAGTGCAGGAGAGTTTGGCCATCGTGAGCGGCGCGCACACCGGCCGCTTTGACCTCATGAATGTAGCCTTCACGCAAACAAACGCTCGCGAGGCGGACACTGAGTCCATCCGGGGCGACCACTACCTTACGAATAGGACAGCCGAGGCGGTTGATCGGCGCACTGCCATAGGTTTCATGATAGCGGTAGGTGAAGCCCGAGATGCGGTAGCTATCGGGGTTAGCCGCGGTCATTGGATCGACGGGTTGGGTAAAAGTGAGGAGAAAGCCATCAGGCTGCGCCTTGACCTCTTTAATTTCGAACGGCATCTGGCCGCTCCAGACGAGGCGTTCGAGCCCTTGCTGTTTGGCGCCGACCGAACCCCAGCCGCGGGCCGTCTCCCCAGCAAAAAGAGAACCATCCTCGCCGAGAGCGAGGCGAATAATCCCGCATTCAAATCCTTCGCGGAAGGCATAGGCTGCGCCCTGCCAGACGCCTTTTACTTTCTCCATGGTTACGCGCATCACTTTGCTTTGTCCTTGGTCGCCTACAAAAAATTGACCTGCAAAGGGGCCGAATTTTCCGCCAGATAAATCCTCAATGATGCCCGCATTAGAGATGCCCAAAATGGTGTGAGGCAGCCAGACAGCTGGCGGCTTGATGCCGGGGATGCGTTGGGCCACTTCGTGCATCGGTTCTCCCGTGCTAGGAATATCTTCCGGGCGCAGTTTTACGGTGGAGCCGGCTAGCTTGCTCGAGCTGAGGCCGGCGGGATGACCGGCAAAATCACCGGGTTCTACGTGCGTCACGCGACCAGAACCAACCCACTCACCTTGATTTTCGGTAAAAAACCAATCGCCTTGAGACGACACCGTAAATCCGCAAGGCGAACGCAGGCCCGCGGCGATGGGGATGAGTTGTCCATCGGGAGTAATTTCCACCATCCACCCGCGCCAAGGAACCGGCGATTGGGTAGCACCGCCGAAGGCAACATTCAGCGTGATGCGTAAATTACCATTTGGCGCCAACACGGGTCCGTAAGCGTATTCGTGGTAGCTGCCAGAGATCGGCAGCTTGCACACCGTTTGAAAGAGATCCGCCCGTCCGTCACCATCGGTATCGGCAATGCGCGTCAGTTCCTGCCGTTGCGCGACGTAGTAGCCGCCGGGCGGAGCTGCGATAATGCCGAGGGGCTCATGCAAGCCGGACGCAAATAATGTATAACGTGGCTGGGGGTTTTCGTCATAGGCACCCTCGATCAGCCAAATCTCCCCGCGACGAGTGGTGACCATTAAGCGTTTGCCGGGTAGCGGCAAAATGCCGCTGACTTCGAGGACGATGTTAGCAGGAACCGGGAGAGGGATTCGCTTCCAGTAGCTATTCTCGCGGGCGACGAGATTATGGGATGGCTCCACAAAGCGTTCGGCCGCTGAGGGGTCGTTCGCTTGCGCGTGGGCCGTCGGCGTGAGTGAGATGAGGAGTAAGTAAGAAAGAATGAGGCGCTTCATGGTGAAAGGTTACCAGACGAGCGTGTAGACGATGGGCTGATCGAGGGTGGCTTTGGTAATGGGAGCAACCAGTTGTTGCCGGCCGTAGCGGGTCCGCAAAAAAGGCCGCACGGGGGAATGAGCGGGGAGATCGAGGTAGTAGGCGCGATCTCCGATGATGTAACCGCGGCCATTCGGTTGCGGGGTGATTTGTTCTGCCTCAGCGAGCAGCACCCACGATTCCCAATCAGTTTTTTTGCCGGTGATGAGCAGTGTGCGGGTTAAGCCGTGGCTAGCGGTGGCGGGAGCAATACGATCGGTGGCCGTCAGCGTTGCTAGGGTGAAGTGAAAAACAGGCTGACCGTTGGGTTCAAGTTGGTAGCCTTGAGAGGACCAGAGCGGATCCGGTTGATCCGGCCAGTCGTGAGCTGAACTCTCAATCAGCGCGAGAGCAGGTTTGGCTGATAACGTCAGCGCTGGTCCCGCGGGTTTCGCTAGCTGATTCTCTCCGCGCCCATCCCACAGTTCAAAGGTGTCGAGAAATTTCCCCCGCCACACCCGAAGAATAGCGGCCGTTTCAAAGTCATAGGCGTAATGCAAACCATCCGGCGTCCCCACATTGATTGCATAGAGATGTTTTTTTGGAGTGAAGGGTACGAAACTCCGCTGGAGTCGTACGCGATCGGCGGAGGGCTCAATCAAGAGTTCACTCAGTTGTTCTGGGGCTGATTTCGCACCAGCTAGTTTAAGAGATTTGGGAGCGGAAAGTTCCCGGCGAGATAAGCTCGGGCCTTCTGCGATCAACTTGAAGCCCGATTTGCGATTGCTGCCGTGCATATAATCGAGGCGAATCAAGTGGCGACCAGCCGTGAGCGTGATGGGTCTGGTGTAGCCTCCTGATTGAATCGGCTCCACGACGGGGTGCCCATCGACGAACACGCTAACCGGATCAGGCCCGCGGTCCGCGGCTGCTTGAAAAGCATAGGTTCCTGTGATGGGCACGACGAGTGTGCCGGTATAGACGAGGACAAACTTTCCAGACGCAGGGACCTCTTCGCCAGAAAACTGCCGGACCGAACCATTACCGGTTGGGGTCGTGGCCTCATAGTCGCCCATTTTCTCCTTGGGCATGGTGGTGTATAACTTGTAGGTCAGGTCCTCGATCGCCAGGCGTGCGGCTTGATCGAAAAGTTTGTAGGTGATCGCGCGCAGGGCGACTGATCCGTGATCACCCTGAATCATGAGCGGACCGAGCGGGCCTTCGTTGTTGAAAGCCGCCGAGCGCGTCGGGCCGGTGACTTCAACATTTTCATGAATCACAAAATCGTTGAGGGCTACTTTTATGAAACGAGCGTTGGCAATTTTTCGACCAGTGGCGTCAAAGCGTGGCGCTTGAAATTCAATATGCAGGTGCTGCCAAAGGCCCGGGGCCCGACTGGCGTTGGCGCGGGGCGCAATCCCTTCGTACCCCTCGCGGCCTTTGCCGCGCGCGGCATCCCAGCGCTCATAAATACTACCACAGTCAGCAGCTGTTGGGGTTTTTACTCCCCAACTATCAAACAACTGCACCTCATAGCGGCCCATCAGGTAGACGCCGGAGTTTGATCCGGCGGTCATTAAGAAATCAAGATCGAGCTCAAGGTCACCATGCTCCCAAGCGGTGAACAAGTGGCCTCGCGCAGCAGGCGTAGGATTATTTACTAAAATTCCTGTACCCGGCAAAGTCGTGAGCAATTTTTCTGTGCGGGGGTCGCCGCCGAGCGAGCGCGCCTGTTGCCAGTTAGCGGTCGGTGCGCGGAAATTCACCAATGAATCCAGCGGCAGGTCCGTCGGCGGAATTTCAGATTGAGCGACGGCGCTGATAGCTAGCATTACGCTGGCCGCCAAGGCGCACATCACCCGTGGAAGGGAGAAGCATGGGGTAGACATGAAAGCACGGTGATGCTCACTCGCAGCGGGTGAGACCGCAATCGGGAAGTTAGCGCGATCCGTCATAGGGTGCGTGGCAGCTGCCCGCGTCATCATCGCTGCCGATAAAAAATAAGGCGCGACGCCGCGTTTGACCGCTGCATCGCGCCCGAGTTCAGGCTAGATTATCGGTGGCCGCCGTACCGATCAGCTAAGATCAAAGCGATCGGCGTTCATTACCTTGTTCCAGGCGACTACGAAATCGCGGACAAATTTTGCCGATGCATCGTTCTCCGCATAGACTTCAGCCAAAGCACGCAGTTGCGAGTTCGAACCAAACACGAGGTCAACGCGGGTGGCCGTCCATTTCACATCGCCGGTGGCGCGGTCGCAGAGCTCAAACAGCTCTTCCGTGGGTGTTGTTGGTTTCACCACATTGCCCATATCGAGCAAGTTGACGAAGAAGTCGTTGGTGAGCGTTTCTGGGCGACTCGTAAATACACCGTGTTGTGATTTGCCATGATTAGCATTCAGCACACGCAGACCGCCGATGAGCACAGTCATTTCAGGAGCGGTTAGCCCGAGGAGCTGAGCTTTGTCTACTAAGAGCTGCTCAGCCGGTAGGGTGTAGCGGGTCTTGAGGTAGTTACGGAACCCATCGGCTTGCGGCTCGAGTACTGCGACTGAGGTCACCTCGGTTTGCTCTTGGGCCGCATCCGTGCGGCCGGGCGTAAAGGGTACCGCGACCTCGTGGCCGGCTTTTTTCGCCGCTTGTTCAACGGCGGTAGCTCCACCGAGAATAATGAGATCGGCGAGCGATACTTTTTTACCGCCAGTTTGAGCGGAGTTGAAGGTTTGCTGGATGCCTTCGAGGGCTTTGAGCACCTTGGCCAGACGGGCAGGTTGGTTCGCCTCCCAATCTTTTTGCGGGGCGAGCCGGATGCGCGCGCCGTTAGCTCCACCGCGTTTGTCGGAGCCGCGGAAAGTCGAGGCGGAAGCCCAAGCTGTCGAGACGAGTTCAGAAATCGAAAGACCGGAGGACAGAATCTTGCTCTTGAGCGCAGCGAGATCTTTAGCGTCAACGAGGGGATGATTCAACGCGGGGATCGGATCCTGCCAGATTAGGTCTTGGGCCGGAACCTCTGAGCCGAGATACCGAATTTTCGGTCCCATATCGCGGTGGGTAAGTTTAAACCAAGCGCGGGCGAAGGCCTCGGCGAATTGATCGGGGTTAGCCAGGAAGCGCCGGGAAATTTTCTCGTAGGCTGGGTCAGCACGTAGCGCGATGTCGCTGGTGAGCATCGTCGGCCGGTGCTTTTTTGTCGCATCAAACGCATCGGGCACCGTGGCCGCGGCATCCTTGGCGACCCACTGATTGGCGCCTGCTGGGCTCTTGACCAATTCCCATTCGTAGCGGAACAGATTTTCAAAATAATTATTGCTCCACTGAGTCGGCGTGGTGGTCCAAGTGACCTCGAGGCCGCTGGTGATAGTGTGGGCGCCCTTGCCACTGCCGTAGCTATTGGCCCAACCCAAACCTTGCTCAGCAAGGCCAGCAGCTTCGGGCTCGCGGCCGACGTGATCAGCCGAGGCAGCGCCATGGGTTTTGCCGAAGGTGTGTCCGCCAGCGATCAGCGCGACAGTTTCTTCGTCGTTCATCGCCATCCGCGCAAACGTTTCGCGGATGTCGCGGGCTGAGCCGAGTGCATCGGGGTGACCGTTCGGGCCTTGGGGATTAACATAGATCAGTCCCATCTGCACTGCGGCCAGAGGCTGCTCAAGGTCGCGATCACCGCTGTAGCGCTTATCGCCCAGCCAGGTGCTCTCAGCTCCCCAATAAACGTCTTCCTCTGGTTCCCATACATCGGCCCGCCCGCCGCCGAAGCCAAAAGTTTTAAAGCCCATCGATTCCAGGGCACAGTTGCCGGCGAGAATCATGAGGTCAGCCCAGGAGATTTTTTTGCCGTATTTTTGTTTGAGCGGCCAGAGAAGCCGACGGGCTTTGTCCAAATTAGTGTTGTCGGGCCAACTGTTGAGCGGCGCGAAACGTTGCTGCCCGGCCCCAGCGCCACCGCGACCATCGGCCGTGCGGTAGGTGCCGGCGCTGTGCCAAGCCATGCGGATAAAAAATGGACCGTAGTGGCCAAAGTCGGCCGGCCACCAGTCCTGCGAGTCCGTCATCAGCGCGTAGAGATCTTTCTTCAGCGCCGATAAATCGAGCGACTTGAATTCTTTCGTATAATCGAAATCAGCGCCCATTGGATCGGAAAGGGCGGAATTCTGATGCAGCATTTTCAGGTTAAGCTGATTGGGCCACCAGTCGCGGTTAGACTGAGCGCCCGCATTGGTGGGCGCCGCGGTCGGCTTAGGTGTCGTGCCGTGCAAGTGGGGGAAGGGGCATTTGCCGCCGGTGCTGCCAGTATGATTTTCCATGGTTTGATCGCAGGATAAGAAGTGGGGGATATAATGTTTTTCCCAAAGAAATGATGTTAACCAATAAAGCAAGGGCAGCCTTGAGCTCCTGGATCGAGCCGGGCGCGCCACTGCCAGTTCACTGAATTTTCATACGCAAATAATAGGCAAACTATTCCCTGAGGGCCCTAAGCTTTTCTTTAATTGAGTTGTTTTTTTACCTCTGGTCACGTGGTCCGGTGGTGGCATTGTCAGCTGCTCATGAGTCGCGTGATGTGTTATCGTTGCTATTGGCCGACCCGCCATTGTTGGTGCGGTTCGATTACGCCTATGCCGACGCGCACCAAGTTTGTGTTTTTGATGCACCCTTATGAACACAAGCGAGTGAAGGCAAATACGGGCCGACTGACCCACCTATGCTTGCGCGATAGTGAACTCCATTTGGGAATAAGCTTTGATGAGCATGCGGCGGTGCAGGCCTTGATCAACGATCCACACAATTTCCCCGTCCTGCTTTATCCGGGGCGCGACTCTCGTGATCTTTCAAAAAATGAATTACCCGTCACTGATTTGGCCGGCCGGCGGCTGGTGGTGTTTTTACTCGATGCCACGTGGCGACTCGTCCGGCCGATGCTGCGCACGAGCCTCAGTTTGCAAAAACTTCCGCGGATCATGTTTTCCAACGCCGCGCCGAGTCGCTACGTCATTAAACGCCAGCCGGAACCTGGTTGTCTCTCGACGCTCGAGGCGACGCACGAATTGCTGGTTGCGCTGGATCGATCGGGGCTCGACGTATATTCACAGCCGGAGCAATTGCTCGATTTGTTTCAGCGGATGCAGGAGTTCCAGATTCGTCGTACGGCTGAAAATGAGCTTCAGGGTGGTGATCGGCGACGCGGCCCGCGCGTCCCCACAGAGAGTCCCGCTAGCTCAATTCCGCTTGGGCCGAAGCGTCGTCGAATTTTTCCTGCGCCTGCGATTGAATCATAGGTATTGCCTGGCTGCCGACTTCACTCGCTGTTGCGTGGCTTGTCGCGGGGTTTGCTGGGAGAGTTGACCTCGCGCCCAACGCGCGGCCTGATGGGTCTATGGCTAGAAGTGTTGTTTTAGCAGGCACACGGCGCTGCGAAAGGTGCCGGCTTGCGCCGCGTTGGTGTATTTGCGAAGTGGATCATGGGGTTGCCTGTCCGCTGCAGATTGACGTGCTCATTCATCAGCGCGAATATTGGCGGCCTTCGAGCACGGGGCGGCTTATCAATCGGCTGATTCCTGCTTCTCGGCATCATCTCTTCCGCAGCGAAACACCGCCGTCGCCGGACACCATTGCGATGCCCGGGCGAGCGCTGTGGATTTTACATCCGCGGGGCGAGCCGCTCCCCACTGGAGTTCCCCCGGCTGAGGTGCAAGTGTTGTTACTGGATGGCAGTTGGCGCGAAGCGGCCCGTATGTCATTAGTGACGGCTTCTTGGGGGCGTTTGGTACGATTGCCTATGACCGGTCCGAGCCGGTACGGCCTACGAGAGCATCAGCAGGAAGGGAAATATTCTACGATGGAGGCCCTTCTTTTTTTGCTGACCGCCTTCGGTTTATCGACCGAGGCCAGCCAGTTGCAGCTGCAGTTTGAGTTGCACGTTTATGCTGGCTTGCGCGCCCGGGGCGCCAAAGCCGCGGCGGAGGAATTCTTAGTCACATCGCCAATTCGCGAAGCTTTTCCTGATCTATTGAAAAAGTTCGCTTCCTTAAAAATGAATGGCGATGCGCGGCGATAAATTCCTCGGGCTTGCGCGGGGACGCTGCTTCTGGCAATTTAAGGAATGCAACTTTTACGCTCGGGGCTGCTGGTTGGGGCCGCGTTAATTTTACTGGGCTGTGGCCCCACTCAGTCGGTGGTCCCGCTGGCTCCAGTCATTGATGAAGCGGCTCTTCGCCGGTTAGAGCTTTTTGGAGAGAGTGCGCAAGCAGCGGAGATCGTGTGGCGTTCGAGTGGGCTAGGGATTCAGATCATCACGCCGGGCGAGGGGGCAGCTCCTACGCTGGCGGATCGCGTTCGGGTGCATTATATTGGTCGGCTCAAGGATGGTAAAATTTTTGATGACTCCCACCAGCGCGGTAAACCTTCAGATTTTACGGTCAATCGGTTGATCACCGGCTGGGCCGCCGCCATGCCCGCGCTCAAGCCGGGCGGTCGGGCGATTTTTTTTATCCCACCGAGTCTCGGCTATGGTGGCATGCGCTCAGGAATCATTCCGCCAGTGTCAGGATTAATTTTTGAAGTTGAGCTGTTGGCTGTTAATCCAGAGCCGACAGTCAAAGCGGGTGGGGCGGCCGAGCATTAACGCCGGGTAAACTCATCCTTCGGGAGTCGAAATTGATTGGGCCACAGATCGCCCTGAATTCAGCGTCCCGCTGGGAAGGTCGATTTGAAGGCAGCCAGGTCGATCTTGCGAATGCGCAGCCGGCTCAATCGGTGCTGGTCGCCTTGGCCGCCGGCACAATACGCTAGAAGCACGGACTTAGTGGTGAAGTGGATCGCGGTGTAGCAATAGCCCTCTTGGGTAGCCTCATTCTGATCGACGAGAAAGGCGGGGCCCCAGCTAGCGTCGGTGGTGCCATCACCAATCGCGCCAACGAGGGGTGTGCGGTCTCCGCCGGGTTTTGCGAGTGGTCGAGTTTGGTAGTTTGGAATGGGATTCCAAACGGCCAGCAGCAGCTTCGAGTCGGGTAGTCGCTTAATCGAGAGCGGTGAGACGGGCGAGCTAAAGCGGGAGGGTTGGGGGACCGTCCAAGTGTTGCCCCCGTCATGGGAGAAAAATTCATATTGGCGGCCAAGGTCGGTACGAGCATAGCCCCACAGCACGCCATTGGGCATTTCGACGACGCCAGGTTCTTGCAAACCGGTGGTCGTGTGGGGGCTTGGAAGGGTGCAGGTTTGCGCCGCCTCGCGCCACGTGCGGCCATCATCGTCGGAAAGGAAAAAAGAGGCAATGCCCCGCCAGTCGAGTGCCTCTGGTTCGTTGGCATCGTGAAGTTTCCGGTGCAACGCGACTGGAATAAGTAAGCGCCCTGAGCTCAGACGAATGACGCGGTCATTGTTCATCACGTAATATTCGGAGGCAGCCATGCACTCGACGGGATCCGACCAGGTGACCCCTTCGTCTGCTGAGCGACGAAGACGCGAGCGCACATCGTGCCAGCTGTTTCGTAAAGCATAGAAGAGACCAAGATCACCGTTGCCCAAACGAAGCAGGGAGACGCTCATTACATTCATGGCTTTGGTCTCACCTGGCGTGGCGAGAATCGTGTCGCCACTCCAGGTCTCGCCGTCATCTGACGAGGTGCGCATAGCCAATACCGCCTTCGCGTGGTCGTCAAAGGCATCTCCGACGAAATGACTATAAATCAATAACAGGCGTCCGTCTTTTAAGGTAACAAAAGAACCTTCGCTATTGCGAGCGTTGCCGGGGCTCGGCGCGAGTTCCAGCACACTGTGACTCGTGGCTAGACGGGTCGCGGTTGTGCCCGCAAGGGCTGCGGCTTGGCTAGAAGACAGAGTCGTCAGCAGGCTGAGGATCAAGGTGAGTGGCAGATAGCGGGGGAGATGAATCATAAAAGAACAGGCAAATAATTGATCAGGGCGCGGGATGAATAAAGCCAGTTTTGGGCTGGGGATTTCGAATGAATGCAAAGAGGGCGCTAAAGCTTAAAGCGTGAGCTGCCTGTCATTTCTCCTGGCAGGCCTCCCGCTAGCTTCGTGGAGGCATTAGCTTGGCCTTCACCGGCTAGGGTTTTTCTGAAGCGGACTCGGTTGGCCTTGGCGTTAAGCTGGCGCGCCGAAACAGCCAGGCGGCTCCGACATACATAATAATAAAGAATGCATTGAGGACTAAAATTACCAGCCAGGCCGGCACTGAGGCAGGAGTGATTTTTAAAAATAGCAGCGCAATCACAGGGACCAAGGCCTGAGCGAAGGCCATTGCAGATAACGTGCGAGCCATGCCTGGCGGCTGACCGCGCGTTATGATGGTGCCGATAATTCCTACTCCAAGGACGCCCGCATACAGGAGGTTAGCGGGATTGCCCTCATCCCCGATGATTCCCACGGCGAGGTTTACCCAGATGAGGATGAATACCGCCGCGAGAGCAACCGCGATAGCCGTTCGATAGGCTCGATTGCCAGTCGCTTGGCTGGCTAGTTCGTAGGCACCGCCTGCGCCAGCCAACATGGCGGCAAAGAGCATAAAATCAGCAAGCTCCCACGAAACTTCTGTTGTGTACTGCATCGCCAGCCACGGCAGCAGCAGCATAAATCCGGCGACGCCCCAGCGAGCTATTCGCCAGAATTTATCGCTCCTTATTTTATTATTTTTCATTTTTACCGGTCAGCCCGGCATTCCCGGGTTCAGTAATTTATGAAGTGAGGCTTCATGAGAAATCTTGCTCATGGGTTGAAGGGAGAGCTTATAATTTCCGGCGGTGCAGGGTTAAATTAACCCGCACATTCTTTAACTGATGCGCACCCAGCCTAGCCTAGCCTAGCTCAAGCAAGATCGTCGGGTTAGCCGTGGAGCAGGTCTAATGATTTTCCCTTGAGCGGGAAGATGGGGTAACCGAGACGCTTGGAGCCGATCTCCTCGAACGTGATACTGATCATAAAGTCTTTGACTAGGAATTGCAGGAAATCGCGCTTGTTCATAAGGAGACAGCGCGCGGGGGTGCGTGCGACAATCGTCGCGGTGGCATCGCTATTTTGTAGATGGCTGATTTCTCCAAAGAAATCGCCAATTTTGAGTGCCGCTATTTCTTCTTTACGGCGCTGCACGGAAAGTTCGCCCTCGTAGAGTAGATAGAAAAATTCATTATACTGGTTCTCAGAGGTGAGGGTGCTCCCTTTAGCGAAATCCTGGATAAATGAATTTTCGGCGAAAGCATGCATCGCGTGCGGGGCCCAATTGCGGGAGAGTGGGATCCGGTGAAGGAAGGCGATTTTCTGGATGGTGAGCTCAATCGTCTCACGAGACATTTTAGGGAACACGAGTTGTTCAAAGACCGGCCGTGAAAAAGCGAGCAGGACTGAGGGCTGAAGGCTCCGGACTGAGCGGGTGCGCAGGGTGCCGCGGAGGAGGGCAATTTCGCCGAACATATCGCCGCAGGCGAGTTTGGCGACGGATTCGAGGCGACCGTTCTCGAGCTCCCGCATTACTTCCAGGCGCCCTGTTGCTACCAAAAATATTTTATCACCTTCATCGCCTTCGCTCAGGACGGTGGCTCCTGAGGGGTAGAGGAGAGTTTCCGCCGCCGTGGCGAGGGCGGTGCGATTTTCGGGTGGCAGGGTTTTAAAGAGCAAGGAATGGGCAATGAGGGTAGCGATTGTTTCTGAAGTAACGCTCGCCGGTTCGGGTAAGAGGGTGCGGCGGCGTTTTTCATACCACCAATCGCGGGTGATGACATAGCCGAGCCAAGCGATGGCCCCGAGCGCGCTGATGACGATCAGGCTTAAGCTTACGAGGAGTGTGAGCGCGGTGAATTGGAGTCCGCGTGCACTCAGCAGCGTTTGCCAAAGTGTGGCCGCGTGTGCATCGAGCAGCAATGTTCCGGTGGCTAGCATTAGCCCGAGCCAAATAAAAACGAGCACAGCGTGAATCCCGAAAAATCGCAGGTCGGTTTTTTTGGTGAGGGTTTTAAATGCGTACTGAAGGGTTTGATTGGGCTGGAAGGCGAAGTTACGATCGGAGTCGAGGGTCGGCACAGCATAAAGTGCGCGAATAATTTTTAATCCTGGTGACGCCCAAAAAGGGGAGATCAAAAATAACAAGGCGAAGAAGATGGGCACGACGAGCTGGGGGGCAAAGCCGGCTGAGAGCCCGAGGGCGAACAAGATCGGCGTGAGACCCGCGAGCCCTGCCGTGATGACCGTGGACTGGCCCGCCATGATTGCGTCGTCGAGATCGACCGAAAAGCGCGGAAAAAATGCCTTCCAGTGAAATTGGGGGGAGTAGATTTCCGCATGTGCGTTGCGCACGACCGCTGACGCGACCCAGGCGCCGGCGCTGATCGCAATGCAGATGGCAGCCCAGGAGCTCAAGAGGTGGCCGATATGCTGGGGCAGCTGCGGCGGTTGGAGTAACAGGAGCGCCACAGTGCCGATGGCGATAATCAGCGCGAGACCGCGAACCCATTGACCGGCGATTTGCCATTTCCATGAGGTCGGGGGATCCTCGGTGGGAGGGGTGCCGCCTTCGCATTCTAGCACCCCGGCGCGAAACGCCTTTAAGGTCGTCTCATAAAATTCACGCAAGGGAATGCAGTCACGGTCGGAGATTAAGCGAAAAAGGATTTGCGGTACAGTCCGCCCTGGACCTGGGCCGAAAGTCTTGAGGGCCCGCCATTGACTGGGAGTTAAGGTGAGGTAATTGCGGCTGCGCTCATGTTTGATGATGATGCGGTCCGGCGAAATTGTTGTAACGCGGATGCCGGCTGCGCATTTTAATTCTACCGCAGAGAGGAGCGTGGTCTCATCGAGTTGGGTAAACTGAGGCGGGGAGGGCACCGTACGCGCGGACTGATCGGATGGCAGGGGTGCGGATGGCAAGGTCATGTGAGAGGGAGCTGGGGTGTTTTTCTAAAATTGAGCCCGGGAAGGCGCGGCTTTTAAATCTATAGAATCAGTCAGATTGTTTATCGATTTTGACGATAGCTAATCAGCCGATAATTTATCAGAAGGGCAATTACCTAACTGAATCCCATCTTACTATATGAAAAATAGGAGTTATTACCTATCATGCATAGGCTTTATTACTTATCGTTAAGTATATATTATGAGCATGGCGCGGCGGGATTACGCGGCCGTGCTTTTTCGTGGCACGGCGCCGCCTGTGCATTTCTAGCAATGGCCATTCCGCATGAAGCCGCCTCGGAATAAGGGCGACTGGTGATAGTCTCCTCGCCGCTTTTTAGCTCGCAGGTTCGTAATCGAGGTAGGGGGCCAGCCACTTTTCGGTCGTGCTGGCTTGCAGCTTTTTGCGCCGAGCGTAATCGTGTACTTGATCGCGCGGTAACTTGCCGACCGCAAAATATTTAGCGTCGGGATGATTGAAATACAATCCGCTGATGCTGCTGGCGGGGAGCATAGCGCAAGACTCTGTGAGCGTGATGCCGGTGGCCGCGGGTACCGCTAGAAGTTCAAAGAGCGTAGTTTTTTCAGTATGATCAGGGCACGCTGGGTAACCAGGCGCAGGACGAATTCCGCGATATTTTTCACGGATCATATCTGGCATCGTTAAATTTTCCGTCAAACCGTAGCCGGAGTAATCGCGCGCTTGCTTGTGTAGCAATTCAGCGAGGGCTTCAGCCAGACGGTCGCCGAGCGCTTGGGCCATGATTGCTTGGTAGTCGTCGTGTTGAGCGCGAAATTCAGCGGCAAATGCTTCCACCCCGTGACCAACGGTGACCGCGAAGCCGCCTAGATAATCTCGCCGGCCCGATTCTTTTGGCGCGATATAATCGGCCAGGCAGTGGTTGTACTGATCGGCCGGCTTTTCGTTTTGCTGCCGAAGAAAGTGAAAAGTAGTGAGGATCTTGGTTCGCGTTTCGTCAGTATAAATTTCCACGCTATCTCCGACTGCATGGGCGGGCCAGAAGCCGAGGACTGCTTGCGCGGTGTAACGTTGCTCTGCGACGATTTGCGCGAGCATTTTTTGAGCATCAGCGTAGAGTTTCGTCGCTTCTTCGCCCACGACGTGATCAGTGAGAATGTCGGGGAAGCGACCGTGGAGCTCCCACGCCGAGAAAAAAGGCGCCCAATCAATAAACTTAACGATCTGGCTGAGCTGTAATTTATGGGTCGACGCTGACTGGAGCGACGCTGGCGCCGAGGTATAAACCCGGGGGCCAATAAATTCTGGTTGGGCGATGGCGATGGTCGACCAGTCTGTGGGTTGCCGGCGCGCGCGGGCTTCCGTGAGCGTGAGCATTTTTCGCGCCCCTTGGCGGTCCGCAAAATCGAGTCGCTGCCGTTCTTGCTTGGCTCGCAAATCTGCGCGGTAAGCGGGCTGGTGTTCTGGATTGAGCAATTGGGCGACGACGCCGATGACCCGCGAGGCGTCGAGTACGTGACAGACAGGTTCTGGGTAGTGCGGGGCAATTTTGATTGCCGTGTGGGCAGCCGACGTGGTGGCGCCTCCGATCAGTAACGGGAGTTTAAAATTAAGCCGCGACATCTCTTTCGCCACGTGGACCATTTCATCGAGGGAAGGGGTGATGAGACCGGAAAGCCCGATGACATCCGCACTTTTCTCTTGGGCGGCCGCGAGAATTTTTTCGCAGGACACCATCACACCAAGATCGATGACCTCATAATTATTACAGGCGAGGACCACGCCAACGATGTTCTTGCCGATGTCATGCACATCTCCCTTGACCGTTGCCATGACAATCCGGCCCTGCGCGCGGGCGACGCCGCCGGCGGCCACGAGTTGCTTTTTCTCTTCCTCCATGAACGGTTGGAGGTAGGCGACGGCTTTTTTCATCACGCGAGCGCTTTTGACTACCTGCGGCAGAAACATTTTACCGGAGCCGAAAAGGTCGCCCACCACGCGCATGCCCTCCATGAGCGGGCCTTCAATAATGAGCAGAGGTTTGCCGTATTTTTGGCGGGCCTCTTCGGTGTCGACGTCAATGAAAGCGTCGATGCCCTTCACGAGGGCATGACTAAGTCGCGCTTCAATCGGCGCTTGGCGCCAGGCCTCAGTGTTTTCGACTTTAGCTTCTTGGTTTTTATTGGGGCCGGCGGCCGCAGCTTTTAATTCTTCCCCGAGCGTGACCAGTCTTTCAGTGGCATCGGGCCGGCGATTCAGCAGGACATCCTCGACGTGCGTGAGGAGAATCGGATCGATCTCTTCGTAAACCTCTAGCATCGAAGGATTGACGATAGCCATGTCCAGACCGGCTCTAATGGCGTGGTAGAGAAAAGCTGAGTGCATGGCCTCGCGCACGGTATTGTTGCCGCGGAAAGCAAAGGAAACATTCGATAAGCCGCCGCTGACTTTGGCGTGAGGGAGGTGGGCTTTGATCCAGCGGGTCGCTTCGATAAAATCGACGGCGTAATTATTGTGCTCCTCGATGCCAGTGCCAACCGTCAGAATGTTGGGATCAAAAATAATATCTTCCGGCGGGAAATGGAGCGCGTCGACGAGCAGGCGGTAGGCGCGCGTGCAGATGCGGATTTTTTCCGCATAGGAAGAAGCTTGGCCATTTTCATCGAAGGCCATGATGACGACCGCCGCGCCGTAGCGCTGAATGGTCCGTGCCTGGTCGAGAAATTTCTCTTCTCCCTCTTTCAGCGAAATGGAGTTCACGATCCCTTTACCTTGGAGGCATTTCAAGCCGGCCTCGATCACCTCCCACTTGGAGGAGTCGATCATGAAGGGGACTTTGGCGACTTCCGGTTCACTTGCGAGCAAGTGCAAGTAGCGGTTCATGGCGGCGACGCCATCGATGAGGCCCTCGTCCATGCAAACATCAATGACATTGGCGCCGTTGTCGACTTGTTGGCGGGCGACGGCGACGGCTTCCTCAAAATTGCCTGCTTTGATAAGTTTCGCGAATTTAGGTGAGCCGGCGACATTCGTGCGCTCACCAATCATGATGAAATTATTTGGCGCTGGGGTAAATGGCAACGAACCTGACAAGGCGAACTGGGGAGCGAGAATATTGACGCGCCGCGCGGGTTGCGGCGCGAGGGCTTGCGCGATCGCCGCAATATGATCGGGCGTGTTGCCGCAGCAACCGCCCGCGATGTTGAGGAGTCCGCTGGTAGCAAATTCACCGAGGTGGCGCGCCATGTCGGCGGGGCCGAGATCAAAGCCGGTTGCTGCGAGCGGATTCGGCATACCTGCATTGGGATAGCAGGAGATGAAGGTATCTGACTTCGTTCCCAATTCTTCGAGAAAGGGGCGCATCAGATCGGGGCCAAGCGAGCAGTTGAGTCCGACGGCGAGTGGCTGGGCGTGGCGAACCGCGTTCCAGAAAGCTGCCACCGTTTGGGCGGAGATCATCGTTTCCCCGCCGCGGCCTACTGCCGCTGAGATCATCAGCGGTCGGTGAAGCTGATCTTCCGCGAAGACCTCAGCGATCGCTACGAGGGCAGCCTTAGCATTGAGTGCATCAAAGATCGTTTCAACAAGGAGGAGATCGACGCCTCCAGCGATCAGGGCGCGGACTTGGCGGCGATAGTCAGCTTTGACTTGATCAAAGGTAACCACGCGAAAACCGGCGTCATCGGCATCTGGCGAAACCGAAAGCGAAACCGTTAAAGGGCCAACCGCCCCCGCCACATAGCGGCGTCGACCTGTGGCATTGGCGACCCGGTCTGCCCAAGTGCGGGCCAGCCGCGCAGAGGTGAAATTAATATCGCGCGCCAGTTCAGTTAGGAAACTATTTTCAAGCACCTCGGCATAGAAGGCGGGATCTTTGCGGCCACCTTTTTCCCGCGGATCCTCAATAAAAAATTCACTCTGGCCGATGCTCGTTGCGGAAAAAGTGTTCGTCTCAATGATATCAGCGCCCGCCTCTAAAAAGCGGCGGTGAATATCACCGATTTCCGTGGGCCGAGTGAGCGAGTAGATATCACCGTTGTTTTGCAGGTCCTTCAGCGCATCCTTGAAACGTTCCCCGCGGGCCGCTTGTTCATTCAGTTGATAACTGCGAATGGTTGTGCCCATGGCCCCATCCATAATCGCGATGCGTTCAGCGATGAGCTGACGGAGAGCAGTTTCGGCAGCAGTGGGCGGGAGCGGCTTCATGAATGGACGTATCTTTACATCAAGATGCGATGATATGAAAAGGCAAGCTAGTGATTACGTGACCGTGCGGCGTGATGTTGGGCTCGGCCCAATCGGAAAAAGCAGAGTAAAACACAAAAACCGCGCAGCCTTTAAGATTGCGCTGATGGGGCGCTGGGCTGGTGCTGGTGGCTGTCAGTCGTTCTTTATTTTAAAAAATCTGAAGCAACAGGGAAGGCCGTGAAATTCGGCCACAGTTGCGCTGCGGTAACGCATCACAGACCCCCATTCTGCCTAAAGGCAGGAGCAAAGCCAATCGGGCAACCGGTGAAGGCGAGGGGCGAGGATGCGCGCTTGCTCACCCGGGATAACGTTACTTGGTGAGCGAGTGCGTAAGAAATGCGGAGTCCGAACATCTGCCTTCAGAACTCACCGCGCTGGCGCGCTCGGCGCACTGGCGAGAAACCTTCAACGCTTATTTGAAGGGTGGGAGTGGATCAAAGTGATCAAGGTCGGTGCTTTCATTATCATAAAAGTGGAAATGAATGCGCTGATCTGACTCGCGATCTGCTCTTGCCTTAGCAGCAGCCGATCATGAATCAAATCCACTCGGGCGCTTTCGCGCGCCCCCTATGTTTCGTCAGCTTATTAATGGCTAGCGCCGCCATTGCGCAAATAACGGCCCCAGAAATTTTGCCGGTCTACGTTCTCACGGCCACTCGCACGCCCACGGCATTGACGACCACGGGCAGTTACGTGGACTCATTCAGTGCGGCTGATCTCGCGCGCATGCAGCTGAGCAGCTTATCCTCGGCTCTCAGTGGCATCGCGGGCGCGCCAATTTTTGCCTCCGGGGCCGCCGGCGGGGTCACATCGCTTTTTCTCCGTGGGGCCAATTCCAACCAGACCTTATTTCTGGTGGATGGCATCCGTTTCAACGACCCGAATACTGATTATGGCGTCGCGCTGGGCGGAATGAGTGTTGCCGCCGGGGATAGCTTAGAGGTCGTGCACGGCCCGCAAAGCACCCTCTACGGTGGTGAAGCGGTAGGGGGTGTTTTGGCTTTGCACGCAGCGCGGGGGGCCGGCCTCGGCACGCAGAGCCGCTCGTTTGAGGCTGGAGCTTTTGGAACGTTGCAGGGGGCTATTCACGCTCAAGGAGGCGATCGGGGCTCGGCTTACAATTTTTCGGCGATGGGGGGCAGCACGCAAAATAGCCGGCCTAACAATGATTTCACCAGTGCAACGTACGCGCTCCGCCTCGACCGACAAATCAACCCGCGGTTGGCGTTGGGCGCGACGGTGCGTGGTTTTTTAAGTCAGTATGGCTCGCCTGGTGACCGCTACACGAATGATCCCGATAATAAAGATAGTGAAAGTAACCAACTCGGGACCATTTTTTTGGAATATAATCCGACGCCGATGTGGACAACCAAAGCCGTGCTGGGTGGGCAGGACCGGCGCTTTGTGGCCCGTGATCCTGGGCCTGATGGCCTCGTTGAGACCGTCGTGAAAAATCAGCGCATCGTGTTTGATGGACAAAGCACGCTCCAGGTCGGCGAACAACATCGGGTGACGGCGGGCTTAACCACCGAGGGGCACCATACTCGCAACACGGGCTTTGGGAATATTGATCAGCGGCAGCAACTCATCGCGATTTTTGTGCAGGACGAATGGACGCCCGTCCCTCGAGTTTTTTTAACGGCTGGTTTGCGGAGTGATGATCATGATACTTTTGGTCGAGCCACTACCGGCCGGGTGACGGCGGCGTGGTTGTCGCAAAATACTCGCTGGAAAATTCGGGCGACGTATGGAACTGCTTTTCGGGCACCGAGCTTTCTCGATCTTTATGGGCAGAGTTCCTTCTACGTGGGGAATTCTGCTTTGCGCCCCGAGCAAGCGCAGGGGTGGGACGCGGGCTTTGATTATTTTTTCCCGCATAATCGGGGTAGTTTAAGTGCGACTTGGTTTGATACCCGCTTTAATAATCTCATCACCTTTGATTTTGCAGTTTTCCCTGGCACCGTGAGAAATGTGGGCCGCGCGCTTACTCGGGGCGGGGAATTTTCGGGTAAATGGGGCTTCGAACAAGTGGTTCAAATGCGCCTGGCCTATACTTATCTTGAAGCGGACGATCTTACTCACGGCACCCGCTTGCTGCGGCGACCTCGGCACAGTGGCGCGCTCGATTTATGGCATAATTTCAACGGCGGTCTGAGTGCCGGCGCCGGTTTGACTTGGCAGGCACAACGTGAAGATGTCGATGCGGCCACTTATGCGACGATTCGCGCAGAAGATTATGCGATCGCGCGAATTTATACCGCTTGGCAGGTCAGTGCGCGGGTGACGCTTAAAATGCGGATGGAGAATATTTTTAATAAAAAATATGAAGAGGTGAATGGTTACCCTCAACTGGGACTGGGGTTCTTTGGTGGCTTGGAGATTAAATTTTAAAGTACCTTACAAGTAAGCGCAGCCTCCAGCACTCCACGCTTGCGGCTTTTTTGCGGAGTGAGAAACTGGATCATCCCTATTATGAAGTTATCTATCCCGTCACTTGTTTTGGTGTTCTTTTTCGGCGCTTCATTTTTACAAGCGGAAGATTTGCGTCACGGTCAGCCGAAGCAGGCGCAGCGGCCTGCGGCTGTTTATGTTCCTGCACTCAGTGCGCTGGTGCCGCCGGTTGCCAGTGAACTCCGCGAATTGGTTGAACGTTTCAAAACCGACCGAGAATCCCTGCTCCGAGTTTATTCTGTGCCAGGCTCAACGCTGCAGCTACGGCGCTTGCGGGAATTTTATCAGAGCTGGCAGCAGCAGTTAGATGCACTGCCGTACGCCGCTTTGGGTAATGAGGGGCGCATTGATTGGCAGCTCATGCGACTCCAGCTCCGCTATGAACTCGGGTTGATCGCGCGTACTGAAAAACGCCACGCGGAGATGGCCTCCTTCATGGGCTTCGCGGACGACATTGCGACCTTGCAGGAAACTCGCCGTGAATTCGAACACGTCGCGGCAGCGTCAGCCGCCATCACACTCGGAAAAATTCGCCAGGAAATCGAAGATGCGCAGCGTAAATTGACGGGGGCAGCGGCTCTGCCGAATAAAATTTTAGCCTATCGGGCGGCGAGCCGACTGGGCGATTTAAGCAAGACGCTCAAAGATTGGTTTGAATTCTATGACGGCTATGATCCGCAGTTTAGCTGGTGGAATCGCGAGCCTTATAAGAAGACTGCCGCCGCCTTAGACGAGTACGCTAAGTTTTTACGCGAGAAAATTGTCGGGGCCAAAGCGGGAGAGGATGCGCCGATCATCGGTGATCCGATCGGCGCGGAGGGCTTGGCCTTAGATTTGGAACATGAGATGATGCCGTACACCCCGGCCGAGTTGATTGCCGTAGCGGAAAAAGAATTCGCGTGGTGTGAGGCTGAATGGCAGAAAGTCGCTCGCGATCTGGGCCTCGGGAACGATTGGAAAGCCGCTCTAGAAAAAGTGAAACATGATTCCGTCGCGCCCGGCGACCAACCGGCGTTGATTGCTAGCATGGCCTACGAGGCGACAGATTTTATTATCAAACGCGATCTGCTGACCATTCCGCCATTGGCGATTGATGATTGGACGATGACGATGATGTCACCCGAGCGGCAAAAAACTAATCCGTTCTTCTTAGGGGGAGATCGTATTATCGTCTCTTTCCCCACGGACACGATGGATCAGGCGGAGAAACTGAATAGTCTGCGGGCAAACAATACGCATTTTTGTCACGCGACAGTTTTCCATGAACTTATTCCCGGCCATCATCTCCAGGGCTGGTATGCAGACCGCTTTAATCAGCACCGAGATTTGTATTATACCCCCTTTTATGTCGAAGGGTGGGCCTTGTGGTGGGAATTTCATCTCTGGGATCTTGGCTTTCAACAAACTCCGGAAGATCGCGCGGGAGCGCTTTTCTGGCGGACGCATCGCTGCGCGCGCATTATTTTCTCACTCAACTTTCATCTCGGGCGATGGACGCCGCAGCAATGCATCGATTTTCTTGTGGAAAAGGTTGGTCACGATCGCCACACCGCGACGGGTGAAGTGCGACGGTCATTTAATGGCGATTACTCGCCGCTCTACCAAGTCGGTTATATGATGGGGGCGATTCAGTTGCGCACGCTTTATGCGGATCTCGTCAAAACCGGTAAGATGACGGAGAAGAATTTCCACGATAGTATTCTTAAGGGTGGCATTATGCCCATTGAGATGGTGCGCGCGCATGTCACCGGCACCGCTTTGCCGCAGGATTATCGCTCGTCATGGAAATTTGCCGGCGAAAAACCTTAAGTCAGGCGCAGCTGGTTTGTAATATAATACGTTACAAACCGGCACTCGGGTGTTAGCGGGCGAGCGCGATTAAGCGTTCGAGCAGGTCGGAGGTGGTGAGGTAGTTGGACCAGCCATAAGCGGCAGTGGCTGCGGTGGCAAGTTGCTCGGGATCATTGCTGCGCGCGGCACGGGCGAGGTTCAGGCGTTGCTCTTCTTGTTGCCGCGTCAAAGAACTCAGGAGGGTTCGGGGCGGCCAGGGAAAGGGAAAGGCGGCGACGCGGTCGATGGGCGATAAGCTGGCAAAGTGCTGCCACCAGCTTGAAAATAATGGCGAACTCAGCAGCCCATGGGTGAAATCATCGTCTCGAGCCACGACGAGAAAATGGGTATCGGGGAGCACCTCGCTGTCGATCCAAGTCCAGGTGAGTTCGGTCGCTGCGAGAGGCGTGACGAGGGAGCGTTCGAGTCGAGCGAGCGAGGTGCGGAGCTCGATTTTAGCGTGGGGGTTTCGCCACCATTCGCCTGTGGTCACTGGTTGGTTGGATTTTAGGTGGCGGCTAGGACCCGTGTAGAGATTGGCTTCGGACTCGGTGCCATGGAACGGAAAATTTATCTGCCAGTGTTCGCTGGGGTGACCGGATTTTAAGCTAAGGCAGCGTTGGATGACATCGCTATTTAAACGACCCGTGGGATTGATCGCACCCGCAAAGTGCTGGGCTTGATCTGCCGTGAGGCGGGCGGGTGGCCAGAGCTGTTCGCCGATAAAAATGAGGCCAGTATTTTCTGGGCGGGGTGCGGGCGTGGGCGCAGTCATGGGCTTAGTCCGAGAAGGCCATCCGTGAATTGGTCTGTAAATATTCAGCAATCGTCCGAGTGAAAATCCCCCCAAATTCAGCGCGCTTCTTTTCGCCGACGCCAGTGATGCCTTCCAGCGTTTTTAGCTGAACGGGATAAGCGCGCGCCATTTGGCGGAGGGTGGCATCGCCAAAAATAATATAAGCGGGTACCTGGCGTTCGTCGGCGAGTCGCTTGCGCAGGGTGCGGAGGCGTTCGAAGAGGATTTCATCGCAGGTGATGTCGCCTTCGCGGCGCGCGCTTCGCTTTGCTTTCGGTAAGTCCATTGGCTTGGTGAGCGTGATGGGGGTGCGGGCCAGCAGGACGGTGCGGCCGGCTGGAGTGAGCTCGAGCGTCGCAAATTCGCCTTCCGTGACGGCGAGGTAGCCGAGGCGCATTAACTCACGCCCGATGTGGGCCCAGTGCGGGCGGCCCAAATCCTTGCCGATCCCGTAAGTGGTTAGGCGATCATGACCCCATTTGCGGATTTTTTCAGTGTCGGCACCAGTCAGCACCTCGGTGAGGTGGTTCATCCCGACGCTAAAGCTGCTGTTTTGGGCGATGCGGTAGACGCAGGAGAGGAATTTTTGGGCTACGAGAGTGCCGTCGTAGGTTTCGCGTGGCTCAAGGCAGTTGTCACAGGCGCCGCAGTTATCGAGCGGAAATTTTTCACCAAAATAATCCAAGAGCTCCGCGCGGCGGCAACTGCCACTCTCGGCGTAGTGGACAATTTGGCGGAGTTGGGCGCGGGCGATCGTTTGTTCGTGCGCGTTCGTGATCTCGTCGAGGAAGTGGGTTTGTTTCGCAATATCGCCGGCGCTGAAGAGGAGCAGGCAATCGCCAGGCAGGCCATCGCGGCCCGCGCGGCCGGTTTCCTGATAATATCCCTCAATGTTTTTGGGCAGGTCATGGTGGATAACCCAGCGAACGTTTGGTTTGTTGATGCCCATGCCGAAAGCGATCGTCGCGCAGATGATCCGCGTTTCATCGCGGAGAAAAAGTTCTTGGTTGCGCGAACGTTCCGCGGCGTCGAGTCCCGCGTGGTAGGGACGGGCGAGGAAGCCGCGACCAGCCAGTGATTCGGCCACGCGTTCTGCGGTGGCTCGACTCGCGCAGTAGATGATGCCGCTTTCGGTTTCCCGCGTCCGGACGAAATTGATGATTTGTTTCGCTGGCTGATCTTTGGGGATGACGCGGTAAGACAAATTGGGGCGGTTGAAACTGGCGACAAAGGTGTGCGGTCCGGTCAGGCGGAGATGTTTGATGATATCATCGCGCACGCGGCCGGTGGCGGTCGCCGTGAGGGCCATAACAGGTACACCCGGTAGCAGGTCGCGCAGCTTAGCAATTTGGCGATATTCGGGGCGAAAATCGTGACCCCATTCAGAAATGCAATGGGCTTCATCGATGGCTAGAGCGGTGACATTCCAGCCCTTTAGGTTGGCTTGCCAATTGTCGAGCATCAGGCGTTCGGGTGCGACGTACAGCAGGCGCCATTCGCCACGGTGCAAGCCGCTCAGGCGGGAGCGGGCTTCATCTGCGCTGAGGGTGGAGTTCAGGTAGGTGGCGGCAACACCGGCGGCTTGCAACTGATCAACTTGGTCTTTCATCAACGCGATCAGCGGTGAGACCACGACCGTCAGGCCTGGGCGAAGGAGGGCCGGCAGTTGAAAGCAAAGCGATTTACCACCCCCGGTGGGCAAGAGGGCAAAAACATCCTGATCAGCCAGCGCGGCCTCAATGATCTCGCGTTGCAGTGGACGGAAAGCTCCGTAGCCGAAGGTAGTTTTAAGGGTGAGGAGAAGGTCATCCACAGGAAGAGGAGTGTGGATGGGGGAGCAATCGTTAGCCGGCAAGCTCTCAACCTACGTAATTTGGGGCTATGCCGTTTTGATCGCAGATGAGTGGCGGTGCCTCATCGGATAATTTTCTAGTTATCGATCAAAACTGTGACACCTCGTCTCATTTCCCGTTGACCGAAGGGAGCACTCTTAGAAAGATGGCCGCATGGTCCCCAGTGTTCTAATCGTCGATGACGAAAAGCATACCCGCGAAGGTTTGCAGCAGGCTTTGCAGGAACATTACGACGTGTCGGTGGCTGCCAGTGCCGATGAAGCCTTTAATTTAATGGAAGCGCAGGAATTCGAGGTCATCTTGACCGATTTGCGGATGCCGGGGAAAAGCGGGCTAAAGGTCATCGATAAGGCGCTGACGCTCGTGAACAAGCCGGCGGTATTGATGATGACGGCTTACGGTAATATTGAGTCCGCCGTAGAAGCGATGAAGCGTGGGGCGGTAGATTTTCTGACCAAGCCGGTCCAGATAGAGCGCTTGGAAATTCTGATTCAGCGGGCCTTGAAAACCAAAACCTTAGAGGTGGAGGTGAAACAGTTGCACGAACGGCTCGACCATAAATTTAATATTGAAGGCATCGTCGGGCATTCCACCAAATTGGTTGAAGTGATTGCGCGCATGAAGCTGGTCGCGCCATCGAAGGCGACGATTTTAATCGAAGGCGAGACGGGCACGGGCAAAGAATTAATTGCGCAGGCAATTCATCAGGCGAGTCCTCGGGCGCGGGCACCCTTTGTGCCGGTGCACTGTGCTGCGTTGCCAGCGGCGCTGCTGGAGAGCGAATTATTCGGACATGAGCGGGGCTCTTTTACCGGCGCCACGGAGCGCCGGGAGGGACGGTTTGAAAGTGCCGATGGGGGGACGATATTTTTAGATGAAATCGGGGAGATTGGCCCAGAAATTCAGGTCAAATTACTCCGCTTCATCGAAACTAAAAGTTTTGAGCGCATTGGTAGTACCAAGACGATCACGGTTGATGTCCGATTGGTGGCGGCGACCAACCGCAATCTTGAGCAGATGGTGAAGGAAGGAAAATTTCGAGAGGACTTATTTTTCCGACTCAATGTGGTGCGCATCACCATGCCGCCATTGCGGGAACGGACCGATGATATTCCGGTGCTGCTGGAGCATTTCATTAAAATGTATGCGGCTGAGAATGCCTACGAACCGGTCTTAATTGAGTCGGGGGCCATGCAGCATCTCCAACGCTATCCGTGGCCAGGTAATATTCGCGAGCTGCGCAATTTTTCTGAGAACGCCGTCGTATTGCGCCGGGGCGGCAAAATTACGGAGTTCGATCTGGAGCCTAAATTTCGGGGAGAAGTGGCCCCGCCCCCTTCCTTGCAGACGCCGAGCCCAGCGAATCCCTATTCCGTGGAGGCTCATGCTAAAATTTTGTTACGGGAGGCGCTGATGAAAGCCCGCGGTAATCGCACGAAAGCCGCCCAATTGCTCGGTATCAGTCGCCGGACTTTACACCGTAAGTTGGCGCAGTCACCTGAGCTCGATGTGCTCGATCGGGGATGAGGCTTTTTATTCTGAGTCGATTAGCTCGGTCCAGTTGCTCCTTTAGCTTTGGCTTGCACGCATGAAATCGAGTCAGGAATTTATTCATTGGCTTGAGCAAGGGCGTGGCGGGCGGTGGCTCCGGCGGGCGGCGGTGATTGTGGCCGCATTATTGCTGACCACAATTTATGCGTGGAAACAGTTTCATGGTATTCCCAGCGAATTTGTGATGCAGCAAGCGGTGCTGGGGCGGCAGTTGGCCCAGGGTAAAGGATTCACAACGCTCGTTAACTACCCCCAAACTTATGCGGTGCTGCAGGCCCAAGGTCAGCCCTTTGCTGAGGGGCGCGTTTATCCGGAGCTGCAGCATGCGCCCCTTTATGCGCTGACGTTGGCTGCCGTTTTTAAGCTGTTGCCTGCAGCCAGTTGGGCCCATCGACCCGTCGCGCCCGATGGCTGGGGGCCCGATTATGGCGTGCTACTGATTAATCTGATTTTATTCTGGGTGGCCGTGGTGCTGGTCTGGCGACTGGCGGCTAAATTATTTGATGAGCGGGCGGCTTGGCTAGCGGCACTGGCTACGGCAATTTCGGTGACCCTTTGGCAGCAAACGGTGGCCCTGACCGGTCTGCCATTGTTCATGGTGCTCGTTTTGGCTGTATTTAATGTGCTTCACCGTTTCGAAGAACAGTGGACAGAATCACCCCAATTTAATCTGCAGCTCGCTAGCCGCAGTGCTTGGCTCGGTGGGCTGGGGGCGCTCCTATTTTTAACAGAATATTCTGGCGGATTGGTGGCGTTGGTGATCGGCGGTTATTTGGCGCTCCGTCTGACGGGACCGAGGCGCTGGGCTTTGCTGGGAATATTTGGCTTAGGGCTATTATTGCCAGTGGCGCCCTGGTTGGTGCGAAATACCTTGGTGGTCGGCCATCCCCTGGGGTTGGCTGGACAAAATTTGGCCTTAAAATCGGGTGATCTGATGGCGGAGCCCGCCATGCAACGGAATCGGGCGACCGTTGAGGCGCCAGTCTTAGATTTAAAAAAATTGGGCAACAAGGGCTTGACCGGTATGGAGCTGAATTTGCGCGAGCGGATTTGGTCGGGAGGAGGGCTGATGCTGACAGCCTTTTTTATCGCGGGATTAGCCTATCAATTTCGGCACGGTCCCGTGAATCGCGTGCGTTGGTGTTTTGCCGCTGTGCTCTTGGTTTTGATGGTGGCCCAACCTTATTTAAATTCGGGCGAGAGCCCGCGCCTGCCTGCCTATTATTTGGCGCCATTGATCATCATTTTCGGGTCAGGCTTTTTCTTTGTGCTGGTGGATAGCCAAGTCCAGTTGCTCGGGCCGTGGCGCGTGGTGGTGGTCGCCTTGTTGCTATTACAGGGTTTGCCCTTGGTGCGGGACTGCCTAGAGCCGCGGAAAATCCATTTTTATTATCCGCCTTATTACCCCAATCTATTTATGGAATTGAAGCGTGATATGCAGAATCGATTTCTGGCAGGCACGGGGGTGGCGACTGATGTTCCGGCGGGCACGGCTTGGTATGGGCAGCTCCGAGTGTGGGCTAAGCCGGAACGATTGCGGGATTTTTCGCAAATGATCGTGGAGCAGAATATTGGCGCCTTGTTATTGACGCCCGTAACTTTGGATCGGCCATTTTTTACTGAGCTAGCGGCCCGCACCGGTGAAGCGATTAATTTGAGTGACGCGGGCGGTTGGGGGGGGGTCTATGGGGGGCTCGTGACTCGGCGGATGCCAGCTAATTTTCCGCTGAATCTGCCGCCCCAAAAGCTGACTGAAAACATGGTTCTGTTGGTCAATCCGCAAACGCTTCTGACGCGGTGAAATTAAATTGCAATAACTGGGGGGCTGGGGCTTATGTGCGGCGAATAAAAGCCTCAGCCTTGCTCCTAAAATTACGTCGGTGTTCATTTTTTTTGGCCGCGCTCATGCCTTCTTTGGTGTGGGCCGTTTATGCGCCCATTCCCGAGCAGGAGCAAGGGAAGGCGCTGACTTATCGCCTCGGGTCAGCCATCTACCAAGATAGTAATATTTTTGGCGGTGCCACCGGTGAGATTAGCAGTCTCGTTTACAATTTTAATGGGGCGCTCTCTTATAATGGCTCCCTGTCGGATCAGACTTTTGCCTCCGCCGCTTATGAGCTCAATAACGACCATGTTGTGGATCGGCCAGGTAAACAAAATCTCACGAGCCATATTTTAAATGCGCGGCTTGCCCATGCTTTCTCGCCGGCGACCAGTTTAGATTTAGCGGGTGCTTATAATATCGCGAAGAATCCTCAATCGTTACTGGCGGGGGTGCCGTTGAATACGGACCAGTCTAATGATCGCGGGCAAATGGATATTCGTTTTCTGACAGCGGCTAGTCAGAAGCTGAGTGTCGCGGCAAAGTATCGCTTGATCACTTATCGCTACGATAACCCCACGCTAGCGGCTGATCTCGATCGCACCGAAAATTTATTGGGCGGCGAGCTGGGGTACGCCTTGTTGCCTGAAACCAAGCTGCTGGCTGAATATCGCTATCAAGCGATCGGCTATCGCTCCGCGGCGATCTTTAAGGACAAGACCTCGCATTTTTTGTTAGCTGGCCTGGATTACAACCCCAGCGAAAAGACCATGCTCGCCGGACGAGTGGGTGGGGAGGCGCGCAATCGTTCAGCGGCGCCTGAGACAACTGCACCTTACGTGGAATTAAGTGCGCGCTATACCTATGGGGAAGGCTCCTTCCTGGCGAGCGGCTATACTTATACGCTCGAAGAACCTTCGGACGTGAATCGCTTTACCGACACCAAAGTTAATCGGATTTTTGTTAACTTGCAGCATCGGCTGTCGGGTTTGCTGACAGCTTCAGGCTCCTTGAGTTATGAACCCTCGCAGTTGCAGGGGCGCGGGCTGCAAATAAATGTTGATGAAAAAACGACGCGGGTGGGTCTCGGGCTATCCTGGCAGCCGACTAAAAATTGGACGGCTAACCTGAGTGGCGATTTTGATCGAGTAAACTCGGATGATGCGAGCCGTGGGCAAAGCCGCAACCGCTATGGGCTCTCGGCGCGTTACACGTTTTAAGCGGCCCCAGCCGGCTTATGTCTTCTCTCTCACCTAGCAAAGATACGGCCTCATTAGGCGATCTAGTGAATCTGCTGCGATTGCGGCAGACTTTAATTTTTCTCATCCTTGCCTTAGTCGTACTGACGACGCTGGGGGTCACCGCCCTTTTGCCTAAATGGTATCTGGCAACCGCCAAAATTCGGGTCGAAAAACCGGAGAGTGAAGTTAAATTATTTCAGGCGCAAAACAGCAGCTACTACGATCCGTCCTTCATTCAAGATCAGTTTGAGATTCTGCAGTCCGAGAAAATTCTCTACCCGGTTATCACTCATTTGGGGCTAAATACTATTCTCGGCCAGCAACTGAACGACGGGGTGGCCCTTCCGGCAGCCATCAGCTATCAATATCTGCTGAGTAAAATGCTGCGCGTCGAGTCGCGTCGTGGCACCTCAATCATCGAATTAAATGTTTATGCGCGGGATCCAGCGCTGGCCGCGGCCATCGCTAACGACATCGGGCGCGTGTACGCCGAAGATCGTATTTCGCTCGCGACGGCTGATCAACGCGAGGGTCTTGCACAATTGCGCAAAGAGTTCGTCAAGCAGGAGCAGGTGTTGGTCGCCCAGCGCGACCACGTCGAAAAATTGCGCAAAGAATTAAACGTAGCGGGGGTTGATCTCAGTCAGCGCTACACCGATATGGATGTGGAGACGCTGCGGCAGATGCAGAATTCCTTGATCGCTTTGCGGGTTGATACGATTGGCCGCAAGACTCGCTGGGAGCGCTTTCACGGCATCAGCACGGAGGACCGACGCAATGTGGTGAATTCTGAGCTGATCCAGGATGTGAATATTCAGAATCTATTACAGGCCTATCTCATTTCCGACCAACATGTCACTAAGCTCAAGGGACGCCTCGGGGAGGCCCACCCCGATCTGATCGCGGCGTTGCAGAACAGCGCTAAAATCCAGCAGCAGCTGGATGATCAGTTGCGGGGTTATGAAAGCTCACTCGAGATGGCCTATAAAGAGGCAGAGGCGCGGGTGACTGAACTCGAGCGGCAATTGGCGCAGGCGAAGGTCGCGCAGATTCTTTCTGCACGCGAACGGATGCGCCCTTTCGAAGAAGCTACGACCAAGCTAGATGACGAGCAGCGTCTGCTGACTACGCTCAAGCTCACACTCCGGCAACGGGAGATTGATTTTCAGGTACCCAAGAAAACTATCGAAATTCTTAACACCGCGGAGCCAGCCCGCTTCGCCAGCAAGCCTAATTGGGCGCTTAATATTTTATTCGCTTTCATTTTTGGCGGCCTCTTGGGCCTTGGCGCGGCAGTCTTATTTGAATATCTCGACACAAGTTTTCACAATGTCGCAGACGTGGAGCGTAAATTGCAGCTGGCCGTGCTTGGGGTGGTGCCGCATGTGGGCGAGCCGGACGAGCGACACGCTGTCAATTCACCGGAGGGCGAACCTTACCGCGTGCTCCAGACTAATATTAATCTCGCGCTGCGTGCGGGTCAGTCCACGGCTTTGGTGATGTTGTCAGCCGGCCCTGGCGAAGGTAAATCGACCACGTTGCGGCAAGTGGCGCTTTGCATGGCGGCGGCGGGCGAAAAAGTTCTCCTGATTGACTCAGATGTCCGCCGGCCGACGCAGCATCGTCTCGCTGATTTGCCGCGCGAACCTGGTTTGACAGATATTTTGCTGAATAAAACTACAGCGGCCCAAGCCATTACGCGGGATTCCTCTGGGTTGTTTGATTTTCTGCCAGCGGGGGCGTCGGCTAACCAAGTGACCCTTGGGCTTCTCTATGTGGGCAAGTTGCGAGAACTCGTTGGTGAATTTAAGCAGCGCTATGATAAAATTCTCTTCGATGCTCCGCCCATCATCGGCGTGAGCGATGCTTCGGTACTCGTGAGTATCAGCGACCAAGTTATCTTACTTATCCAACATCGGCGTAACCCTGAAAGCATGGTGCAACGGGCGCGCCAGATCATCGAGGGCTTAAAGGTGCCAATTATTGGCGTGGTGCTCAATCAAGTGCCGACCGGAACCGGGGAAGATTATAGTTACTATACAAATAATTATTCTTATTACGCACACGATCCGGCCGTAGATAAGTTGTCGGAGTCAGGCACTCGGGGCAAAAAAGCTGATCGGCTGGATTGGGCAGAGCAGACTCGGCGTAAAAAAAGCTAGCGCGCGGCTGAGTTAAGCCAAAGGAAGCAGGCTTGTCAGGGTGGTACCCAAGGCTTTGACTGCCCGCTCATCCCGACTCATGTCCTCGATCACCAAGAGCTACGAATCACGCGACGTTGAAAGTAAGTGGTATGCCGCCTGGCAACAGGCTGGCTGCTTCGCGGGTCAGCCGCACCCGACGCGCTCACCGTATTGTATTATGATTCCGCCGCCCAATGTAACGGGCGTGCTGACCATGGGTCACGTATTGAATAATACGATCCAGGACGTGCTCATCCGGCGCGCTCGCCTCGAGGGGCATGAAGCGCTGTGGCTACCGGGAACCGATCATGCGGGGATCGCGACGCAGACGGTGGTAGAGCGTGAATTGCGGAAGGAGAAGAAAACTCGCCATCATTTAGGTCGGGAGAAATTCCTCGAGAAAGTCTGGTCGTGGCGCGAGGAGAAAGGCGGGATTATTTTGAAGCAATTACAGGCGCTGGGCGCCTCCGCTGATTGGAGTCGTACGCAATTTACGATGGACCCGCATTATTCATCCGCGGTGCTCAAGGTGTTCGTCGATCTCTTCCAGAAGGGACACATCTATCGCGGCAAACGGATGGTTAATTGGTGCCCCGTGAGTCTGACGGCACTCTCTGATGAAGAAGTGATTATGAAGCCGGTTAAAGGTTTCATGTACCACGTTCGTTACGAGTTGGTGAATCAGCCGGGGAAGTTTATTGAAGTCAAAACCACTCGGCCGGAAACAATTCCTGGTGACGTGGCGATTGCGGTTCATCCCGATGATCCGCGTTACGCAGCGTTAGTTGGCCAGCAAGTTTGGCGGCCGCTGAATCGCGAAAAAATTACCATTATTGCGGATACCGCGGTGGATTTGCAGTTCGGCACCGGAGCGCTCAAAATCACCCCAGCGCACGACAAGGTAGATTTTGAGATTGGTCAGCGCCACCAATTGGCACCGATTGACGTGCTTAATCCTGATGGCACGCTCAATGAGTTGGCCGGTCCAGCATTGGCTGGCCTGGAGCGTTTTGCCGCTCGTAAGCAGGCGGTCCTGTTGCTGCAGGAGGTAGGGGCGCTCGTGCAAGAAGAACCTTACGAGAATAATGTTGGTTATTCGGAGCGAGCTGATGTGCCGATTGAGCCGCGCCTTACCTGGCAGTGGTGGCTGCGTTATCCGAAAGTGGAGGAAGCTAAAACCGCCGTCCGCGATGGTCATATTAAATTTCACCCTGAGCGTTGGTCCAAGGTTTACCTGCACTGGCTCGAAAATATTCAAGACTGGTGCATTAGTCGCCAGCTTTGGTGGGGGCATCGGATTCCTGTTTGGTATGCGAAGGGTTTTGATAAAGAGAAACTGACCGCTGCTGATCTGAATGATCCGACTAAGGTTCATGTCTCGCTGACAGGTCCCGTTGATCCTGCCAACTGGGTTCAGGAGGATGATGTGCTGGACACGTGGGCCTCGTCTTGGCTGTGGCCATTCGCGACGCTCGGGTGGCCAGACGGAGCCGCGATGAAGTCAGCCGGCTACGATTATTTTTACCCGACCACGACCCTGGTCACCGGCCCAGATATTATTTTCTTCTGGGTCGCTCGTATGATTATGGCCGGACTGGAATTTGTGCGCCCGGGCGAGTCGCTGGAGCGCCGGATACCTTTTAAGCATGTTTATTTTACCGGCATTATCCGTGACCAACAGGGGCGCAAGATGTCCAAGTCTCTGGGCAATTCGCCTGATCCGCTTGATTTAATTGCGAAGTACGGTGCAGACGGCCTGCGCTTTGGCATTATTTCCATCGCGCCTCAAGGGCAGGATATTCGCTTTCAAGAAGACCGTATCGAGTCAGGAAAGAATTTTTGTAATAAATTATGGAATGCTTGTCGCTTTCGCCAAATGAGTGGAGCGATGGCGGATAATTCTTCGATCGGGGCCGTGCTCGCTCGGCTAGAGCCAGCGAAATTCGACGCCGATGATCATGCGATTCTAGATCGTTTATTGGCGACCACGCACGAAGTTGATCGGTGCTTTACTGCCTTTGAATTTAGCGCGGCGGTCCAAGCCTTATATGGGTTTTTCTGGAATGACTTCTGCGATTGGTATGTCGAAGTTTCCAAGACCAAGCTGCAAACCCCAGCGACCAAAGATAATTGCTTAGCAATTCAAGATCTCGTGTTGCGGCAGATGTTGCTGTTGCTGCACCCCTTCACGCCTTTTATCACTGAGGAGCTCTGGCAGCAATTAGGTTACGGCGCCGCCGGTACTTTCCTTATGCGCGACACTCCGCTTGGCAATTTGCCGAAGCTCGCAGCTCAGACCTTGCAACTGGATACCGCGGCGGCGGCACAGATCGGCCAATTAAAGGCGGTCGTGTCTCAGGTTCGCGCTTTCAAGGCCGAGCAGGGTGAAGCGGCGAGCAAGGTTTCAGAATTCATCGTTGAAACGACGGATGCTCACTGGACTGTCCTCGAGGTTAATTTGGGCAAGCTGTTGCGCATGATGGGGGCGAGCTCCATCGTCCGAGGAGCCATGTCTTCCGCCGCCCCGGCCATCGTAACTAATTATGGCTCATGGAATCTAATCAAACAGTTGAAGGGCGATCCCGTCGCAGAAAAAGCACGCTTAATTAAAGAGCTTGGCGCATTGGCTAAACACATAGCGGGGACAAGTGCGCGGCTCGCGAATGAGGCTTTTGTGAGCAAGGCCCCGCCAGCCGTTTTGGACGGCGCTCGCCAGCAGCTCGCTGAACAAAAAGCTAAACAAGCTGAACTGGAACGTTTATTAAAGGCGCTCGGCTGAATGCCTAGCTGCGCAGGGCTTGCCTGTTCTGGGGATATTTATCTAGCTCCTAATCATTCATGAAAAAAGCACTGATTACCGGCATCACCGGCCAAGATGGTTCTTACCTCGCCGAGTTGCTGCTCGCGAAGGGCTACGAGGTGCACGGCATCATTCGCCGAGCTTCGACCTTTAACACCAGCCGGATTGATCACTTGAATTTTGACCGTCACGCTAACGGGGCCAAGTTAACCCTCCACTACGGGGATCTCGCGGATGCGGTGCAGATGGTGAAGCTGCTCTATGAATTGCAGCCGGATGAAATTTATAATCTGGCGGCGCAATCACACGTGCGCGTGTCGTTCGACATTCCGGAATATACCGGTGATATCGATGGGCAGGGGGCGCTGCGTATTCTGGAAGCTATTCGCGAAGCGGGGTTGGTTAAGAAGACGCGTTTTTATCAAGCTTCGTCCTCAGAAATGTTCGGCAAGGTACAGGAGGTGCCGCAGACCGAGACCACGCCCTTTTGGCCACGTTCGCCCTATGGTTGCGCCAAGGTTTACGCCTACTGGCTGACGGTGAATTTTCGCGAGAGCTACAATCTTCATGCGAGCAATGGTATTTTATTTAACCATGAGTCGCCGCGGCGTGGTGAAACTTTTGTGACGCGTAAAATCACGCGAGCGGCCACGCGCATCAAATTGGGCCTCCAGGACTCCATTTACCTCGGGAACATCGACGCCAAGCGTGATTGGGGTTATGCCAAGGAATATGTGGAAATGATGTGGCTCATGCTGCAGCAAGATAAGCCTGATGATTACGTCGTTGCGACCAATGAGACGCATAGCGTGCAGGAATTTTGTGAAGTAGCCTTCGGTTTATTGGACTTGGATTGGGCCAAATATGTTAAGCACGACGCTCGATATGAGCGCCCCGCCGAAGTTGAATTGCTGATTGGTAATCCGGCTAAGGCGGAAAAGCAGCTCGGCTGGAAGCCCAAAGTGCTCTTTAAGGATTTGGTGAAGATCATGGTTGAGCATGATCTGGAGCTCGCCAAACGCGAAGCGCAGATCGCTTGTTTGCCTTCGCCGCATAAGTCAGCGCACGCATGAAGCTATTCGTTGCCGGCCATCAGGGCATGGTAGGTGCGGCACTCGTGCGCCGCTTCCAGCGTGACCCGGGGGTTAATTTATTGCTCCGGACTCGCGCGGAGCTTGATCTGAGCAATCAGGCTGCGGTGGCCGCTTTTTTTGCCACTGAAAAACCGGATGTCGCGATCATCGCCGCGGCTAAAGTGGGTGGCATTCACGCTAATAGTACGTATCCAGCTGAATTTTTATTTGAGAATCTCGCTATCGCCGCGAATACAATCCATGGCGCCTATCGCGCGGGAGTGCCCCGATTATTATTTTTGGGCAGCTCATGCATCTATCCTAAGCTAGCAGCTCAGCCGATGGCGGAGACCTGCCTGCTGACTGGAGCGCTTGAGTCGACGAATGAGGCCTATGCGATTGCGAAGATCGCGGGCTTAAAGCTTTGCGAGTATTATCGGAAGCAATACGGGGTGCTCTATCATGCTGCCATGCCGACGAACCTTTATGGTCCGGGCGACAATTATCATGCGCAAAATTCGCACGTGCTCCCGGCCCTTATTCGGAAATTTCATGAGGCCAAGGTGGCCGGCCGTCCCGAAGTGGTGGCTTGGGGAACGGGCAAGCCCCAGCGGGAGTTTTTATATGTGGATGAACTCGCTGATGCTTGTGCATTCTTGCTGAAGTTGGCGAATCCGCCCGACCTGATTAACGTGGGTACAGGCTCAGATGTTACAATCAAAGAGCTGACGGAGCTGGTAGCAGCCGCGACAGGCTTCGCGGGGAAAATTACTTGGGATGCGACCAAACCCGATGGGACTCCGCGTAAATTGATGGATGTGGGGCGGCTGACCGCGCTCGGCTGGCAGGCGCAGATCAGTCTGCGCGAGGGTATCGCTAAGACTTATGCGAGCTTCCTCGCTGAGCAGGCGACGGGTCGGTGGCGGGGCTGAAAATAGGCCAGAGGCGAGTTTCCGCTTGCGGAGGGGGCGCGAGTGCCAAGCTTGAGGGTCGCCATGATTGAACCTGAGACCTTTTCCCACCTTGAGAACATAAAGAAGCGTGCCGGCTACTTATGGAGGTTTCTTTGACGTCGAACAAAAGCAGCGAGAAATAGAGGCGTTGGAGGCGCAGATGGGTGAGCCAGGTTTTTGGGATGCCCCTGATCGGGCCCAAAAGCACATCGCCAAGGTCAATGGATTGAAGCGCATTATTAGCGGCTTGGTGACTTTCAATAAGCGTGTCGATGACGCCACGGTTATGGTGGAGCTAATCGAAGCCTCTTCACCTGCGGAGCAGGAGGAGTATGCTAAAGAGCTCAATGTCTCGGTGCCGGCAATGGTCGAGGATCTGGATAAGCTCGAGATTGCCTCGTTCCTCACCGGCCAGTTCGATCGCAACAACGCTATTTTTAGTATTCAGGCCGGCGCCGGCGGCACGGAGTCCAATGATTGGGCTGATATTTTGTTCCGGATGTTTTCACGCTGGACGGAGCGGAAGGGCTATACGATCGAGCTGATGGATGTGCAGCCGGGTGATACGGCGGGTATTTCCAAAGCGACCATTCTCATCAAGGGCGAGAATGCCTATGGCTACGCGAAGGCTGAGCGCGGGGTGCACCGGCTTGTGCGCATTAGTCCCTTTGATTCTAATAAACGCCGGCACACCTCGTTCTGCGCGGTTGATGTCGTGGCGGAAATTACGGAGGAAGTTGCGATTGATATTCCAGAAGACGAAATCCGCACGGATGTGTATCGTTCTTCCGGCAAAGGCGGCCAAGGTGTTAACACGACCGATTCGGCCGTGCGACTGACGCACATGCCTTCGGGAATTGTCGTCGTTTGCCAAAACGAACGTTCACAAATCAAGAACAAGGCGACGGCCATGGTCGTATTGAAAGCCCGCCTCTACGAGAAACGGTTGGATGATAAGCGCAGTGAGATGGAAAAATTTTACGGCGAGAAGGGTGAAATTGGATTCGGCAGTCAAATTCGCAGCTACGTGCTCCAGCCCTACCAAATGGTAAAAGACCTGCGCACGGGCGTTAGCACGAGTGATACCCAGGGGGTCCTCGACGGTGATCTCGACCGCTTCATTTACGGTTGGTTGCGTGCGGGCTGCCCGCGGCATCGCAACAAAGATATTCAGATGGATGACTAATCTTTTTCTCGTTCCAGCTAACCAAGCGAGCGACTGAACAATTACCGTCCCATGTCTGCCTTGTCCTACGAGACACTCCGCGCCGCTTTTGACGGCCAGTCGCTGTTTGAGAATAAGACCTGGCAGTTGTCCCCAGAAGCCTGGTCCTTGACGCCAGAGCAAGTTACCCAGTTGGAGCAGATCGGGGCGGCGTGTTTAGAATTCCACCAAGCGCTGGAGATTCTTTATCTCCGCTCCGTGGCCGGAAAAAATTTGCTGCGGAACAAGTCATTATTAGCGCCGTGGGTGGCTGATTACTTGGATCGCGGTAAGCCGGCTACTTTAGTGGAGCATGCGCGTGACCCCAAAAATCGGGGAGCTTTCCCCACGGTGCTGCGCCCTGACCTTTTATTGACCGATGATGGCTTTGTGCTCACAGAACTGGATTCAGTCCCCGGGGGAATTGGTCTGACGGCATTTTTAAATCGGCTGTATAGCTCAGGGGGCTCTGCGGCGACGCCGGTGATGGGTGGTGAGACGATCCTCGGTGCGGGTGATCGCATGGTGGAGAATTTTTACCAAGCCCTAGCGACGTTACGTCCTGAGTCGAGAAACCCGCTCATCGTCATTCTCGTCAGTGAGGAAGCGGCGACTTACCGTCCGGAGATGCGGTGGTTGGCCGAGCAATTGCAGCGACTAGGTCGGCGGGTTTATTGTCTGCGCCCAGAGGATGTGTTCCCCCTCGGGGGCGAATTATTTTTCGCGGTCGAGGGCACGCCGGAGAAAATTGATATTATTTATCGTTTTTTTGAGCTCTTTGACTGGGCGAATGTGCGAATTGCGGCAGATATTTTAGAGGCCTGGCAGAGTGGGGCCGTGACGATTTCTCCCCCGATGCGGCCTTTTCAGGAGGAGAAATTAGCTTTGGCTTTATTTCATCATCATCTCTTGCCCGAATTTTGGGCGGAAAATATTAGCCGATCGCATTTGGAGTTACTGCGGAAAATCATCCCGGCATCTTGGGTAATGGATCCCGCGGTGCTTCCGCCTGGGGCGGTTTTAGATGGCCCGCGGGTCGGTGGCCGTTTGCTCAATGACTGGCGCGAGCTCAGTGGGGCCTCGCAGAAAGAGCGGGATTTAATTATCAAGATTTCTGGTTTTCACGAAACAGCGTGGGGCGCGCGCAGTGTAATTTTGGGCAGTGATTGTTCGCGCGAAGAGTGGCAAGCGGGCGTGGCACAGGCGTTGGCGTTAGCTCCGCACAATTTGCATCTGCTGCAAGAGTACAAAAAGCCGCGGCGACTCGAGCACTTGCTCTACGAGGAAAATGCACCGAATCAGGCGGCCGTAGCCAAGGCCGGCCGGCTCCGATTGTGCCCTTACTATTTTGTGGTAGCAGGGCAGGCTCGTTTATCGGGAGCCTTGGCCACGTTTTGCCCGCCGGACAAAAAAATTATTCACGGAATGGTTGATGCAGCCTTATTGCCATCGCGAGGGTTGCCCTTGGGCTAGAGCTCGGACCCTATTTTCAGGCTTAAATTCTGCGTTTATCCGCCGCTGCATTTGTGGATCGAGTTCAGTTTACCCCGCACACTTGTTTGCGGCCGTTCCCAATGGTTTGCGGCCCAAGATGAGTTGAGCGCATGGATGCGAGGACTCAGGCTCGGCGGCAGGGCGGGTCGCCGTGGGGCAGTCTATCCACGGGCTAGGCCCCGCCTATGCCGAGTTGAGGTGCAGGGCCTGATTGATCAGGCCACTGCGACCTGACCGGCAAGCGCGGGCGCAGTGCTCTGTTTGGCCAGATGATTGAAGAACTGATCACGACGCTCGCGGGCGGTCGTGAGGCACTTAGTGCCCAAGGAGCGGCGAATGCGCTCTTTTGTAAATGGGGTCGGGTAGACCGTGTAATGCAAAAACCACGTTCCGTTGTTATTCCAGAGGTGGTGGTTGGGGTTGGCTTCGCTGATGCGAAGGGCGGCGAGGGTGATGACGTTAGACATGATGCGTGAGCGGTTGAGTTTTAACTAATCGTTCGCGCACCAGGGTGTTCCCTAAAAAACGAAAGCCGCCTGAGAGCATCAGGCGGCTTTCCGTTTTTTGAGGAGGAGTTTTTTTGTTAGAAGGTGTTACCCCTCTCACATCCGGGTGACTTGCGTCACTCGAAACCACCGTGATCACTCCTAGACCCGGTTGGCAGAACCGACTGTTGCCAGTCGATCCTTTCCTGATGCGAGGCGGAGCGTGCGAATCAGCGAACGGAAGACCAGATAAATTTTATTCGAGACTTATCTTCTGATAATTATTAATTAATAAATATATGCTATATATATACTTACGTTATATGATGTGTCGAAAAAAATTATAATTTAATGAATTCAGTGGGTAAGTGCAGGGCCTAATAATTGCTGCGTGAGAATTATTTTTAAGTCTGCAGTCAGATCGGTCACTTCACCTGTGAGGGTGTTATGGTGACAGTTAACCGGCCTTTCACTCCGCGTTTTCCGTATCCTCCGCATTTCATTAAGATTTTTAAAATTAGCAGAGCGCTGGCGCGCTGGCATTTGCTTTTTAGCCAACTTTGCTAAGTTGGCTGATGCTCCGTCTTGATGATATTCGCACCCAAATTGCCCCAGCCCGAGCTCGTTTGCTCGCTCATCCACTCTACGCGCGGATGTCCTCGCTTGATGATGTGCAGCGTTTCATGGAATCGCACGCTTTTGCGGTTTGGGATTTCATGTCGCTCCTCAAGCGACTCCAGCGCGACCTGACATGCCTTGATCTTCCCTGGGTTCCGGTGGGTGAGGCGGAGGTGCGTTTCCTGATCAATGAAATTGTGTGCGGGGAAGAGTCAGACATCGATCCTGCCGGGACGCGGATAAGCCATTTTGAGCTCTATCTGCGCGCGATGCATGAAGCTGGGGCGGTCGCCACGGCAATCAGTGGAGCCCTCGCCAGCGTGCGTGCTGGTGGAGCCACTGCAGTGGCACTGAAGAAAGCGGGAGTGCCTTTAGGTGCAGCGGAATTTTCTGCGGAGACCTTTCGGCTGGCTGCTCAGGGTAAAACGCATGAAGTGGCGGCTGCTTTCACCTTTGGGCGAGAAGATTTAATTCCGGATATGTTCATGCAACTCGTCACGCGGTTAAGCCGCGAGCATCCGGGGAAACTTGATACATTTCGCTATTATTTAGAGCGGCACATTGAGGTCGATGGTGGTCATCATGGCGCCATCGCTCTGCGGATGGTGGCGCGACTCTGTGGCGACGATGATCTGAAATGGCAGGAAGCGGCGCGCGCGGCCCTCGCGTCGATTGAGGCCCGCATTCGCCTGTGGGACGCAATCGTCGCCGCGTTGCGTTAGGGCGCCGCCACCATTATAGCTCATAAAAAAGCCGGACGCAGGTCCGGCTCTTGATCCTAACGAATCTCCTGATGAAACCCTGCGGATCAGGTCAGGGTCACGCCTTTAGCTTTCGCTGAGCGGAGGAGAGCATCAGCCATATCAGAGGGGGTGACGGCGACTTCGATGCCGCATTCTTTGAAGACGGCGATTTTGGCTGCGGCGGTATCCTCGGCGCCGCCGACGATAGCGCCGGCGTGGCCCATGCGACGACCGGCAGGGGCGGTGGCGCCGGCGATGAAGCCAGCGACCGGCTTGGTGCAATTCGCTTTGATCCACCGCGCGGCTTCGACCTCAGCGTTGCCGCCGATTTCGCCGATGAGAATAATCCCGTGTGTCTCAGGATCCGCGTTGAAGAGTTTGATCACATCGAGGTGATTAGTTCCGTTGACGGGGTCGCCGCCAATGCCAACGCAGGTTGTCTGGCCAATATTTTTTGAGGTGAGCTGGAAGACCGCTTCATAGGTCAGAGTGCCTGAGCGTGAGACAACACCGACGTGGCCTTGTTTATGAATATAACCTGGGGCGATACCGATGCGGCAGCCGCCAGAGGAGTCTTTGCCATTGCCGGGGGTAACAATTCCGGGGCAATTTGGACCTAGCAGGCGAGTTTTGCTGCCCTGCATGGCGCGTTTTACCCGGATCATGTCCTTAATTGGAATGCCCTCGGTGATGGCGACCGCCAGATCAAGGCCCGCATCAACGCACTCGAGGATGGCGTCAGCTGCATAGGGCGGTGGCACAAAAATAACGGACACGCTGGCCCCGGTTGCTTGAGCCGCGTCCGCGACGGAATTAAAAATGGGAACCTTGTGGGTGCCGTGTTCAAAAAATTGGCCGCCCTTACCTGGGGTGACGCCTGCGACTACCTGGGTGCCGTAGTCGAGTGAGAGCTTGGCGTGACGGCCACCGAAGTCGCCGGTGATGCCTTGGACAATAATCTTCGTTTTAGGAGTGATGAGAATGCTCATGGAAAGGTTGGGGGAGGATTAAGCGGCGGAGCAGTGATAATGCGCTGACATGCAGGGAGGCTTAGGCGACTAGCTTGACGATTTTCTGGGCCGCATCGGCCATGGTGTCGCCGGAGACGAGGGCGAGACCAGAAGCCGCGAGAGTTGCTTTGCCTGCAGCCACATTATTGCCCTCGAGGCGAACGACGAGGGGCAGTTTAAGGCCAACCTCTTTGACCGCGGCGACGATGCCAGTGGCAATGACGTTGCAGTCCATGATGCCGCCGAAAATATTAACCAAAATACCTTTCACGTTTTTATCGCCGAGGATGATCTTGAAGGCGGCGATCACTTGGTCCTTGGAGGCGCCACCACCCACATCGAGGAAATTGGCGGGGGTGCCGCCGAAGTGTTGAATGATATCCATCGTGCTCATTGCGAGACCGGCGCCATTAACGAGGCAGGCGATATTTCCATCCAAAGCGATGTAGCTGAGCGAATATTTGGAAGCCTCAATTTCTTTGGAGTCTTCTTCGTTAAGATCACGCAGCGCGACAATTTCTGGATGGCGGTAGAGGGCGTTGGAGTCGAAAGATACCTTGGCATCGAGGGCGAGGACGTCGCCGGTGGGGGTGGTGATGAGCGGGTTAACTTCGATCATCGCCGCATCGGTTTCCCAGAAAGCCGTATAGAGATTGCGGATAAGTTTGGCGGCGTTCTTGGCTTCGATCCCCGTGAATCCTAATTTAAAAATAAGTTCGCGAACTTGGAAATCGGCGAGGCCGTAGGCTGGATCGATGAGGATTTTAAATAATTTCTCAGGCGTCTCATGCGCAACTTTCTCGATTTCTACGCCGCCTTCAGTGGAGGCAACGATGACGGGTCGCGAGCTGTTGCGGTCGAGGAGGATGGCGAGATAGTATTCTTTTTTAATTTCGCTCGCGACGGTGAAATAGATCGTCTGAACCTTGCGACCTGCGGGTCCTGTTTGGATGGTGACTAAGGTATTCCCGAGCATATTGGCCGCCATGGCTTGGGCCTCGGCTTTGGTTTTACAGAATTTCACGCCCCCCTTGAAGCCGTTGGTGAAAGTACCCTTGCCGCGACCGCCGGCATGGATCTGAGATTTAACCATGGTGGGACCCTCGGGGAGTTGGTCGAGGGCGGTGATAAAGCCCGCGGGGGTGGTCGCGACGGCACCCTTCGGAACGGGTACACCAAATTTTTCGAAGATAGCTTTAGCTTGATACTCGTGAATGTTCATGGGGAAAAGATGCAGTGATTTGCCATAAAGCTTGGGAGAATGACACGAAAAAACAGTCGGGCTGGTATTATTTACGTATCCTCATCCCTCGCTGGCCTGGGGCGGGGTAAACTAATGGGTGGCTGCTGCTCTTGAAGTGAGTGGCTCTGGGGTTGCCATGCGGGGTCGGGTACGCAACTTGGACCCCATGGAATCACACGAGTTGCTTAAAGAAGTGCTAAAGAAGACGAGTGCGAAGCAGATTGCTGCGGAGATGAGTTTATCCCTCTCACTGATTTATAAATGGGCTGAGCCGCCCGTAGACGGTACGGGCAGTGGAGCTAACAATCCCCTCGATCGTATTGAGCAATTGGTCCGCATCACGGGCGATAATCGGATCGCGCAGTGGGTATGTGAGTTAGCTGGTGGATTTTATATCGCTAATCCTAAAGTTAAGCCGGATGCGCATCAGTTAATTCCTTCCACTAATAGCATCATCCAAGAATTTGCTGACATGTTGGGGGTGATCGCCCTCGCGGCCTCGGATAATCAAATTACCCCTGATGAGGCCAAAGCCATCCGCCGCCGGTGGGAAGACCTCAAGTCGGTTACTGAGGGATTTGTGCGCCATGCCGAACAAGGCGAGTTCGCTGCACTTAAAGCCCCGACAATTACTGGGGCGGAGCGATCCGGGCGTAACAGCTGACCGCGGCGATTAATCAGGATAAATGCTGGCGGAGAAACTCTGCTTGCAGTGCGGTTAGCTCGGTGAGGCCTTGCTGGGCTAGTCCAAGGAGGCTCTGGAGTTGCGCGTGAGAGAAGGTGGATTGTTCGCCGCTGCTCTGGACTTCGACGAAATCACCGCGCCCCGTCATCACAATATTGGCATCAACTTCCGCGTCTTTATCTTCGAGGTAATTAAGATCGAGGAGCGCCTCGCCACCGACGAGCCCAACGCTGACTGCGGCGACAGAATCGGTGAAAGGATTCTCGGTGATTTTTTTTGCATTTAGCAGTTTCTGAACCGCGAGGCGAGCGGCAAGGTAGGCCCCGGTGATGGCGGCGGTGCGAGTGCCGCCGTCGGCTTGCAGGACGTCACAGTCGAGCCAAAGCGTATGTTCGCCAAATTTTTTTAGGTCGAGTACTGCGCGGATGGAGCGACCGATGAGACGTTGAATTTCGATGGTGCGACCATCGATTTTACCTTTGCTGATATCGCGCGCTTTCCGATCGAGCGTGCTGTAGGGCAGCATGGAATATTCCGCGGTTACCCAGCCACCGCTGACGCCCTGTTGTCGCATCCAAGAGGGGACTTTAGGTTCAATGGTCGCAGCACAGATGACGCGGGTTTGACCGAAGCCGATGAGCACCGAGCCCGCGGCGTAAGGCGCGATATTAGCCGCGAGGGTGAGGGGGCGGAGTTGGTGGGCGGAGCGGGCGTCGAGGCGAGGCGTCGGCATAGAGTCAGGTGGCATCATCTTCAGTTTCATCATCAGTCTGAGCGCGGGTGGGCGGCAGGTGGGCTTTGAGGTTAGGGCGCTTGCCGCCCTCCGGGGCAGCCATGTGGGCGATGAGACGATCGTTAAAGGTTTTGGCGGGGTCGTGCCCCATGTTTTTTAAGGCTTGGACGAGCGCGGCTACTTCAACCAGTCGGGCAATGTCGCGACCGGGGCGCACATAGAATTCAATATGGGGCACGCGAACGCCAAGGATATCATAATAATTTTCCTCAAGGCCGGTGCGTTCTTCCACCACCTCGGGTGACCATTCGCGGAGGGAGACGACCAGGTCGATGCGTTTTTCAAGGCGAATGCTTTTAACTCCGAACATTTCTGCGATATTAATGATGCCGATACCGCGACACTCCATGTACCCGCGGTTCAACGGACGGGAGCTAGCGGAAAGTTCACGTTCATCGAGGAGCTTAATCACGGTGAGATCATCGGCTACTAACGAGTGGCCACGCTCGATCAGCGCGAGCGCACATTCAGATTTCCCGATGCCGCTATCACCACGAATCATAACACCGATGCCCTTGATATCGAGAGTGGTCGCATGTTCGGTGCCCGAAGCTGCGAATTCATTGTCGATGCACAGCGTGGCGGCATTCACGAAATTCATCGTGATGAGCGGGGTGCGAAAAATCGGCAGCTTCATCTCCTCGGAGACGGCTAGCATCGGGTGGGTCGCTACGTAATTCCGGGTGAGCACAATGCAGGGGATCCCGCGCCGCACCATTTCTTGAAAAATCTCGATTTGCTGACGCTGCGGCAGCGTCTTGAGGTAGGTCATTTCGGCCGCGCCAAAAACCTGGATGCGTTTATTGGCAAAATATTTAAAAAAACCGGTGAGGGCCAGGGAGGGGCGATTGATCGAGCCTTCCCGGATGAGGCGATCCAAATCAACTTCTTTGGTCACTAGCTCGAGTTGCAATTTCTCACGATAGGTTTCGTAGAAATGAGCGACGGTGATGCCGGGAAAGGTTTTAGTGGGCATGGGCGAGTGGGTGACGGTACGAGCTGGGCTTAGACTAAGATGTTCACGGCAACAAGCTCCTACTCGTGGCGGTTAGTCCGCCACAGTAGGCTACAGATTAAAATCCTGACCAAGGTAAAGCTCGCGAGCCTGCGCATCGTTGATGAGAAAATCGCCGGAGCCTTCCGTCATGACTTTGCCTTTGTGGATAATATAGCCGCGGTCGACAATCCGCAGGGTTTCGCGCACATTGTGGTCGGTAATCAAGACGCCAATGCCGCGCCGTTTGAGATCGAGAATGATTTTCTGTACTTCAGCGACAGAGATGGGGTCGACGCCCGCAAATGGTTCGTCCATGAGCAAAAAGCGGGGACGCGTCACGAGGGCCCGCGCGAATTCCAGTCGGCGGCGTTCGCCACCCGACAGCGTGTAAGCTTTTTGTTTAGCCAAGTGGCTCAAGCTGAGTTCCGCGAGATGGTGGGCGACTAAGGCGGACCGTTCACGACTGGGGACGGGCAGGGTTTCAACAATCGCGAGAATGTTTTCAGCCACGGTTAGCTTGCGAAAGACGGAGGATTCTTGCGGTAGGTAGCCGACGCCAAGCCGTGCGCGGCGGTGCATGCGCAGTTGGGTGGCATCTTGGCCGTGAATAAACACTCGTCCGGTGGTGGCCGGAACGAGGCCGACTACCATGTAAAAGGTGGTAGTCTTGCCGGCGCCATTAGGTCCAAGGAGGCCGACGACTTCGCCAGCTTGGACGTTAATATTGACGCCATTCACGACTGGCCGTTGGCCATATATTTTAACCAAACCCTCGGTGCGAATCTCTGTGGTGGTAGCCATGCTCACGGTTGCTTAGGGCTAGGGACAGTTGCTGGCGCGGATTTTTTTTCCTGATCAAAGCCCAGATCTTTAATTGCGGGGAGCGTGATTCGCGTGGGCGCACTCTCGATTCCTTCAATGACGGCGCGGCGTTCGCCCCGATAAAGCACCATCTTGGGGCCCGTGGCGGTTGCGCCGTTAGCTAAATCTTTAATGGTCGGATGATCAGTCAAAATAATCTTATCATCATCGGGTAAAACTTCGGCGCGCCCGCAGGTCGCTTCACGATCAGATTGAAGGATCTGAACGTGGCCTTCCGCGATGAGCGATTTAAACCGGGCCAGTTTGCCGATCGTCGCCGTGGGGTCGCCTTTGCGGGTGGTTGTTACGGTTAGCTGATCGCAGGTGAGCTTGAGGTTGGTGCCGCTGACCTTAACGTTTTTCGTGAAGATGAAAGTGGTCAGCGTATCCGTGCTCCGCATATCGAGTTGTTCGCTATCGATCACCGTTGGTTGAGTCTCCGTGGCTTGGGCTAACGCGCCCCAGAGGGTGGCAGATAATAAGAGGGGAAGCAGGCGGCGCAGATTCATTTTAATATTTCCTTAAATTCGGCGTGGAAAATAACGCGTACATTGTGGGCGATTGTGACTTGATGTTCTTTGTAAGCGTAACGCCAGTCGCTGCCAGTTGCCTCAAATTCATCATTAATTACCCGAATGGTTTGCGGGCCTGTAATGACGGCTTCCGTTGGTTGGATAGCGGCGCGGGGGCTGAGAATCATGGTCTGGACTTTTTCGTCTGCTTGGCCCGAGAAAATTGAAAGAGTTAATTCCTGCACTGCGATATGATTGGGATTTAGATAACGCGCTTCTGAGCCGCGCACGAGCCAAGCGCGATAGCCTTCCGGCGTAAAGTGCGGCAGGCTGAAATTAATAATGGGGCGATTGCCGGAAATTTGAGTGGTGGCCCCCATCGCCCCCGCGAGCGGGGTGAGGAGGAGAATCAAAAATTGCAGGAAAGGGATCACGCGGAGATCATTGACCTCGCTGGGCCAAGATTTGTTCACAAATTTCGCGGACGGCCCCGTGCCCAGCAGGTCGAGTGGGGGTATAGCGTGCGGCCTCTAACGCGGTCGGCATAGCCGCAGTCGGAGCGACGCCGATGCCAGCCCAAGCAATGGCCGGCGCATCGATATCATCATCGCCCATGTAGCAAATCTGGGCGGCGCCTAAGCCCAATTGCGTCGCGAGTTCTTGGAGGGCGGCTAATTTGTCGGTGCGACCTTGGATGAGATGAGGCACGCGGAGTTCTGTCGCGCGCCGGGTCGTGGCCTGCGAGGCGCGGCCGGAGATCCAGGCGACGGCGACGCCAGCTTGGTGCAAGCGGACCAGGCCCATTCCATCGAGAATCGAGAAATTTTTTGTTTCCACGCCATCGCTAGAGATAGCCACCGTACCGTCGGTTAAGACGCCATCGACATCCATGGCGAAGAGGCGAATGGCGGCCCACTGGGCGGGCAGGGGATGAGAGGCGGGGTGCGACATGGAATGAAGGCCAGATTCTGGGCTAGGCTCAGAATGACAAGAGTGAAGCTCGTCGATTCAGGGGTGAGCGGTTCGCTTTTAAATAAGTTTGGGCAGGGCCGCTTGAATCGCGGTGCGATGGGGTTCGAGGTGGGGGGGCAAGGAGAGTCGCGTGCCGAGTGTGGTCGGTGATTCGTCAATGGTGAAGCCCGGTTGGTCGGTCGCGATTTCAAAAAGAACGCCACCGGGCTCACGATAATAAATCGATTTGAAGTAGGCGCGGTCGATTACAGGGCTGACGGCCAAGCCGCTTGCCACGAGTACAGTGCGCGCCGCAGATTGATTGGCATCATCGTTGGCTCGAAAGGCGACGTGGTGAATGGTGCCGCTTCCATTCAAGCCGCGCGGCAGATTCGGATCGGTCAATAAGTCGACATAGGTGCCGGGTCCGCCCTGATCGACAGTGTAGCGAGTGCGGTAGCCTGCTTGAGCGATTAAACGATAGCCCATGGAGTCTGTGAGCACCGTTGCGGTCGCTGCGGCGGAGAGCAGGGCCAGCGTGGTGCTGTGGAATCCGCGAATGGCATTTTCAAGCGGCACATCCTCGGATGGTGCGGGTGATCGCAAATCAGTTTCGCTGGTGGCGATTAATTCAAGGCGGAGATCATCAGGATCGAAGAACGGGAGGACCTCATCCGTAAAGCGATTTTCTCGCGGGAGGTGTTTGATGTTCATTTGGGCGAAACGCTGCTGCCAGAAATCCAACGATCCCAAGGGCACCGCGAAGCCTGTCGCATAAGCTTGGCCGGTGCCGGGGCGACCGCGCTTGAGCCCAGCCCACGGAAAAAATGTTAGGCAGGTCCCCGGGGAACCAAGATAATCGCCGTAGTAGAGGTGATAGGTGCCCGGGTCATCCTGATTTACAGATTGTTTTACGAAACGCAGCCCCAGCACCTTGGTGTAGAAGTGCAGATTGCGGCTGATGTCGGAAGAAATCGCCGTGATGTGATGCAGTCCGTGCGTGGTGGTCGAGTGCATGCCGGCTTTAATCAAATAAATTTAGTTCAGCGCTGGAGGCCGATTTTTTTGCAAAGCCGGCTGAGGTCGGCAAGTTCGGTGAAGGAAAGAGTATTCATTTCACGAGTCACTTTACCCACAACTTTCGGCCATAAGTTAGCGATGAAAGTTTGGCCATTTTCCGTCAATTTAACGACAACGAAGCGGCGGTCAGCGGGGTCGCGTTCGCGTAGCACGTAGCCAGCTTTTTCCAGATTATCGACCACGAGGGTCAGGTTTCCGCCGCTTTTTAATAATTTCTCCGCCAGTTCACTTTGGCAGAGCGGGCCGATATGATAGAGTGCGTCGAGGACACCAAACTGGGTAAGCGTGAGCGTTGCTGGAAGGGCTGTCTGGATGCGGACCGTGACCGACTCAGCGCTGCGCGCTAATTTAATAAAAGCATTAAGGGCATTGATTTCCTCGTTTGTGCCGCGGTGTCGAGTTCCCATGAAAAGAATGCTTTAAGCCAATGGTTTCATGTCAAAGCATTTATATGAAATAGCTATAAATTAACCATAACTCATTAAGCCAGATCGATTTTATTAACTCGAGCTAAGTGACGGCCGCCCTCAAAGGCGGTATCAAGCCACACTTTAACAATCTTCAAAGCTTCCTCTTCCGTGACGGTCCGTTGGCCGAGGGAGAGGCAGTTGCCGTCGTTGTGGGAGCGATTCCAGATCGCGACTTGTTCATTCCAGCAGAGGCCGCAGCGGACGCCTTTAATGCGATTGGCCACGATGGCTTCACCGTTACCAGAGCCGCCTAAAATAATCCCGCGCTCAACTTCTCCGCGGGCTACCGCCACCGCTACCGGGCGAATAAAGTCGGGATAGTCGCACGGGGCATCAGAATTCGTACCGCAGTCGCGAACCGTGTGCCCATCGGTGAGCAGCATCGCCTTAATTTTTTCCTTATAGGCAAAACCCGCGTGATCAGAGCCCAGAGCGATAGTGAATTTTTTCATAATAACGAGGAAGCGATTGTGGGGAAAGGGGCGACAGCCGTTATTCCTAGGCGTAGGAATGGCCGCAAACTAATTTCTATGCATGGCGCTCGTTCGCTGGGCTTTGTCTACCACGAGTCGATTAGTCGTAGAAATTTGGCAGTATCCGAGAAATTGGGAAATACAGCCGTTGGCTGATGAGCGGCCAATTCCGCCATGCTGTAGCGACCAGTGGCTACCCCGATAGTCTTGGCGCCGATCACTCGGCCGCATTCGATATCGTGGGGCGTGTCACCGATGATGACGGTTTGCTCGGGACGAAAATCGATGGCGTGGCGTTCTTTGGCTCGGCGCAAGGCATGGGGACCGAGGTCGTTGCGGCGCGGGCTATCATCGGCAAATGCGCCAAATTCAAAATAGGGCCACACTTGAAAGTGGGTGAGCTTGATTTCGGCCCCGCGCTTCAGGTTGCCGGTCAGTAACCCTTGGGCCACGTCGGGCCGTTGTTGCAAAATTTCCAGCAGATCGCGCACCCCGGGGAGGACTTGGCCAGGTGGGCCGTCGCGCAGTTCTTCCGGTAGGATTTGCAAATAGGTTTCCAAGTAATCGTGCGCATTCTGCGGCGTATCGGGCAAGCCGACATGGCGAAAAACTTCTCCGGTAATCCAAGTGTCGGTGCGGCCCGCCCAATCAATTTGGGTGAGATCATATATTTTTCCGAAACGTTGGGTAAGGGCCTTCTCCATCGCGCGGACGCCAGCGCCGTGGGAAACAATCATGGTTCCGTCAATATCCCAGAGGATAAGTTTTTTCATGGGGCCGAGCGGTGGCGAAGCAGATTCATGCCAGAGGCGACGTAGGCGGGACCGTGGCGGGAGCTCAAGAAATAAAGCGAGTACCCAGCTCCTCGTTTAACCGTGGTTCACCCGGGTCCGTGATCCTGCTTGCCTCTCAATTAGCATCATCTTCAGTCAGTAGAAATCTGCTCGCCGGCTTAATGACGAGTACATCAGATTCATTTAATTGACTGCTTATTTTTACGTCCGCTTGCCGCCATGCCCGAAGCTCAAATAAAAATTGCTCTGATCCAGCTGCATGCGGGGATTAAACAGGCTGACGGCGCCGTCATTTCACAAACGCTCGGCCAGCTTGAAGAATTATTGGCAACACACCGTGATAGCTTGCACCCGCAGTTAGTTCATTTTTTAGCCGGACGCAGCTACGCGAAAGCGTTAGCTTATTTAGGGGGCGGCGCGGCACTCACCGTACCACCCGCCTCGCCCCCGGGAGGCTGCGGCGGACATTGATGAATGATGGGAGCAAAATTTCTGTGCAGGGCGGCCAAGCCTTGGGGCAAAATCCTTTTGGTGCGCTCAGTGCGGCCGGTTTACCCGTGGCGCCAGCTGGTGGGGTGAGTCGCCCATCGGTCTCGAATGCCGTTACGAAAAATCGTGGACGGGTCGATATACTCCGTGAAACTGCTGGGCGCGGCGGAAAGACCGTCACTGTCGTGACAAATTTTACAGGCATTGGTTTGCCCGAAAAAGAGCAACTCGCTAAAAAAATGCGCAATGCGTGTGGGGCGGGTGGGACAGTTAAAGACGGGCGAATCGAAATACAGGGAGACCGCCGCGAAATCGTGGCAAAAATTCTAACAGAGGCAGGTTTCCGTCCTGTTTTTGCCGGCGGGTAGTCGATCATAGCCCCGCGAGCTGTCCGTCTACGAGCTACTACGCCGCTAATCCTGCGGCGAGGGCGAGCGCGCTCCGTGCTCGATTCATAATATAGAGATGATACCCCGGCGCGCCGTTAGCCAGCAGTCCGCGGATTTGATCGAGCGCCCAGTCGATGCCGATCATTTCAACCACGTCGGGGTTTTCAGCAGCGACTTCAAGTCGAGTGATGAGTGGGGGTGGGAGGTGTGCGCCGCACATTTCGGTGAAGCGGCGCACCTGCTTGAGCGAAAGTACAGGCATAATCCCAGGCACGATTGGCACCGTAATACCAGCGGCACGGCATTTCTCAACGAATCGATAATAAACACTGTTATCGAAAAATAGCTGCGTCGTAATAAACGCGGCGCCCGCATCGACTTTACGCCGGAGGTGTCCGAGATCGAGATCGAGGGAAAGAGCTTCCGGGTGTTTTTCGGGATAACCCGCGACACCCAAACAGAAGTCAGCGTGGCGTGATTTTAGCAGCTGCACGAGCTCACTTGCATGGCTCAATCCGTCGGGTGCCGGGCGGAACTCGGTGTCACCCTTCGGTGGGTCGCCGCGCAATGTCATGATATTGCGAAAGCCGGCTTGGTGCAATTGGTCGGCCGTGGCGCCGAGTTCAGCCCGCGAGTGCCCCACGCACGTCAGGTGCGGCATGACCGTGAAGCCGAATTCATTTTTTAACATCGCACTGGCTTCGGCGGTGCGATCGCGCGTGGTGCCGCCGGCTCCATAAGTAACCGAGACAAAATCAGGCGCGATATGCTGCAGGCTCGTGGCGGTCTGGCGGAGGGTCAAAAGGCCGGCTGCATCCTTCGGTGGAAAAAATTCCAACGAACGTACGATGGGCTGTGTGGTCAGTAACTGAGAGATTAACCGATCGGGTGACATTAAATATCAATACATCTGTATTTGATGATATGTAAAGCTAAGAGTCGAGCTGAGCCGGTGAGCCGCCCAGTGCTCCGCTAGGCTAGGCCGGGCTGGGAGCAGCTTCGCGGGCGCGCTCGGTCTTTAAGCGCAATTGGCCACAAGCCGCATCGATGGCGTGGCCTTTCTCACGGCGCAGAGTGACGGAGACGCCGCCGTTAAAAAGAATTTTAGCAAATTTTTCCTGACGGGTGAGGCTCGGGCGTTTCCATGGCAGGCCCTCGACTGTATTATAAGGAATTAAATTTACGTGCGCGTGGAGATCGTAGGCGATGTCACGTAATTTTTCCGCTTGTTCGAGCGAGTCATTGATTTCTTCAATCAGGATAAACTCAAGGGTGACCATCCGCCCTTTTTTATCCGAGAATTCTTTTACCGCCGGTAACAATTCTCGCAATGGCCACTTTTTATTGACGGGCATGATCTGCTCGCGGACTTCGTCGGTGGCCCCGTGTAAGCTGATCGCGAGGCGGAGGCCGAGGGGTTCATCCGCGAGTTGTTTAATGCGCGGGACGAGTCCGGACGTGGAGAGGGTGATGCGGCGGGCGCCAAACCCCAGGCCCCATTCTGCATTCAGAATGGTGAGCGCGCGCATGATCGCATCGTAGTTGTGCAGGGGTTCGCCCATGCCCATGACGACCAGATTATCAAAAGAGGCGAGTTCGGCCCGGGCGCGGGGCGTGCGCTCATCTTCTTGTCGGCAAACTTGAATCAGTTGGTGGACGATTTCCCCCGCGCTCAGGTTGCGTTTGAGGCCTTCCAGGCCTGAGGCGCAGAATTTGCAACCCATGGCGCAGCCCACTTGGGTCGAAATGCAGATCGTTTTGCGGGAGTCTTCTTGGCCGACGCCCAATTGGGGCGCACGGATGATAACGGTTTCTATAAGGGCTTGATCGCTTAATTCGAGTAACAGTTTATCGGTCACGTCCTCTGATTGTTTGGTGAGAACGAAAGTGGTGGGATTAAGCACGAATGTTTCGTCGAGCCAGTGGCGCAGCGGTACCGAGAGATTAGTCATCTCAGACCAAGTGCTGACGCGCTTTTTATAAAGCCAATCAAGAATCTGCCGCGCGCGAAATGCCGGATGCCCATGCTCGGTGAGGAGCAGGGTGAGGGATTCGAGCGTTTCGCCGTGGAGGGCGCGCTTGGTGGTGGGCATCATGACTCGCGAGGTTTGCGCTGGACGGAGCCCGCTGGCAAGCGATGAAGCGCGGCGCTCACCGCCCACATCATTAAAAGAGGGATTGCTCGCCTAGCGGTGGCTGCCCAAGTTTAGCCCAAGCATGAACCTCATTCACCGGCATATTTTTGCAAACGTAGTCCTGACGTGTGCTGCCGCGGTGGGCTTATTCGCTTTTGTGCTCATGATGGGCAACGCACTGAAAGACCTCTTGCCGCTCATGTTGTCGGGGCAATTAGCATGGGATACGTCCTTGCGCTTGGTCGGGCTACTGGTGCCGTTTGTGGTCTCGTATGCGTTGCCAATGGGCATGCTGACAGGGATTTTATTGGTATTGGGACGCATGTCTGCTGAAGGCGAAATTACCGCGCTGCGGGCTTCAGGCTTAAGCGTGGCTTGGTTATCCGCGCCGATATTATTTGCGGCGATTCTTGGGGTCATTCTTTGCGGTCTGATCAATTTTCAGTTTATGCCGGTCGCGCGGCTTACCTATCACCGTGAGATGGCGGCGGCGGTGCAGCAAAACCCGCTGAGCTTTATTGTCCCTAAAACCTTTATTCGGGATTTTCCGGGGATTGTATTGTACGCCGGCGAAAAAAAAGGAGCCGCGCTCAAGGATTTTTGGCTCTGGGAGCTGGATACGAAAAATCGGGTGAAGCGATTTGCCCGATCTGATTCCGGCCGACTCAATTTTGATGAGGCGAATAATAAATTAATTCTGACCTTAGAACGAACGTCTGCTGAGGTGCGGGATGAGCAAGATCCTGAGAATTTTACCGAGGCGCGCGGAGCTGCTGCGTGGGATCAAGCAACGTTTGATCTACCCCTCGATAAAGTCACCGGGCAGCGCACGGTTGGGCTCAAGGACAAATGGCTGACTTTCAGTCAACTCGTAGCGAAATGGCGGCGGCTGAACGTGCCGGATGCCAAATTGACGACCGCCGAGCAAGCCAAGCAGCAGATGCGCGTGCAGATCGCCTTGCATGAAAAATTTGCCACCGCCTTCTCGGTGTTATCATTTGCGCTCATTGCTATTCCACTCGGGATCAAGGCTTCGCGTAAAGAGACTTCTGCCAATCTTGGGCTGGGCTTAGCTCTCACAATGGCCTATTATTTTGGGACGATTATCGTGAGTTGGTGCGATAATTATATGAGCTTGCGGCCCGACCTTCTCATGTGGGTACCGACACTCGCTTTTCAGGCTTTGGGGCTTTGGATGTTTTACAAAATTGATCGTGCCTAGCCCTGATGATGGCGAAATCACGATCGGTAACCCGTCGCCGCGTAGCGCGTCTCTAGTCAGGTGTTAGTTTATCACCCTCTATGGATCCAGCTGAAGCCGCTTTTGATGTGGCCGCCTGTCTTAAATTGGTGCGCCGCCGCGACCAAACAGCGGCGCGAAAACTTGTGGAGCATCTCCACCCTCTGGTTATTCGGATCGTGCGCGCTCGGCTCCCGCGGCGCGTGGCCGAAGAAGACCTCGTGCAGGATATTTTCCTGAAAATGTTTACGCGCCTCGAACAATATCAGGGTAATGTACCGTTCCCCCACTGGGTCTCGCGAATTGCGGTGACCACTTGTATTGATCAGCTGCGCGCGCAGCAGCGTCGGCCAGAATTTCGCTGGGCTGATTTATCTGAACAGGAGACGCAGGTGCTTGATGCGGTTCTTACTGATGGTCGCGAGCCGCGCCCAGGTGATGCGCTAGCCGCTCGCGAGCTGGTCGATAAATTGCTCGCCCAGCTCAAGCCCGATGATCAGCTCGTTATTCAATTATTGGATTTAGAGCAAAAAACGATTGTCGAGATCAGCGCTCTCACCGGCTGGAATCAGACGCTGATTAAGGTGCGCGCTTTTCGCGCCCGCCGAAAATTACAAAAATTATTTCAAGCATTAACCAGCAAGGAGAAATCATGAACCCGTTCGATCGTTCTTGGCAAAATTTGACCGCTCTAGCCCGGCAGGCTCCCGCCGCTGAGTCGGAGTCGGCGCCTGTGGGGCTGGCGACGCGGGTCATCGCTCGTGCTTGGTCCGAGCCGGTGCCGCGGCCTTGGGCGGTGCTGGAACGTCTGGCGTTGCGGGGTCTCTTGGTGGCCGTGGCGCTGGGTGGGGCTGCCGCAATTTTTGATGAGAGTATATCTACCGCTGAGCCCACTGAGGATTACGCGACAGCGGATACGGTAAATGAACTGCTGGATCTGACTTAAAATGAATAAACCTTGGAAATTAATTCTTCTATTAATTGGTATTTTTATCGCGGGCAGTGTGACCGGGGCCTTGGTCATGCGGAGAATCGGCCGAGCTGCCGTGGCGAAGCGTCCGCTCCCAGAGCAATGGGCGCCGTTGCATTTGAAGCGGCTGGTCGATCGGCTGGATCTACAGCCGGACCAAGTTGAGCAATTGCGGCCGATTGTTCGCCGCAATATGGAACAGCTTAATCGGCTGCGCGCTTTTTCATTGGCAGAGACGAAGAGCGGCGTGGAACAGATGGAGCGAGAGATTGCCGATAAACTGCGCCCAGAGCAGCGGGTCAAATTTGAGCAGCTGAATAAGGAAATGCGGGAGCGGGCTAAACGGTTCGGGCCTGATCGTCCGTCCGGTGGCCCCAACGCGCCCCGCCCAGAACGGCCCCGCCCTAGCGGCGGGTCGCCGCTGCCACCCAGCGATGGTCCGGCCCTAGAGAAACCAGCTCATAACTGATCGGGGTCGGCTAGGCTTGGTGATTGGCTCGTACGACCAGAGCCTCGGTTGAAGGTGATCGCCGATTTTTTATTTTAGTTGTCAGGGTAAGGTGTCCGCCTACGTTCCGCCTTGGCTAGGCGCCATGCATGAGTAGGCGCGTGAACCCCGCCAGGGCCGGAAGGCAGCAACGGTGACGACGTCCTCCCAGTGCCGTGGATTGCCTAGCCACTTTTTAAAAGCCTGCCCGGCGAGAACGTTGAAGACTTAAAGAAATCGGAAACGAGGGCTGGATTTTTTACCCCATCGGTCTTTCAGTCATTCCGTCCTACATGGCCACCCCTTATCAAGTTATTGCCCGCAAGTGGCGTCCGCAGACCTTTGACGATGTCGTCGGGCAGGATCATGTGGTGCGTACATTGAAGAATGCGATCGCGCGCAATCGCATTGCCCATGCTTATTTATTAGTCGGACCTCGCGGTACGGGCAAGACCAGCACGGCCCGCATTTTTGCTAAGGCGCTTAATGCCACCGGTGGTCCCAATGCTAGTTTTGATCCGCTTGATCCCATCTGTGCGGATATCGCAGAAGGTCGTTGTTTGGATGTGATCGAATTTGATGCGGCGTCTAATACGCAAGTCGACAAGGTGCGCGAGTTCATCATCGACACCGTAGCCTACGCGCCGGCGCAGGCGCGCTTCAAGGTCTACATCATTGACGAGGTCCACATGCTTTCGGCGGGCTCCTTCAACGCCTTGCTGAAAACGCTCGAGGAGCCACCGGCGCACGTGAAATTTATTTTCGCCACAACGGATCCCCAGAAAATGCCGGCGACCGTTATTTCGCGCTGTCAGCGTTTTGATCTTAAACCCATTCCCAGTGAGTTAATTGTGCAGCGGCTGAAGAAAATTGCCGTGGCCGATAAGATTAAAGTCAGTGACGCGGCCTTGGCCAGTATTGCGCGCATGGCGGACGGCGGCATGCGGGATGCGCAATCTATTTTTGACCAGATGATTTCTTTTTGCGGTGCGGAGGTTGGCGAGGCCGATGTGCTTGATGTTTATGGATTAGTCGCGGAGGGAAAAATCGCGGCGCTCGCCGCGGCGCTGGCGCTGGCTGATCATAAGAAAATTATCGAGCTGGTCGATGAAGCGGACGAAAATGGGCGCGACCTTTTTCGCTTGCTGGTGGATTTGCAGACCCACGTGCAGACGGCCTTGTTAGCGGCGATTGCGCAGGGTGGGAGCAGCGAGCGGCTAGGCACGCCGATGACGACCGAACAGTTAACGCGGTTACTGGACGGATTGCACGAAGGGGAGAACGGCGTGAAACATGGGTTATCCCAGAAAATTAATTTTGAAGTAGCTTTACTCAAAGCGGTCGAGGCCAGCCGAGCCCGCGCGATTGACAGCTTGATTAAAGAAATTGCGACGATGGCCGAAGGCTTGCCTGAAGGCTCAAAAAAAAACGACTAACGACCCCGCCTGACGGTGGGGTGAGTGGTTTAAATGGAGGGCCGTCGGGGGTGGGGCAGAAAGATTCCGACGAGGAAGATGCGCCGATCGCCCTCGGGGTGGGGGCGCCCGCCGATGAGATGATGCCGACCGGTCCATCGCCAGAGGAAGAAGCGACTCTGCTGATGGCTCAACGCGGCTCGGAGGAGTTTTATGGACAGGCGCCGCTTGCGGAGAATTTGGAGCCGGTAACCGCAGAGGAATCGTTACCCCCGCTGGAGGATTTGGTTAAACGGATTCCGCCGGCCACGCGTGATTTGCTCGAAGAATTATTTCGTGCCCGTTTTGTTACCGTCAAGCGCGTGCCAAAATCAGCGCTGAAATCCTGACGGGGCGTAGCTCATTGGGATAAAACACCTCCTGCCGGTTAGGACTGGGTGAGTCGGCTGTGCGGATCTTGCCGGCATTCATTTTGAAAAACTTGAAACTCCGCGGGGCGATAGGACCGGCCACCCATGTGGATGAGTACGTCTCCCTGGGTTTGCTTATAACTGTTATGGTCGAGGATAAATTTTTCTTCGTCAGCGGGGGCGATGATTGAATAGACGGCGGCACCATAGGGCGCCTCACTGAAGGTATTGTGTCGGATATAAACCTTCCCTGGTTGGGTGTGAGGATTAATTCGCCAAATAAATACATGATGGCCGACCGGCTGGGGATAAATCTCGGACTGCCGGGGCGGCGCTTCCCCCTGCAGGCTAAAGCCTCCGCCGGCATTAACACTAACATTATGCTCAAAGTAGATTTCCTGAGATGGCTCGCGGCATTCGTAAGCAGCAAATCCGCAACGACTGAAATAATTATATCTGAAATAAAGTCGCTCGGGGATATGGCGGGTTTCCCCGCCTTGGTGGGTTACGCCAGCATCGTAGATATTGTCAAAAGTACAGTGTTCCACCGTGATATCACGGGCCCCGTCCCATAGTTCGATGGCGTTGCCAAAGCGAATGCGTCGGTCGTTGTCCCAGACGGCCCCACCGATGAAACGAAAATCACACGCCCGAATTACCACATCATGGGCCTGCCCCTGTTGATAGCCATGCACTCCGGAATTTCGAAAGCTGAGGTTCTCTAGAACGAGATATGCTTTGCCTTTAACCAGCCTTCGCTCGCCCCAGAGCACGCCTTCGATATTCTGGTAGAAAATTCCCGGATTGGTGGGTGCACATAGCAGGAGGATGCTCTTGGGCGGAGCCTGCTCTCCACCCCGATCACCCGAAGCGTTGCCCGTATAGTGCCACTCCCCGGGTTCTTTGAGCGCGGTGCTAGCCCAACGAAGATTGCCGCAGCGTTCGCCTCCGTTAAAGACGAGATTGCATACTTTTGTCGCGAACTCGCCTTGATATTGCCAAATAAGCGGCCGCACTTCGATCCATTTGCTGGGATCGCCGATCGCGACTGATCCCATAAAAATGGGTTTTTCTCCTTCGCCATAGGCGCCGTAGGTAATCGGTGAGCCTTTCTCTCCGTCACGCGTGTGCAAGTTTTCTCGAATGATACTGCCGCGCTTGAACAGGACGTGGTCGCCTCCAATGAATGCTCGGGCGTGATAAGTTTTCCATGGCGCTAAGTGGGTTAGACCGCTGTTGGCATCACTGCCAAATAAGGGATCAATGAAATAGGTCGTGCCCTGCTGAGCTTCGGTGGGTTGGGCATAAAGTGGGGGCGTGCTCCGTTTCGCAAAAAAGGTCCCTCCCGCTAGTAACCCTAACCATTTTAACAAAGATCGTCTTGTTGTATTCATCTTAAGCTGGGTTTTTAATTAGACCGCCTTTTGAGATGATCAAGTCCTTCAATTTCATTGGGCAGCGGGCAATGATCCAACGCAAAAGCTGTTCGGTCTATTTTACAGGAAGGTAAAGTGGCTGGGGGCAAGCATGGTTAGCTCAGTGCTGCCAATTGGCGCCCAGGTGGGGACAGCCGGATAGATCGCGCAGGTAAATATAGGTTTCGACCGTCTGCTGGGCACAGGGCGGGGCGAGGCTGATGGGTTGGCGGGCGTAGAGCTGTTCGGCGACCCCTTCAAGGTCATCAATTTTTTTTAGGGTCGGCTCATCCACTGACCAAATTTCTCCATTCACTGCATGCTGCTGATTGTTTGAGGCGACCATTCCGGGATAAGCGCCCAATGAATAAAGCGTGAAGCCTGGCCGCGTGCGGGCGGGGCCGAGGAATTGCTGCTGAGCAAGATAGTGGTGATTCTGGCCACCGTGCATCAGCGTGCCGTAGACAAAAATGAGCGTCATGAGCTGAGTGATTGCGGCGCAGGGACCGCGAGCGCTTCGCAGACTAGCGCGGTGATGTTATCACGGCCAGCGCGTTCAAGGGCGGCTTCGATCAGTCGCTGCGCGATTGGGGTGGTGGCAGGCTCACGGATCATTTCTTCGAGTTGCCGATCCCAGAGACCTTCGATCAGGCCATCGGAGCAGAGTAAAAAGCGATCGCCGGGGGTGCAGGGGAGGGCGCCAAATTGTGGTTCGATGAATTGATGTTCTGCGCCGAGGGATTGGTGGAGGGCATTCCGCATGGGATGCGCCCGAGCTTCACGTTCGGTGAGTTTCCCCTGACGGCGCAGCCAGCCTACGTGGCCATGGTCGTGAGTGAGCTGGCTGAGTCCGCCGGCCGCCGGCAGATGGTAGATGCGGCTGTCGCCGATATGGCCAAAGTAAGCCCAGCCGGGAGTGAGCCAACACAGGCTGAGGGTGGTCCCCATGCCGCGGCATTCTTCGTAGGATTCACCGAGCTTAATTAAATCCTGATGAATCTCGCGAAAAGCCTCCAGGAGGATTTCCGCATAACCACTATTAGGTCCAGGCGCGGCGCCTCGGAATTTTTTTGGCATCAGGCCGGTGATTTTATCGATGGTGATGCGGCTGGCGAATTCCCCGGAATTGGCTCCGCCCATGCCATCGCTCACAGCAAAAACAAAATCGGCTTTTGTCCAGGAGGCCTCGCCGTTCTTGCCGAGGTAACGGACTTCGTGGCCATCAAATTCCAAAGCAAGGAAGCGGTCTTCATTGATTGGGCGAACATGGCCGCGATGCGTCAGACCTGACCAGCGCAGGTGCGGCGATGAAGCAGGGGCGTCCGCGGTGCTTTCGCTCAAGACGGTCGCGAATTCAAAATCGATCAGGCAAAAGCGGCCATCACTCCGACGGTAGGTGATATTGCGCAACTCAGGGTCATCGTGGCGAACACCGAAGGCCGCAAGTTCCGCAAAGAGTTGCTGCATTCTTTCCGGGTTCAACTGGTCGACCCGTGAGCCGCAATTTGTGGTAGTTATTTTTAGGTGAGTTTCATCCACTTCCAGTAATTGCGGAACAAAATCGCAGCCCCGGGCTTCGAGATAGCGCAGGACTTTAACCTCATTCTCGAAACGCACAAAAGCTTCCGGTCCGCGGAAGGTTTTGTGGACGCTGCCATCAAAACCAATGCGGACGAGCGCGCGTTGGGTATCTTTAACCTCATGCATGAAACGTGAGAAAGACGATTTGCGGGGGAGGGGGCCGTGGCAAGAGTGCGCTTTAGTCGGGGAAGAGTAAATTTAGCCTAAAATAGATAAAAAGCTGAGTCATGTTATGAAAATCTCTTTGCCTCTGGCACGTGAGATGCTGAATTAGGGCTTAAGTTCACCCCGGTCCTGCTGACGTTTTGGCGCCAGTGGTCAGGTGGTTTCCCCCTTAACCTTAAATCATATGGCTAAATACAAATTGGAATACATCTGGCTCGATGGCTACACGCCGTTAGCTAACCTGCGCAGTAAGACGCAAATCAAAGAATTTGCTAGCTTCCCGGCTCTCGCCGATTTGCCCCCTTGGGGCTTCGATGGTAGCTCGACTCAGCAGGCCGAGGGCAAGAGTTCAGATATCATCCTGAAACCCGTCGCAGTTTTCCCTGATAGCACGCGCATCAATGGCGTGCTCGTGATGTGCGAAACTTTTCTGCATACCGGCGCGGCGCATCCATCAAATTCTCGGGCCACGATTCCGGACGATGCCGGCACGTGGTTTGGTTTTGAGCAGGAATATTTCTTCTACCAAGACGGTCGCCCCTTGGGCTTCCCAGTGGATGGCTATCCGGCTCCGCAGGGTCCTTATTATACCGGCGTGGGTTACAAAAATGTCGGTGATGTCGCCCGTGAAATCGTCGAGAAGCACATCGATATCTGTCTTGATGCCGGCATTAATCTTGAAGGCATTAACGCCGAGGTGGCGAAGGGTCAGTGGGAATTCCAAATCTTTGGGAAAGGCTCCAAGAGCGCCGCTGACCAAATGTGGGTGGCCCGTTATATCCTCGCGCGCTTAGCCGAGACTTACGGCATCGATATTGAATGGCGTTGTAAGCCCATTTTGGCGCCCTTCCAGCAGTCGCTGGATTGGAACGGTTCCGGCATGCACGCTAATTTCTCCACGACGCACATGCGCGATGTTGGCGGCAAGGCTTACTTCGAGAAATTAATGGCGGCCTTTAATCAATTCCGCGACGAGCACATCGCGGTGTACGGACCGGAGAATCATCTTCGCTTGACCGGCCTCCATGAGACGCAATCCATCGATAAATTCTCTTATGGGCTGGCTGATCGCGGTGCTTCAATCCGCATTCCGCACAGCTTTGTTAATAATGGTTACAAGGGTTACCTCGAGGATCGTCGGCCGAATTCTGCGGCTGATCCTTATTTGGTTGCTGGTCGGATTCTTAAAACAATCCAAACGGTCCCGACGAAGTGAGTTTCCTATAACAGCTCATTTTGAGCTGCTGCCGCGGTCACCGACTCTTGCCGAGTCGGGTGCGGTATTCGAACACCGAGGATTTATCTCCTCGGTGTTTTGTTTTTTAGGATTCGGGCTAACTGTGAAGCAATTGCTTCCCCCGCCGCCCCCTCTTAATCGGTATCGGGATCGAATTCTTCGATGGCGACGCGGGTCTCGGTGGGCATCCTCATTTGCTCCCGATTGAGGTTCTCCGGTCCGCGCCTTTCCCCTTATCTCACCTCCGCTTGGCTGGCCATCCGACGACCTCTCACGCTCTTGTAAAATCGATCTAGCGTGACATCCATCGCCACGCTCTTGCTACCGAAATAAGGGAAATGCCCGTAATAGAGCGACAGCTGGTCCTGTGCGTCGCGATAAGATCCGCCATGCAAGGCTACGTACAAGGCGCAGGCCAGACCGGTCCGGTCGGAGCCGGCGCGACAATGGATCAGTAAGGGTTTAGATGCTTCGCGCAGTACTTCGACCAGTTTGGCCACCTGCATAGCATCGAGCTCGGCGTTCGCCGATAAGCCGAGGCTGACAAATTTCACGCCGAGCCGACGGGAGACTGCGACTTCCTCGTCATACCACCTCTCCCTTGGCTGCTCGCCGCAGAGATTGAGCACCGTCTTCACCTTGAGGCTATTGAGGGCAATCTCGAGCTTCTCTGCACCCAGCCGAGATGAGCGGTAGACGACGCCCTTCTCGACTTCATGAAAATTGCCACCGCCATGGACTAATGAGTATGCGCCGGCCAGCGACAGTAGGACGGAGAACAGAACCACGCCGGACCAACGTAGGAATCGGACCAAACTGAACGCACGCGGGAGAGGCGTCATGTACCCATCTTGCCATGGAATTAAGTCAATTGTGAGTCACCTGGGTCACAAGATGGGGACGAATTGATAGAAAAGTGGATTAACGGATCAACGATATTGATTTTAAGAAATGGTTCGCGTGGGTGGGAGCAGGATGACGCAGCGATCGCTGTCCTACTGGGGCAGACAACCAGCAGCGAGCAACTTGGCGGCTAATTTTTAAGATGGCTCCACCTTGCCAGCTTGGATGAAATTTTCTGGCGATTTTTCCGGCGCGGGTTCTCAGGCCGAAAATGGCGCTTTTCCGATTCGTGCGCCGCACCCAAAAACTGAGGATGCACCGACCTCAGCTTTTTTGTGGCTCAGTGTGGGCAAGCGGTATTGAGAGTGGGTTGCGCATGACACCGATAATGGCAGATCAAGGGAGGCTTTTAACTCGGACGCTGCGTGCGCAGCCTCCGCGGGAGCAGTTATTTATTTTTGGGGAGTGGGTCTTGGTCTTGGGGTTGGCGGCCAAATTCTGCCGCTGATCCTTATTTGGTCGCCGGTCGGATTCTTAAAACAATCCAAACGGTCCCGACGAAGTAGGTTTCCTATAACACGTAGCTTTGAGCTGCCGACCGCGGTCACCGACTCTTGCCGAGTCGGGTGCGGTATGCGAACACCGAGGATTTATCTCCTCGGTGTTTTTGCTTTTTAAGACCGCCTTCCGTCTTAAGCGGTTAGTAGGAACTAGGGGCGAAAAGGGGAGGCGCAGACAGCGGAGAGGTAGCGGGAAACGGGAATTAAGGGCAGATGCCGTGACCTTATTTGGCGAGCAGGCACGAGATGTATTCAGCATCCGCTTTATCTATCGCCGTCTTGTAGACTTCTTCGGCTAAAGCGTAAGCGTGGTCGGCTATGTATTTGGCATTAAGGGCTGCCTCAGTCCTGGTTTCTTCAACTTTCTGGGCTTTGGCGGCAGCGACGGCGGCAGCGGCAGCGGCAGCGGCAGCAGCAGCTTTAGTCGCGGCATCGGTCGCTACGGTGTAGACGTCCTTGGCAACAATGACAGCAGTGTTAAAGGCTGCTATCCTCAAAGCATGTGCAGCTGAATAAGCTTTGTCGCGAAGAACTTTACAGGTCAGATTAAGATTAGATTCGGTATCTTTGTTGGTCGTCATCTAGAAGAGACGTATGCGCTTTTCAGGATATAGCTAATTTAATAGAATTAATAGCTCCGCAGATCTTGCGTAAGTAATGTAGCCAGCAGACCGGCGCTAGGACTTCTGCCGCCGTCGCCGTTTCATGAACGGGAGATGCCGTTTTTACCCTGATTGGGGTCCACTTTCCGCGCGCTGATTGGTCGCGGCTTTTTTGTGGCTCACGGTGGGTAAGCTGTATTGAGAGTGGGCTGCGCATGACACCGATGGCAGCAGATCAAGGAGCTCTTTTAAGGCGAATGCTTCGCGCGCTGCCCCGGCGGGAGCGATTATTTGTTTGGGGTGAATGGCTCTTAGTCTTGGGCTTGGCGGCGACGTTGGCGGGGACCACGTTGTGCTTGGGTGGTTATTTGGCAGAGACGATGCAGATGACGGCTTGGGCCGTGTTTGGTTTAGCTACGCTCGCTGGTGTGCTTTGGCTGATCCGACCAAGTTCTTCACTGCTGCCCTTAAACTGGGCGGTGTTACTGCCACTGCCTTTTCTTATATATGCCCTAGCCAGTGTGCTCTGGCTGGCGCCTGCGCAGTGGTTAGCTTGGCGAGAGTGGCTCCTTTGGCTGCAGATGTGGGTGGTGTTCGGACTCGGGTTGCATTTCGGGCGCGGGCGTCCGCACACGTGGGTCTTGGTCGGTACTTTTATTCTGCTCGGTTTGGTCGGAGTCATGCTCGCGGCTTATCAGCGCTACGTTGATTCGCGGTGGCTTATGCTCGGCTGGGTCCATGGCTGGACCCAGGCACAGTATTTTTTGGGACGATCGGCCGGCATGTTTGGTATCCCCAATAGTTTGGCGGGTTTGTTGGAGCTGCTGGCACCGCTCTGTTGGGTGCTGGCACTCATGCGATCAAACCAGCTAAAGGTGCGTTTATTTTGCGGCTGGTTAGGGACACTGTTGGTCTTTGCGCTGGTGCTCAGTGGCAGTCGCGGGGGGTGGATAAGTTTGGCGCTGACCTTTTTGCTCTGGGCGCTCTTGGCTGGTCGTAACTGGCAGCGGCGTTTGGTGGGGGTGATATTTATTTTGTTAGTGACGGGAGCGGGGCTGGGGGTGCTGGACCGGTTTAGCATCCGTGCCCATGAGCGCATCCAACCGTTTCTCGAGGGAAAGTTTGAGATCACTCGCCCGATTATCTGGAAAGTGGCTGGGCAAATCTGGTCGGATCATCCCTGGCTGGGGGGTGGGGCGGCGGCTTATAATGTATTGTTCGATCGGTATCGGCCTCCTGGTTTTAAGGATGAACCCATTTGGGCGCACAACGACTATTTGAATACGTTGAGCGACTACGGGATGGTGGGGTTTGCTTGGTGGCTGCTTGCCGCAGTTGGGCTGCTGGCGCTCGGTTGGCGGGCGGTGCAAAAGGCACGGCGCGGGGAAGTATCGGCAGGAGCTTTTTTTAGTCACTGGCCGGCGCGGCTCGGTTTATTTTTAGGCCTCACCGCCTTTGCCCTTCATCTGGCAGTCGATTTTCATACTAAGATACCGGCCTTGGCGTTGGCGGCGGCCTTGGTGCTGGCTTTGCTATTGCGCGATGAAATTTGGCTGCTGTGGCCGATGCGACCAGTCTGGTCGCGGGGCTTGGGGCTAGCACTGGCAGTTGGCGCATTTTGGATCGCAGCTCAATTGGCCGCCCCGCTCTATCAAGCTGAAGCGCGCCGCTATTCGGCGCGGCGCTTGATCGATCAGTATGCCGCTACGGGGCGCGGCGACTTGCGTAGCCTTACCCTCAGCGCGCTCGATAATTTTAGTGCGGCCGTAAAAGTTGATCCGACCAACGGGCAAGCTTGGGCAGATTTATCCTACGCCACCGTGCAAACCTGGCGCCTCAATGCCGGCGATTTGGTGGTGCTGGGGCAGCGGGCCGAGCAACAGGCCGATCGCGCTCTCGCCTTGGCTCCACTGATGGCTGAATTTTGGGTGCGCAAAGGCGTGGCCCTCGACATGCAGGCGCGGCCCGCGGATGGAGAGCTTTGTTTTAAGCAGGCCCTCAAACTAGCCCCGCACACGCGTGATTGGTGGTACTACTATGCCTATCACCTGAGTCGGTTGCCCGAGCGAAAAGCAGAGGCGCTGCGAGCGGTGGAAACCGGTTTATCCCTTGACCCATCATTTTCTACTGCAGTACTTTTGCGGCAACAGTTAGTCGCCCCTCGCTAGCCAATCTTCATCACCAATTAATGAAAACGTCGGTCTCTCGCTGGGTTCTCTGTGCGGCTATTGCCATTGGTCTGGCCTTGCGAGCCTTTGGGCAAACCCAACCTGGCCAAATTCAGGCGGCCAGTGTGGAAGGCCAAGTCCTTAAATTAGTTAATAGCGCGCCCGCGGTTACCGTGAAAGATGGGGATCAATTAACCGAGAGCGACACCATCACCACGGGGGCCAACTCTGGGGTGGTGCTCGTGTTCATGAACGGCTCCTCGGTCAAATTAGGCGCGAATTCACGGCTCGCAATCGATGAATTCAAAATGGATCCGTTGGCTGAGGATGTGAAGATGGCTGACTTCAAGGATCGCAAGAAAGGGGAACCCTCCGTCTCTAAGACTAATCTCAATCTTGTCTATGGCGACATGGTCGGTGATGTGAGGCACCTCAATAAATCGTCGAGCTACTCGATTAAAACTCCGGCGGGTGCGGCTGGTATTCGGGGCACTATTTTCCGAATTGTTTTTCGACCCGATGCGAATGGTAAGGCTTTTTTCACCGTATCGACCGCGGAAGGGTTGGTCGTGATGCAAGGGGTGACGGCAGTTGAAATCCCCATTCCCGTGGGCAAGGAAGTCGTCGTCACGGTTGACATACCTGAGGCTAGCCCTGTGCCAGCGGCGACGCCTGCTGCGCCTGTAGCAGCTCCTGCCGAGGGAACAGCGGCGCCAGCCGCACCGGCTGCAGCTCCTGCGGCGACTCCCGCTGAATCAGCCGCGCCGGCAGCAGCAACCCCCGCAGCGACTAAGCCAGCGGCAACGCCTTCGGTTCCAGTGATTGTCACTCAGGATATACCGGCGACTACTCAGGCTATCATCGTCACCGCTACGACGAATATTGCGACCGTGCTTCAACAGACTATTTTTACGCCCAATACGAAAGCGGTAGATGATAAAGCGTCGGCCGATAAGAAAGCCGCTGATGAAAAAGCGGCCGCGGACAAGAAAGCGGCTGATGATAAGGCAGCCGCGGATAAGAAAGCGGCCGACGATAAAGCCACGGCGGATCAAAAGGCGGCTGATGATAAAGCAGCTGCTGATACAAAAGCTGCCACTGTAGAGAAAGCTGCTGTGGCCCCTGAGGTTGTAGCGCCAGCCGCTACGCCGGCGGTTACCCCGGTTGCTACTCCGGTGGTCACCCCGGTTGCTACGCCTACGCCTGCGCCGTTACCTAAACCTACCCCGCCACCGGTATTTGTTCCTGTGCCTACATCACTCACCCCAGGGGCTGGTGGTTAATGGGCGAACACAGTTTGAGCCAAGAGGGCAGCTGGTAGCGCCCTCATTACGTTGGCTCAGCAGGATTTTAAATCTGCTTTAATTCAGCGCGATGACCGCTAGCCTCGGGGGGAGTGGCTCCAAAAAGTAAAAAATTTAATTGGTGGCTCTTGTGGTTATTGCCAGTGCCTTTGTTTTGGGGGTGGCTGGCGCAGGAGGGTCGGCTGCAGCCGGCAGAGAATTTTTTGCTCGATTTGCGTTTTCGTTTTCGCGGAGAGCTCGCTGCGCCCGTAAAAATTTTTTATGTCGATGTAGATACTCGTGCAGTGCAGCGCATCGGTGAGCGGCCCTGGAATCGGGGGCGTTTTGCAGAGGCGGCCCAATATCTATTTGAACAAGGGGGCGCCAAGGCGGTCGGCGTCGATTTTGTTTTTTCGGCTTACGGACACTCGGAGTTGGTTAATCAAGAAGATGCCGCCAAGGGCAATTTAGCTTTAGCGCGAGTCGCCCGAAAGTATCCCGCTCTGATTCTGGCAGCTCAATATACGCGGGGGGCCTCGGCTACCCAACACGGTCAGCTGCGCAATTTTCCTCTGCTGCGCAACGGGTATATCGATCGCGCTAAAAATTCTGAACCCGAGTTGCCGCAATATCCTATTATCGGGGCAACGCTGACGAGTGCCTGGGGTACGATCGGGTTGATTGATACTGATGCCGATTACTCCAGTGATAAAACGCCTCGCTGGGCGCCGCTCTTTACAGAATCTCCCACGACCAATTTCTGGCATACCGCTGTGCAGTTGGCCTGTGTGGAGCTGGGGGTGCCGCCTGGATCGGCACGGCGGAACGGTGATTTTGTCGAAATTATCTCGCGGGGCGGCGAGGTGTTGCGACGCATTCCACTGACGGCGCAGCAGCTTTTGGAAATTAACTGGTTTTCGCAGTGGGATAATCAGAACTGGAATCCCCGTACCAGCATGGCGGATGTCCTCATCGCGGGAGAAATGCTCAAGTCGAGCAAGCCGAGCGAGCGCGCCGAAGCAGTAGATTATTTTAAGCGCTTTGCTGGCGCGATTGTTCTGGTCGGTCCCGTTGATCCTTTGCTGCAGGATCTGGCCCCGACGCCTTTTGATGCGGCTCCTGTCCCCAAAGTCGGGCTACATGGAAATCTACTGAAGACGATTATTGCTGAGCAATATTTGCAGCGGCCGCCACCGTGGGTGCTCTGGGTTAGTATTTTTGCGCTCACTTTTTCAGTGACCGGTCTGGTAACCGTCGGGGGAGCCCGCAGTCATTTCACCAAGGTTCTCGCGCTGCTCGTGCCGGCGAGTTATATCATGGTCGCATTTTATCAATTCGCCCAAAGCAATCTGGTCTTGCCGTTGGCCGCGCCCGTGGGCGCCGCTTTCTTAACTGGATTCATCGCGACGCTCTGGCAATTGGTGGTCGAGGAGCGGCAGAAAGGGCGGATTAAAAGCATGTTTGGAAGCTACCTTGCGCCGGAGTTGGTCAATCGCATGGTGGAATCAGACATCGATCCGCAACTGGGTGGGCATGAAGAAGTCATCACGGCTTATTTCTCTGACATCCAATCATTTTCTACGTTCGCTGAAGTCATGTCGCCGGCGCAGCTGGTTGAATTAATGAATGAGTATCTCACCGTTTGCACCGATATCATTCAAGAGGAGGGGGGCACGTTGGATAAATATATTGGCGATGCGGTCGTTGCTATTTTTGGCGCTCCCGTGCCACTGCCAGATCATGCATTTCGCGCCTGCTTAGCGACCCAACGGGTGCAATGGGCCATGAAAGCCTTAGGTGAGAAATGGCGTGGGGAGGGTGAGAAATGGCCCGCTATGGTGCAGGGGATGCGCTCACGTTTGGGGCTTAACACGGGCCCAGCCATTATTGGCAACATGGGGAGTCGTACGCGTTTCAGTTATACCATGATGGGTGATCATGTGAATCTTGCTGCGCGCATGGAGTCGGGCGCGAAGGCGCTCGGCGTTTATACGATGGTTACCGAGGCCACTAAGCTGGCCTGTGAAAAATACGGCGGCGATCGCATGGTCTTTCGCTTCCTTGATAGAATTATCGTCAAGGGTCGCGGCCAACCGGTAGAAGTTTTTGAAATTGTCGGCCTGCGTGAAAATGTCTTGCCGGTCACATTTCAATGTCTCGCTCTCTATGCGCAGGCCCTTGAGCTCTATTTCCGTGAAGACTGGGATGGGGCGATCCAGATCTTCGAGCAAAGTTTGCTCTTAGAGCCGAACCAAGTGAACCAGGAGCTCGGGATTGAAAATAATCCCTCCAGCATCTTCATCCAGCGCTGTCGGCGAATGAAATTTATGGAAAAGCATTCGACCGATTCTAAGTGGGATGGGGTATATACGCTGAAGGATAAATAATCATCGCGTTGCTCACGCCGCCTGGCTGATCGGGGGACATAAAAAAACCGCGCCAGTCAGCGCGGTTTGATTTTTACCTGAAAGGTAAGCAGCGGGGGTGGCTTTGGGCTTATTTAAGGGCCGCGACGTAATTTGCCTCGGCGGCATCCCAGTCGACTAGATTCCAGAAAGCGGCAATGTAATCAGGCCGGCGGTTTTGATAATTCAGGTAGTAAGCGTGTTCCCAGACATCGAGCGCGATGACTGGTTTTCCCTCGATTCCGGCAACAGCTTTGCCCATGAGCGGGCTGTCTTGATTGGCGGTTGAACCGACGGCTAATTTGCCGCCATTAACCACAAGCCAAGCCCAACCAGAACCGAAGCGGGTGGCCCCAGCTTTAGCAAAGTCTTCTTTGAATTTAGCGAAACCACCCAGCTCCGCATCAATTGCGGCCGCGAGTTTGCCTTTTGGCAGACCGCCTTTACCGGGTCCGAGGATGGTCCAGAAAAAGGAGTGATTGCTATGTCCACCAGCGTTGTTGCGCACCCCGCCGCGAATAGCTTCAGGCACTTGGGCAAGATCCGCAATCAAGCGATTGACGTCGAGTTCAGCCAAGGCCGCGTGATCTTTGAGCAGATTCGTGGCGTTGGTGATATACGCTTGGTGATGCTTGCCGTGGTGAATTTCCATGGTCTTGGCATCGATGTGCGGAACCAAGGCATCGTGAGCGTAGGCGAGAGGAGGAAGGGAATAAGCCATTGTCGTGGTGGGTTGGAGTTATTTTTCGGAATCAATAATGTGCATGAGCCTGAGACAACGTCAACTGCCGCTCGTGTCATGAAGTCCCCGGTCAGCGTTATCTGCCGTCGCTTAATCTTCTTTTCGTTTGAGCTGAAAATAGGCCCGCAGCAAATCGAGGCAGGGTTTTTCTAGGAGGCCGCGGCTAATTTCCAGATGATGATTGGATTGCGGCAGAGCATTCAGGTCCACTGCGCCGCCCAAGCACCCCATCTTGGCATCTGGTACGGCGTAGACGACTCGTTTGAGCCGCGCCATTAAGGTGGCGCCGGAGCACATGGGACAGGGTTCTTTGGTGACGTAAAGGGTGGCGCCGGTCAGGCGCCAATTATCAACGGCTTTGGCCGCTTGGCCGAGTGCGAGAATTTCAGCATGGGCCGTCGGATCGCGTGTGCTATCCCGCTGATTGTGAGCGGCAGCGATGATTTTTCCGTCTAATTCAATAATTGCGCCGATCGGTACTTCGTCTTCCTGCCAAGCGGCGATGGCCTCGTTATAGGCGAGCCACATATAGAATTCGTCGTCTCGCCGGAGTTGCGAGGGGTGCACTTTTTCAAAGGGACAGGGGAGCGAAGGTCGGGGGGAATCCATGGCAGCTGCGGAAAGCCTTGACTACGGAGGGAATTCCACAGTTACAAGGGGCTTTTACTAGCACTTCCTGCATGACCCAAACCAGCAAATCCCTCTCCCCTAATTATGTCTGACGGCAAAGTGATTGAAGTGGAGGGCAAGATTATGACGGTCCTTCCCGGCACGATGTTTCGTGTGCAACTCGACAACGGTCATATGGTTTTAGCGCATATCTCTGGTAAATTGCGCAAGCACTTCATCAAGATCGCCGCCGGCGACAAAGTGAAGATGGAGATGAGCCCGTACGACCTCGATAAGGCGCGGATTACCTACCGCGTTCGCGAGACCAATTTGCCCCCGCCGGGCCCGCGGCGCCCGCGCCGCTATTGATTTGCTCCCTCTGGGGTGTCTTGTGCAGACGCGCCGCGGTCATCAATCAAAGGTTAAGGCGGCCCCGATGTTGCCTGCGCCGGCCGCCTTTGCGGACGAGATCGACCGTTACTTGAGCTATGTTGAGCTGGAGCGTGGGTTAGCGCGAAACACTGCTAAGTCCTACGAAAACGATCTGCGGCAAGCGGCTCATTTTTTGCAGCGCCATGGTGCTAGCAATTGGGTTCAGGTGAGTGCGGCTCAGCTCACGGCGTGGTTACACGGGCTCAGCGATCAGCAGCTTTCGAGTGCTAGTCAGGCCCGCAAATTGAGCGCGGTTCGAATGCTTTTTCGTCATTTAGTGCGCGAGCAAATTCGGGGTGATGATCCCACGGCTTTGCTCGCAGGGCCAAAATTGCGGCGCAAGTTGCCGCATACGTTGTCGACCTCCGCCATGGGGAAATTGCTGGCGGCAAGCGCGGGTGGAGATGCCTACACGCTCCGTGATCGCGCGCTGTTGGAGCTCTTATATTCGAGTGGGTTGCGGGCGACAGAAATTTGCCAGCTCGCCTTGCAACAAGTCGACTTGGTCCATGGCTTTGTGCGTGTTTTTGGCAAAGGCGCCAAGGAGCGTGTGGTGCCGCTAGGCGCGCAGGCGAGTGCGGCCATAGCGACGTATCTCACCGCGAGTCGGCCGCATTTGGTGAAACCGCGGACGGGGAGTGATCTTTTTATTAGCGAGCGGGGGCAGGCAATTTCTCGAAAAACCCTGTGGGTGATCGTAAAGAAATATGCCCAACGCGCGGGGCTGCCAGCGACAGTGAAGCCACATTTACTGCGGCACTCCTTTGCGACTCACTTGCTTGGGGGGGGCGCTGATTTGCGGGCGATTCAGGAGATGCTGGGTCACGCCAGTATTGGGACGACGCAAATTTATACGGCAGTTGAAAACTCACAGCTCCTTGATCAACATGCCCGTCATCACCCCCGCAATCGGGTTAAAAAATGAGCTTACAAGCCGGTATTCTAATTTCCTTCGGCCTGATTATGTTCGGGGGGACGATGTATTATTTAAATGAGGAGTATCCGGAAAAGGCTAAGTTAGCACGGCTGGGACTAGGCATTACCGTGCTCGGCTTAATCGTGCTGGGCGGGAGTATTATTTTCCTGCGGCAGTGGTCGTCGTAAAACGCCCCGCGCGCTCGGCTTATCCGGCGAAATGGCGCGCCACTTTTGCTAGCGCGGTGGCGGTCTGCGTGATAATTTCTTCCGTCATTGCGGGGTTGATCGCGAGCGAGAAACCATCAGCGAGCATTGCTTCTGCGACGGGACAGGAGACGGTGCGATAATCCATGGTTGTGCGGCCGGACTCCCGCAGCGGCCAAGTTCCGGCGAAGAAATTATGATTTTGAAAAAGAGGGTAACGGTAAACTGGTTTAGGGATATAGCCGGCTTGGACCTGGACCCCTTCGGCTTTGAGGGCCGCGACAAATTCATCGCGCGTGCAACGGACGCGCGCGAGTTCAAGGCGCATCAGGCAGAACCAAAAACTGTGCGTGTCTCGTGCGTCAATCGCCGGGAAGACCACTGCGGGTGGCGCGAGCTCGCGAAGCTCACTGAGTAAACGAGTGCCGAGGGCGACGTGGCGGGCGATGATGGCAGGTAGTTTTACTAATTGGGCCCCAGCAACGGCGCCTTGAGGTTCGCTCATGCGGTAGTTGGGCGAGAGGGTCTCAGGGTTGCGGTTACCGGTCACGCGGTCGTAATGCTTGTCGCCCCATTTAGTCAAAGTAGGGCCAAAGCGTGCGTCATTGGTGCCGACGATGCCGCCATCGCCGCAGCTGACGTGTTTGAATTCATTAAACGAGTAGCAAGCGAGATCACCGAATAGCCCGACGGGTTTACCGCGATAGCAGGCGCCCCAAGATTGAGCGCAGTCTTCAATCACGAAAAGATTATGCTCCCGCGCAATCGCCATGAGTGCATCCATGTCACTCGGATTACCCGCGAGATGCACGACCATGATGGCCTTCGTCTTAGGCGTGATGCGGCGGCGAACATCCTCAGGATCTAAATTATAAGTGTGCGGATGAATATCAGCAAAGACGGGAACGAGTTGCTGATAGAGAATTCCGATGACGGAGCCCATGTCGGTCACCGGCGAGGTGATAATTTCTGAACCGGGAGGAAGTTGCAGGGCGGCGACCGCAATATGCAGGGCAGCGCTACCGGATGAACAAGGCATCGTCCATTTTAGCGGGTAGGTTTTTTGAAATTCACTACGGAGCGCGTTGCATTGGGGCCCGTTCCAATAAAAGAGCGACGGTTGCTCTACCATGGCGGTGAGGCGGGCGATTTCCTCGGCGCCCCAGCGATGATGGACCGGCAGGGTTGCTGTGACGGCGGGGGTTCCGCCGTGAAGGGCAAGAGCAGATTCAGATTTCATGATCGGGGAGGAGGCGATGAAGCACGGAGGGCTTGGAGGAAATCAGGGAGGGAAAAAACAAAACCGAATTCTAGAGCCACCCGCCACAGGGCTTGCTCTTTTTCGCTTTCGGCGCGAGCTGTTTCACGATTTTCAACTGCAGTGGTAGCTTCCGCAATGGTGGAGCAGAGCACGCCATAGCGACTCATATCCACCATGCCACCGGGAGACATGAGGAGGCACCAGTTGAGGGCAAAGCCGACATAAATCAGGTGATTGATCTCGTGAGCTCGGCAAAGAGCGGCGAGTTGGGCGCCATTGGCTGCGATGCCCTCTGCGCCGATCGGGCGCGCGGTCGCCGCAAAATCGAGTTGCGCGAAGCCGGCAGAAATATCGGCCGCATTGTGGGCGCCAGGAAAGCCCTGCGTGGTCCGTATTTTTTGCAAGCGTTCGTACACCGGATCGGGCGCGAGGGGCGATGCGCTGACCGGAGTCCCCGCAAGTTGGACGGCGTGTTGATGGCCCGGGAGGTGGGAATAGTAATCCTGACTGCCGCCCACGACGTGAAAGAGCGGCAGGGGAGAACAGCGCACCGCCGCTAACAGCGGGGGGAAAATATCGGTGAGGATTCGCTGAGCGCGCGCGTGGTATTCAACAGCCCGGCGCCAGCCGGGGAATTCGTGCGCTTCGCCGCAATCCCATGCATGCATGACAACAAGCGCCGTGTGCGCTGGGGCTAGTTCCGCTTCGACCGTTTGCCAACCGCCATACCCTTCGCCCGGGACCGGGAGCGTGAGGTCGGCGTCGAATTGTCGGTAGAGTCGGGCGGGAAGGCGCATGGGTTAGGTTAAATGGTTAAAGACTCTTCACTTGAGTCGGGCGGGAGGCACGCCAGAGCAGACCACCGATCATGAAGAGCAAACCGCCCGCGACAACATTGATACGAGGCGGGGCGAGCGGCGATGAAGGCAGCACGACGCAAGCGATGAGCACGACGCCAAGTAACACGCTGACCAAGGCGAGCATTTGATAATCACGAAGACCACCTACCGGGGCTGCTGGGTCAATGGGCACAGGAGTTTGCAAATCGAGATCAAAGCGGCGGCATTCCGCGCTCCGCGGATCATCCGCACGATAATAAAAAGCGGAGACAGCGAACATCAAGGTGGCGGCGATACTCGCACTGAGAATATTGCGTTCATAGACGTGCTCAGGGAATGCCCCGACCGCGAGCAGGCCAAACGCGGCGACAAAGGCCGCGATGCACGAGGCGATCCCCGACCACCAAGGAGTTTTGCGGTAGATCATCCCCAGGAGCACTGGCATCATGAAGCCAGGTCCAGTGAGGGAATAATATTTAAGCCCAAAATCAAAAGCGCCGCCGGTCTTGGAGATAAATAATGCGGCGACAATCCCGAGGCCACCAATGACCAACATGGTAACTTGCGCCACGCGCATCTGATGATGATCGGAGGGGGCCGACCAGCCCACTCGCCGACGAAGCGGCACGTAGATGTCGCGGGTGGTCGTGGCGGCGAGCCAATTGAACCCATCGCTTGCCTGTCCGAGGGTGGCGGAAAGAATAGCCGCAACCACAAAGCCGATCATGCCGTGTGGTAGTAGCAGGAGAGCGAGACTAACATAGGAGGCCTCTTCGGGTGCGGCAAATTGCGGCCACAGCGTCGCAATGTTGGGGAAGAGCACGCGCGCCCCCATCATCGGGAGAATCCAGAGCAGCGGTCCAATGAAGGAGAGACCCGCGCAGAGAAAAGCCATTTTGCGGGCGCTGCGTTCGTCGGGCACGCTTTGATAACGCTGCACCTGCCACCACGCTACATTGTAGCCCAGGAGGACATTGATGGCCCAACAAAAGAGAAAGAGGGGCTGTCCGGTCTGTCCACTCAGGCCAAAGTAACCGGCCGGTGCTTCGTGCCACAAGCGGGCGAAGCCGGCGCCTAAGCCCGACCCTTGGCCAAGGTGGAGGAAGGTGATCGGGAAAATCATGAGCGAGGTGACAAGGATAATTACTCCCTGGACCGCATCGCTCAGCACGGCGGCCCACAAACCACCAATCACAGTGTAGGCGATCATGACGAGACCGACCGTAATCATCGTCAGCTCAAGGCCACTCAAGGTGAACCCGAGGACGACGTGGGTGCCGCCCGCAAAGCCCAGCGCGGTAGCAACAAAGATACAGAGAATATAAAGACCTTGGCCGATGCCGATAATTTGCGGAACGACTGCGGTTACTGAATAAAAATAAGTAGTCGACGGGGAGAAGCGACGAGTGAGAAATTCAAGGGGTGAGTTGATGCGCGCTCGGCGCCAGCGCGAAGCGAAGTAAAATGCACCGACGAGGTAAGCCCACGCCGCGGAGGTAAACACGACCACTGCGCCTAAGCCATAGCGATACGTGAAGCCTGCGGCTGCCACGAACATGAAGGCAGAAAAACCGGATACCCAGTTAGAAACGCCTGCGAGAAACCAGGGAATTTTTCCGCCACCCTTGAAATAATCATCGGTGTTTTTATTTTTTCTGGACGAATACCAGCCCACAAAAATAACGATGCCAAAATAAAGTGCGATGAGTGCATAATCGGCACCGTTAACATGATTAAAATTGGGCATAAGATAAAATTAAACGCTCAGCAGGATTAAATCATTTCAAATAGCCGATGATTGACGGCCAATGACGAGTAGGCGGGTTCTTTAGGCGATCGTGATGATGGGGAGAGCGCCGTTTGGATCGATCGTAACGTTTAATTTTTGCCCCCGATGCGTTCCTTGGACACGCCAGCGCGCGCCTTCGCGGGTGACGGCGAGAGCGCTGGCTTGCTCGCCGGCCGGTTTAGCGGCCGCGACTGTGAGTAAGGTATGTTCAGTTGCGGTCGGCGAAGTCGCCTCGACGTACGGATGAACACCTTCACTTTCCGGCAGATCATGGCGACCAGTTGCACAGCTTACCGCAGTCAGGCCAGTAACACTTGCCTGTAATTGGGCGAAAGGCCGGGTGATTTGGAAAGTATGGCCTGCGGCGGTCGCTGCACCGCGAGTATCATCGTTATAAACCTGGAAGCGAAGTTGGACGGATTGGGCGGTGGTGAGTGAGACGCGATCGAGAATCACGAGCACATCAGGTTTGAGGTAGACCAAGGTACGATCGACCCGCTGCACTTCCGGCAGGACCAATTGATAGGCCTCCGTGGCTTCACTGGTCACAGTCATCCAACCGGGGCCGGTTTTAAATGATTGGACGCGCGACCACGCGGCTGAGGCATTGGTGCCCTCGTGGCCATCGTGGTATTGATGCCCTTGGCCATTGATCAAGAGGGCTGTGTGCGCGGCGGTCAGGCGGAGCTTCCAGCGCGGCGTCGTGTAAGAGTATCCCGCGCGGAAAGGATCGTGAAAAAGCCGTTCACCGTGGGCCTTAAAAATAACACTGTTACGATCAGCGTGTTCATGATTCGAAGGACCGCCGCTGCGGAACGCTACGACGCTATCGGAAGCGGCCCAGCCAGAGCGGGAAACGACAATATCGTTGGAAAGATGGACGTCTTGCTGCGCCAGTTCGGGCGCAGCGCTCGGCGTGGCCTCATCAAACCAGATTAGCCCGAAAGGCGTTTTCATTTCTGCGGTATGCTTGGCCATGTGTTGGGCCAGCGGGTCACGATGGGTGCGGGCTACCCAAGCGGCGATCGAGATATCACTGGCTGTCAGTGCATCGCTAAAATTAACAATATCATTCGCGGGGTCGACCTTCAGGGTTGGCACCGCGAGATTGCGCGGCGCGTGGGTGGGATCGAAGCCAGCGCCGGTGGTTGGCATGGTAAAAGCGAGGGCGTAGCGCACCGTGCCAGGATAATTAATGAGACTGCGATCATCGATGCCGAGTCGGCGCCAGAGAGTTTCGGCAAACATTGCCAAATGCATGGTGGTATAACCCCAATAACTCGCGCCTTCATCGTAAGCGCCGTCAGTGCCATACATCGTGGAAAAGGCCTTGGCGCTCGAGCGAGCGAGTTCGAGCCAGGATGCGGCCTGGGGGTGACGACCATGGAGGAGCACCCCCGCAATGCCGAGAGCGGCGGTGGGAATTATTTTAAGATTCGTTGAGTTAAGAATGAGCGGCCAACGCGCGAGGCTGACCCGGAAGGCTTGTGGGTAATCATCTTCAGGATCGAAGCCCCAGCCTTTGACTCGCTCGGGATATTTCATCCCGTAAAGCGTCGTGAAGCAGGCGGGGGCTCCTTTGGTGGCGATATTATTTTCAATTTCCGCCACTTCTGCTGGGGTTAAAACATCGACTAAACAATCGAGTGCGTAGGCGAGCGCGATGGTGGCCTCGGAGGCGCGCTGGAGCCCGATCACTTTTTTTCCAGCTTCCAGGAAGTAATCCCACTTAGGATAATTGAGCAGTTGGCGAATCGCGAGTTTGGTCACCGCGAGATGGGCGGCATCGTGATTGACGACGTAAACAAAAGAGGAGCGCTCGACGATTTGGCGCACGCGCATCATGTCCGCTACGTGGTTATTGTAGCGAACCTCGTGCATCAAAAATTGGGTATCAGCGGCCAGATCCGCTTCCGTCATCTCTCGCCACAGCTTCGCGAAGCGGGGGTGCTGAGTATTGGCGCGTATGCGAGGTAGGTCAGCAGCATCAAAGAGCAGACCCCCTTGAGCGTTTGGGGCTGAGTTGGGAGCAGCCGCGCGCAGACTAAGATGAGCGAAAGGCAGGCTCGCCGCGAGAACGGCGGAGCTTTTTAGAAACGTGCGACGAGATGAGGTATTCATGGGGGAGTGGGGTCAGGGAACGGTCGACGGTGGGGGAGAACAGAATTTCGGTGAGGTGAAAGAGGTGGGATTTATGCGACGGAAATCAAGGGTAACAATCCCGCCGTGTTGAGCGTGACGTTGATCATTTGACCGTGGTGCGTGCCTTGCACGTGCCAGAGCGCACCGGCGCGGGTGAGGCTTAATTCGCCGTGGGGTTCACCAGTGGGTGCGGCGCTGCAGACGGTCAAAATTTCATGCGCCGGAGCGGCGGCAGAATCGATTTCCGCGTAGGGCTGTGAGCCATCTTTTTCGGCTAGGGGTAATTTGCCTAAGCGTACCACGATGCCGGGGGCGCGGGCGACACGGCCGAGGAGCGAAGCTTGGGGGCGGGTGATGAGGAAATTTCCGCCGGGTAAAGCGAGCTGCGCGGCGAGGTCTTCATTGTTAGCCTGAAAACGCACTTGGACGGAGGCTGCGGTCTCGTGCAAGACAACGCGGTCGAGAAAGATGACAATATCTGGTTTAAGAAACACCAGCGTGCGGTGCACGCGGCTAACGTTCGCATTGACCAGTTGATAGGCGTCGGTGGCATCGCTCGTCACCGTCATCCCATAGGGGCCGGTGCGATAATCGAGGACGCGGGCGAAAGCCCACGAGGAGTTGGTGCCTTCGCTGCCATCGTGATATTGATGGCCTTGGCCATTGATCAAGACGGCGGTGTGGGCGCCGGTGAGTCGGAGGATCCAGCGCGGTTGTTTGAAAATATAGGCCGCGCGCGTGGGATCGTGGAGGAGGCGTTCGCCGTAAGCTTTAAAAATGACGCTATTGCGGTCGGCGTGCTCATGATTCGCTGGTCCGCCGCTGCGTAGCGCGAGCACGTTATCGCGCGCGGTCCAGCCGGTCCGGGCGATGACGAGATCGTTAGCGAGGCGCTGATTAAGCATGCTTTTTTCCGGAGGGGCTACGACCGCCGCCGCATCGTACCAGATTAAGCCATACAGATATTTAGCTTCACCGATCTCGCGGGCGAGAAAGTTAGCAACGGGATCTTGGCGCGTGCGGCCGATCCAAGCGGCGACGGAGACATCGACGGCACCATTGGCATCGCCGAAATTAATAATATCAAATTCTGGCTTTACCGTTGGCATGGTGAAGCCCGCGATGTGTTGGAAATTAGCCACGGCATGATCGTTGCCACTCGTCGGCATCGTCATGCTCAAAGCATAGCGCGCCGTCCCTGAATAATTAATGAGCTCGCGATCATCAATACCCTGGGTGCGCCAGAGGGCCTCTGAAAACAGTGACATGTGCAGTGTCGTGTAGCCCCAGTAACTGACGCCTTCGTCGTAACTGCCATCGCTGCCGTAGGCCGTCGAAAAAGCGCGCGCACACGAGCGGGCCAGTTCGAGCCAACCAGCGGCCTCGGGGCGGCGACTGAGAAAATGGCAGGCGATGAGACCGAGGGCCGCCGTTGGGATGATTTTTAAATTAGTTACGTTGAGAATCAGCGGCCAACGCTTGAGGCTAATGTGTCGAAAATCATCCACTTCACTGCGTGGGCTCCAAGTCCAGCCCTGTACACGGTCGGGATATTTCATGCCGTAGATGGCAGTGGCGCAGGCCGGCGCGCCCTTGCTCAAGATGGCCTCTTCAATGGCGGTAACTTCTGATTCAGTGAGCGCGCCTTTGAGCCAAGCCAAAGCCATTAACAGAGCGATGCTTCCTTCTGAGGCGCGTTGTAGCCCGAAGATCTGCCGGCCGCCTTCGAGAAAACTATCCCATTCTGGGTACTCGAGCATCTTGCGGATAGCGGTGCGGGCTAACTCTAATTGGATCGGATCGCCCTCCACTGCATAGAGCACACAAGCGCGCTCTAAAATTCGCTGCACCCGCAGGAGATGCGTCACGTGGTTGGTAAGGCTAACGCCGTGCGCGAGGAAATTACGGTCGGCGGTTAAATCAGCATCATGCATGCTCTGCCAGAGCGTGGCAAAGCGCGGGTCCCGGGCATTGGCGCGAATGCGCGGGAGATCAGCGTCATCGAATAGCAGGCCCGCCTTCGCCGATGGTCTGAATGGCGCAGCCTGGGTGGCTTCAGCTCCAGACAGGTCGAGGCGTGCGAAGGGCAGGCCGGCGGCGAGGGCAGCGGAACTTTTTAGAAAGGTTCGGCGGGTCGGGAGGGGCATGGGGGGTAACGGCTGACGGTTGACGGGGGCGATCAGTGAGAGGTGGTAAGCGGCGCCGGGCGGGCCCGGCTGGTGACGGGCTGCGGCGGCTCGCAAAAGCCGCCGACAGAGACTAAGAATGAATCAAGCTCGGGCTTATTTATAACCCTTAAAATGTTTTGGATCGGCGGGATCTTGGTAACGGGTGGTGTAAGTTTTTTGACTCGCGGCTAGTTTGAGGAAGACATCGACGGGGACCACTTCCGTGGGACCATCGAGTTGCTTGGTAATGGTGATCAGGCTATTGACGTCGTTCGATTCGCGTACGTGGACGAGCAGGAAATACGGCCGCGTGGTATTCAGCGCGATGAGCTCGTTGAGGTCGGCGGCCACCTCGGCTCGTGGGCGTCGTGGGTCGATGTAATAATCGTAGGAAATCATCGGCCGATGATCGCGCAGATCCCGCGTGCGGGCTGGGCCGTAGCCATTGATAAAGCCAATTACATTCGGGAAAGCCGCGTAATAACGGTCGACGGTTTCTTTGGTCAGATCGGTATTGCCCACGTTCCCGTCGGCCGCGGAATTATCCATAATCTCCATGATGTGTTCATCCAACACCGCCATCATCGCATTGGCTTCTTTCATTAAAAGCGGGAAGCGTTCGGCGGGAATGTGGTTAGGGTACATATAACCGGGGCCACTCAAGCCGCCGATAAAGTAATCGTTAGGGGTCGCGCTTTCGTGGAAATATTCTAAGGCGGCGGGGGAGAATTTCGCCCAGTTCATGGTTACTTGCCAAGCAAAGGGGATTTGCCCGCGCCCCGGTTTAGTCCAGACCCCGATGCCAATGCTGTCCGATTGTACAAATGAAAGATAAACCTTGGACTCGGCTTTGAGTTGAGCGTCGAGCGCCACATGGTGGTGGTTGGTGAATTTAAAGCCGGGGGTGAAGCTAAACTGACAATTAAAGCTGAGATTGGGCAGGCTGTGGAGTCCTTCCATTTTTAAGCCGTAGCCCGAAAGCAGCGTGGTGTGCTGCTCTTCCGTATCTTTGCCATAAGAGTGCCAGCCAAAAACAATCGAGCCGGGCGCGAGTGCGGCGAGCAGCTTTTTCTCGAGGGCCAATTCTTCCGCGTGTTTCGGATTAGCCGAAAGATCATGGAAGAACATTTTCTGACGAACCCCCCAGTCCGCCATGCCTGGGATGCGAACGGCGCCGACGTGACCGCCCATGAGCATAATGGAGTCGTGGGTGCAGCGCGACCAATAGCGGGCCACTGCATCGGTGTAGATTTGGGCATCAGTCTGGCCGGTGTAGCGCCCCCGCAGGTCATCGATGAGTTTCAGACCCTGTTGCTCGACGAGCGGAATAAGGGCGGTCGTGACGACGAGGGCGTCATCGAGCCCGGCAATGGTAAAGGCCACATTCATCGTCGCCGGCACGGTCGGATCCCAGATTACGTAGCCCTGCGCGCTCTTCGAGAAATGGGTGAGGGCTTCGTGGGCCGTTTTAATCTCAGTGAATTTTACGCCATGTTTGCGTTCGTAGAAAGAGCAGAGCGGGCCAGTGATTTCCCACTGAAATTCAGGGGGATGAACGATGTAGAGCTGGGGCGTATTGCGGTTGGCCAGCCCTTGGAGGCTAAGCAACAGAACCTTCTCGGGTAGCGCACCAGCGACTTTCCAGTCGCTGTTCCAGTGCATCACGAATGCTGGGCGGCTGTTATCAGCAGCGGTCAGTGCGGCGGTGAGGGTCAGGGTGAGTAAAAAAATAAATCGTTTCATGGCGAAAAAAAGGCGAAGCGGGCGTTCGTTAAAAATATGAAAGGGCGTGAGCAAGGAGCGAGAAATAGCTCGGGTAATTATTATTTCGACTCAGGGACTTTAGTGAAGCGGTAGACGAGCGGTTGCGGGCGGGAGCTGTGCAATTCAATCAGCAGTAATCCCGTATTGCCCTCCAGCAAACGATACTCGGAGTAAATTCGCATAGTGGCTTGTCCTTGGGAGATTTCGAGGGGAGTTTCTGCCTCTAAGCGCAGGGTGCGACCGGCATCGATCCAACTGGCGCGCACGGGGGTGACGCCGCCTTTGGCTGGGTAGAGAGCCATGTGGCGTTGTTCGATTCGAAAGAAATTTGGTAAAGCGACCGACTGCGTTGTATCCACTGTATTGGTCGCCGAGAATTGAGTGGAATGCCATTGCATGTCATGTTGCAGGCTGACGCGTGGCCCGGCGACGGTGATGACTAGGTCGCAGGTGCTCCAGCCATCGAGGGCGGTGCTGCGCGCGTGATCGAGGCGCCAGCGTCCGGTGAAAGGGGAATCAGCGAAAGCGGCGAGCGGCAGGATAAGGAAAAGGGCGAATGAGAAGCGCATGTTAATGAGAGTCAGTCAGATTATTGGTGGAGAGTGAGGAAAAATCGGGGCGCTCATTACAGCCCAAGCGGCGGGCTTGGCGTCTGCATGAAGCGTGCAGTCGGCCCGCACGGGGCTGAGTGCTTCCGCTGAAAAGCGGCGGACGGTTGAGGGTTGAAGCGGGCGGGTTGGCCAGAAAAAGGGCGGCGCCGGTGAGGCGCCGCCCTGAATAGTGGCGGTAAACGTTAGTTTAACCGATTAGAACGAGACCGTGTTGGTCAAGATCGCGTTACGCGCTGGTGAGCGGACGTACGAACCTTCGGAGTACTCTACATTGGTAACGTTGTAGATACCGACGCTCGAACGGATCTTGTAGCCTGCGAGTTCCCAAGGAACACCGACGGTTAGATCAGCAACGACGTAGTTGCCAGCCTGCCAGCCGCCCGCGAGAGGATTCCAATCGACGGAACGGGAAACAACGGTCTGCGAGGAATAACGCACACCGAGGCCGATGCTCGAGCCGCGGCCGAAGCTGCCGACGAGAGGCTGGGTGAACGTGTACTTCCCGAAGAAGTTGAAGCGGTACTCAGGAATGTTCTCGACGCGTGCATTCCACAGAATGTTGGAATCGCGTTGTTGAGCAAGCGTGAGAGCAGCAAACGCCGTCGTGCCGGGTTTGGCATAGACAGGACGATTGTCCGCGATCGTGTAAGCTTGAGGCATATAGGAACCGTTGATGACCGCTTGGAAGTTGCGGATCGGGGTCCAGATGACTTCGGCCTCGGCGCCTTGCACTTGCACGTTGTTGCCGTACGAGCGAACGCGGAACAGACGACCGGAGTTCGTGCTAACAGCACCGTACGTAGCACCCAACGCGATAGCGCGATTTACGCCAGCGATGATGTTTACATCTGCGCTGTAGTTGAACGGCTCAACTGCATTGGACTGAGCGACGGCATCGTCTTCTTTACGATTTTCGCGGTTGGCGCTAAAGATTGAGAGCGTGCCCACAATCTTCTGATCCTTTGAGGTGAGCTTAAAGCCAGCCTCATAGTTCATGCCGTTCTCGTTCGGGATCATGTCGGAATACCGATTTGCCTTGAGGGCATCCACGAAACCAGCGACCGAGGTGATGGTCTTGCCGCCATAGTTGAAGCCGCTCTGGCCGATGCTCGCGTATTGAGCGAGGAGACCTTGAGCAAGTTTCTCTTCGTCACCAGGATAGTAACCACCGATGTTTCCGGTGTTGAACTTAAACACCGTCGAAACGGATGCATAAGCCGACAACTGCGGAGTGATGGCATAGGAAGCACCGGCCATCCACGATTTACCGTTTTGATCAAGCGGGATCGTTTTCTGGTAGTTGATGCCATGGCCCCAGACATTCTCTGGGTACTTCACAGGATCTTTCCACATGTCTTCGTCGATCGGGTAAACGTACCAAGGGAAGTTGTTCAACTGCGCTTGGAGGCGTTCGAGACGGTTTTCTTTACGAATACCGGCAAGGATCGTCAGGCGATCATGCAGCAGGGTGCTTTGTAAGTTAGCATAATAACCCTTTAAGGTTGGCATGTAACCGTCAAGCGCGGTGCGGTCGCGAGTCCAGAACTTCGAAACGTCGGGCTGAATTTCAAACCCTGGGTCGTAGTTGCTGAAGATCTGTCTGACCGGCTTGATGCTGCCATCGCGCTGGTAGATGACTTGCATCAGAGGTACGCCCATCCAGTCGTACTTACCCTTGTTCACGCCTGCATAGTCAGGGTTAGAGTCAGTGTTACGCGCACCAGGGAGACCCGCGTAGTTCAGATCGGAGACGCCAGCATTAGCATTGTACTGCTGGAACCAATCGGAGCGCTGAGCACCAAAAAGGATCTTATTCTTGGTACCGAAGGCGTCGTACTTCAACACCAAGTCAAGATTTTGAATGACGGTGTCGCGGTAGTAGCCGGAGGTGGAGGCCGTAGCGGAATTCCAGTGAATGCCGTCAGCGTAAGGCGTGATGAGCGCGCCACCTTGGCCGATGGAATCGCTATCGCCATTGTCCTTGGTGTAGACGTAACGAATGTCCAACCAATCGGTAGCAGCAATATCGATGCTGGCGCTGAGAACTTTATTGATGTCCCAGTTTCTAGCACCGCGGTTGCTGTAATTGAAGTCTTCGTCGTAGATAAACGCACCCGCTTTATTGGTGTAATAGGCACCGCGTTTAATACTCGTGTAGGCCGGCAGGTTGATGTTGCCGGTCGAGGTACGCAGATTGGCGATATAGGTCCCGTATACGAGTGTCGGGGTCGTGGTCATTTGGGTGACATTGGCCGAAAGACCATTGCCCGCCGACGCCGCGATCACGTTGTTGAGGAAGCCGGTGTTCATCGAGGTTTTCGATGCAGCATTCCAACCCGCGAAGTCGCTGTAAATCCACTCGTAGTCGTTATGATTGACCCGTTGATTGGAGTACTCGGCGTCCAAATTGATCTTGATCTTGCCGCTGTCCAAAGGATTGAGCGTCAAGCTAGGGTTAGCCGTAAAACCTTTACGGAACTCAAAGCGGCGTTCGCCCTTGGTGTCTTCCCAGCCGCCGACAAAACGAATCGCTGCTTTCTTAGAAAGCATCGTGTTTTGGTCGATGAGCACGCGCTCGCCACCGTAGCTATCATGCTGGTCGGTGATGGTGGTTGGGATATTGCGGAATTCGCCACGCTTGGTGATGAAGTTGATGACGCCGCCGGGATAGCCTTGACCGAAGAATACGGAGGCTGGTCCTTTGACGACTTCGATGCGTTCCACGTTGTCAAAGTCATGAGCAACATAGCGGAATACGCCGTTACGCATGATGTTATTGACCTGGAAACCGCGCATCGTGAAACCACCTTGTGGGGTGTTTTCGTTCGAAGGTACGCGCATGCCGCTGAAGCGGGTATCACCAGAAGCGGCCGCGGAATAGCGGAACAAGTCGGTGACCGAGCGTGCGTTCGTGTCTTTGAGGAATTCTTCAGACAGCACCGAAATATTCATCGGAACGTTCTGAATTTCCATGCCAACGCGGGTAGCGGTGACCGAGTTCGTCTTGAGGTAGCCGAAATCCTTGTCGCTCTTCACTTCGAAGGGCGTGAGGACTAAGACATCCTTGTCAACGGGCTCAGCAGCCATCGCAGGGCGAGCAGCAGCTGGAGCGGCAGCCTGGGAGGCTTGAGCAGCAGGCTGAGCTTGGCCTTCGATGGAGGCGAGACGCTTGCGGAGAGCAGCGTTTTCTTCTTGGAGACGGCGAACTGAGTCGTCCGACTGCCCGAAGGCGATCGAAGACGTCAGCAATGCCGCCAAACCGACGACCAGAACTTGCTGGGCGCGATTGCGGTAGCTATGGGGGGCTAGTTTCATGCTTATTGGTGGTTTGTAGTTTCCGAAAATGGACGCCGCGGAGCGGGTCCATAGGGTCGGGAAAGTGAAAAGTATTAGTGAGTAGATCCGTTGACGGCTAAAGGGGGTATAAAACGGGGTGAAACGGTGATTCCAATCCTACCAGATACGTCGCGATTCTCAATCCTCCAGAGCAAGTGGTCAATCACCTTTCTCACCAGCATGGGAAGATTGATATCTAAGACCGCCGGTGAATGATCCAGATTATGGTAAATCATTGGATTGTAATTACCTAGGATGGCTTCGATGTCGCGCCCGGGCTTTTTACCTGCTGCCCGGAGGGCGCGAAAAAAAGCGCCGCAAAAGTGATCGACCGGGATGTACAAGCCGGTGGGCTTCGGTGTGCAGGCGAGGAGGCGGCGAGCCAGCCCTTCGCTTTCACCGTGGAGCGGGGCGATTTCGAGGTAGCTAACCCCAGGATTCGATTGGCCTAGAATTGTATGAACGGCTAAGCCAAGTTCATTTGCTCGATTCACAAAAGCTTTATTACGAGCAACTACTGCACTATAATCGGGGTCTGTTGATATCACGGCAACTGATTTATGGCCGCGTTCCTTGAGGTAATCAGCCGCCATGCGGCCATTTTCCACGTTATTGGGCTCAATGTAGTCGCCTGGGTAATTGGCTGACCGACGAGTCATGAACCACACGTGAGGGAGTTCGCGCAATTTGGCGAGGCACTCCGCGGACGGTTCCATGCCTTGGATAATGACGCCATCCAAATTCTCGCTGGCTAGATTGCGCGGCAGCTCATCCGGGTTGTTGGAGAAAAGTACGCGGAGATCGACGCGGTAGTGCGGATCGGTGGATTGAACTTCCAGTAACTGATCTTGAAACCAGTTGAGATTGGAATTGTTGGCTTTGGCGCCGACAAACCAGACTCCGATGCGCCGCTGTTCTGGGAGGCGAGCCTTCGGGCCGCGGCGGCGATTGAGGGGAGCCGGAACGTAATTATGCTCTAGCATCACCGCGCGAATGCGCGCGAGACTCTCAGCCGCGACGAGTTGCGGCTGGTTGATAGCGCGCGACACCGTGGCCGGTGAGACGTTGGCTTTCTTGGCAATATCAGTGAGAAGCATGGGGTGGGCGATGGGGTGGGGCGTCGCCCGTACTGAAACTTTCACGTAAATTTATGAAAAATGCGCAGTCTGAGTCAAGGGGTTTTCAGCAATTTGCGACGGAATATCGTGAGCCCGACGATTGTTTTTTGGGCTGAGGTTTGCGCTCAAATGAGGGGGATTGGCGTCCTCATGATTAGCCGGGTGTTTGGCGCAAGCACCGGGCCTGGCGCGCTCATGCGACGGTCTCATTTGAGTCGCGACACGAACCCCGCTTCATGGGGGCTGGCGATCAGCCGAGCAGGTTTGGGCTGACGATAAAAATGGTCACTGCGCCGTGAAAAAACCAGCAACTATCCCGCTCTTTGCAGTGCTTTCGCCCAAGCGCCGAGGAGTTCTTTACGACAACGGATAGCATCGGGCCAGACGGGGGGATTCGTACTGACGTTATAGCCCACGCTGGTCCCCAGTTCAGGGCAGACCCAGAGTTCGCCACCGGGGCGCGGGCCTTGCAACCAGAGGGTAAATAAATCTTCGGTGAATGCTAAATAATCGCGAAATTCCGGAGTGAGCCGACCGCGGCCATTCGTCACGGGGACTTGGCAATGCTGACTATTGAAGGGGCGCAGATGAAACATTTGGGAGTGCTGAATCGACTCGGGCCAGGCCAGCAGGCGAGCGGAATAATCTTTCGGCAGCATGTGCTTGGAGACGGCAAAATGCGAATGATCCCACGTCACGGGCATGATCTCGCCGGTGGCTTGACGGTAAAGGCGCGCGATCTCCGTGAATTTTTCCGGAGTTTCGGTGGCAGTGTCGCGATGGACTTCAATGTGCACGCCGAGGCCGAGCCGTTTCGAAAGTTTGATGAGTCGTACGGCGAGTGCGGCCGCTTGGGCGGGCGGCGTGTCGTGATTGAGTAATTGAATGTTAATGAAATGAACTCCGAGCGCTCGTTGCGCTTCGAGGCGCGGGCGCGTCACCGCTAAATCGCTGCAATCAAATCCGCTCATCATCGCTAAGCCGCGCCGCGCGGCGCCGGCTTTTAGTTCCGGGGTGACGTTGGCGCACACACCATCAAAACCCGCTGCTTGGATGGCGGTGAGTTTGCGCTCCAGCGACCATTCGCGTTGCGCCGTGGGGTGTCCTTCGAGTGACCAAGTCGTAGCGCACATGATCAAGCGAGGTGGTGATGAAACAATTTTCATGAAGGAAGTGAAAATAACTGAAAACGGATGTTGAAAAATACGATCTTAGTAGGCCATTTTTGGCCGGACTGGCGTTGCTTGGCCAGCTTAGAAGCGAAAAACCCCTGTAAAACCCTATGAAAACCCCTGAATCGAGTTTCATGATACTCAGCGATCCAGCCAAGCATCTTGGCCAGTTCTTATCGCCGGGGAGGGTGAATCCTGGTCTTTTCAGCAGGCTAGGGATGGCCAAATTGGCAAAATCTGCACTAGGCTAACCTCCTTTAATCGCGAATACCCTGTTATGTTACCCTTACCCTTTGTTCAGCGTGCGTCGTGGATTTGGTCGGCCGAAGGTACCCATGCGGTGCCAGCTCCTGGGCAAGCTTCGCCCTCTCATTATCAAGTGCGTTATTTCCGGCGCACGTTTGAGCTCGCGGATCCCGGTATGGCGGCGCTGACGGTTCATTTGTCCGCCGATAGTCGTTATGTTTTTTATTGTAACGGAATTTGCGTGGGTCGCGGGCCAGCGAAGGGAGATATCAACCATCATTTCTATGATACTTTTGAGCTGACGCCTCATTTGCGGCGCGGTCGGAATGTGCTCGCGGTGATTGTGCAGGACATGTCGCGCGTGGCGCATCGGCCGGCGCTGCTGGGCGCGCCTTGTTCAGTGATGACGTATGCCGGTGGCTTCGTCTTGGAGGGAGCCGTGCTCGATGCGGCGGGCGCGGAGCTTGTGGATTTGCAGACGGATGCGCAGTGGCGAGTTGCGGTGGATCATGGTCATCGTTTTCAAAATGATCACACAACTTTTGAAGGCTATTTAGGTTATTTCGAACACCGCATTTCAGCCTTGGTTCCGGCCGGATGGACGACGCCTGAATTTGACGACCAAGCGTGGTCGGCTGCGGAAGTACTTTTCAAGGCGGAGCGTTTAGAAAATCGCCGCGACCCGGCTAGTCCTTACGGGTTGTTGCCGCGAATGATTCCCATGTTGACCGAAGGAGAGCTCACGCCGTTTCCCGATGCTTACATGGTAGGTGGTGGCGCGGTGTCGCCGGCTTGGCAAAAATTGCTGACGGCCGGCGTGCCGCTCACGCTAGCCGCGGGCGAAAAAATTGATCTCGTACTCGATATGGGCGTGCTGACGACGGCGTTTCCCCATCTCGCGGTCAGTGGTGGTGCGGGCAGTCGGGTGCGGTTGAATTACGCGGAGGCCTTGCGTTTGCCGTGGGGCACGGCGGGGGCGAAATTGCTCGGTAAGCAGCAGTCACTCGCGAATCTCGCTTCGCATTTTGCCGATGAAAGCACCGGTTGGACCTTTGATCGCCGCGGTAAGGTAACGGGTTGGGGTGATACCTGGGAGCCGGCCGGGCGCGCGGATATTTTTGAGCCACTGCATTGGCGGGCTTTCCGCTATGTGGGCTTACAAATTACCGTGGGGGCGGCGCCGCTCACGTTGCATGCGGTGCAGCAGCGCTACACCGCGTATCCGTATCACGTGGCCGCGAAATTTAGTTCGTCCGATGTCGCGCTCGATAAAATTTGGCAGGTCGGTTTGCACACGATGCAGATGTGTTCTCATGAAACGTTTGAGGACTGTCCGCATTATGAGCAGATGCAGTATGCGGGCGACACGATGATCACCTCGCAGCTCGCGATGTTGACGACGGGTGACTCACGTTTGAGTCGGCAGGCGCTTTATCAATTTGATTGGTCGCGATTGTCCGATGGACTGACGCAGGCGCGTTTCCCCTCGCGGCTTTTGCAGGTTATTCCGGCGTGGAGCGTTCATTGGATTACTAACATTCGGGATTATTTTCTATGTACGGGTGATCGCGCCACGGTGCAGGATTTGTTGCCCGGGGTGCGCGCGGTGCTCGATTGGTATCGGCGCCACACCGATGCCGCGGGTTTGCCGGCAAAAATGCCGTACTGGAATATCACCGACTGGTGTCCATGGTGGCCGCGCGGTGTCGTGCCGGGCGCAGATACGGGGGCAACTTGTATTCACGCGGCGCAATACATCAACGCGCTTGATGAGGCGGCGTGGTTGTTACGTTATTTCGATCGCGGGGCCGAGGCGACGGCGCTCACGACGGAGGCCGCGGGGCTGCGCAAGAAAGCGCATGCGCTGTTTTGGTCCGAGAGCGAAGGGTTGTATTTTGATCGTCCGGGTGGTCCAGAAATTAGTCAGTACGGCAATGCGTGGGCGATCCTCGCGGGCTTGGCGGGGGAGCGGGAGCGGTCGATTATGCTGCGGCGCTTTCCGCACGATCCGAAACTTGCGCCGGGCTCGTTCTTCTGGTGGCACATTGGCTTCAAGGCATTGGCGATCTGCGGTCGCTCTGATGATATGCCGCAATATTTGGGCCCCTGGCATGAGTCTGTCAGTTACGGCTTATCTACTTTCGTCGAGGAGAACAGTTACTGGCGCTCGTTATGTCACGCGTGGTCCGCGCATCCCGTGCTGGAATTTCAGCAGCGCATTTTGGGCGTCATGCCCGTCGAGCCAGGATTCACCCGCATTCGCCTGCAACCGCATCGGTGCGGGCTCACGCACGCGCAAGGCAGCGTCTGCACGCCATTCGGTTTAATCACCGTGGCTTGGCGGGTGACTGGAGCGACTTTCACGCTCGAGGTCGCGGGGCCTAAAAATATTCCTGGGCAAGTAATATTGCCTGATGGCAGCACGCATGAATTTGCGGGCGGTCAGGCTAGCTACACAGTGACGCTCTCATGAGTACCGCGCTGCAACTCGTTCACGACGGAGACCGCGCGGTGGAAATCCATCGGGTCGGCGGCGGGCGTTTGCTGCGTTATGTTTTTCGGCCCGAGACGTCCTTGGATGAGGCGGCGCGGCCCTACGCGCATCCGGTGTGCACTTTAGCGGGAGAGGAGTTGACCAATTTCCGTCCGAACGATCATCGCTGGCAGCATGGCCTGAGTTTCACCATCAATTGTTTGGCGGGCTATAATTTTTGGGGTGGGGGCACCTATCGCCGCGCGGATGGTTATCAATGGCGCGCCGATCATGGCACGCAGCAGCACACGGCGTGGGTGGAGCAGAGCAGTAATCATTTAGCGCATCTTTTGGACTGGCGGGTTGGCACGGCGGGTGAGCGGCTCCTGCAGGAGAAGCGCGCGTTAACTTTCACCATTCTTTCGGCGCAGGCCTGGTCGTTGCGTTGGGTGGCGACGTTGCAGAATGTGGCGGGGCGTCCACTGGCTTTAGGCCAGTATCATTCGCATGAAGGGCTGACCGGTTCGCATTATAGCGGTCTACAATTTCGAGGTGCGCGCGATTTGCTCGACGAACACGGTGATGCCTCCATCGGGATTTTCGCGGAAGGCGATCGCGTGGGCGAGGCCGCGGTGCACGGGGCCGCGAGTTCCTGGATGGAATGGCGCGGGCAGAAAGATGTTTCGCAACAGCGCGTCAATCTTCGCTTCACCAATAATACGGGACCGCTGCATTGGTTTGTGCGGCGGGGCAATCCCCTCGCGGCGCTACCCTTTCAATATGCCCAGGATCTGCAACTCGCGCCGGGCGCTGCTTTCACCATCGACCACACGTTAACGTTTACCGACCTATGAAAACCAATCGACGCACATTTATTCAAGGGCTGGGCACGGGCGTAGTGGGCGCGTGGGCCAGCGGGAGCGTGGTCGCGGCGGCACCAGCCCCTGCGGTGGCGGCGAGTTGGCCGATTTTCGATGCGGCGCACCCCGCTGCTTTTTGGCGGGCGGTGCGAGCGAGTTATCCCCTGCTGGCAGATCCGCTTTATTTAAATACGGGCGGGATTGGCCCCGTGGCCCAGCCGGTGCTCGATCAGATGATCGCGACGATGTATCAATTGCAGCAGCATTCCGAGACGGGGCATGATTTGTTTGAGCCGGCGCGGGTCACGGTGGCAAAATTTGTCGGTGCGCAGTCCCGAGAAATTAGCTTCGTGCGGAATGCCACCGAAGGTAATTGCATCATCGCGGGGGGCTTGGCCCTCACCGCGGGCGATGAGGTTATTTTTGAATCCCACGCGCATCCCGGCGGATCTTTTCCTTGGTATAATCAAGCGAAGTTGCGGGGAATTACGGTGCGCTTGTTCGAGCCTGATTCAACGAGTCCTGAGGCTAATTTGGCGCGGATTCGTGCGCTGATCACGCCGCGGACTAAGGTGATTCAGGTGAGTCATATCACGTGCACCACGGGTCTGGTGATGCCAGTGGCGGCGATCGCCCGCCTCGCTCAGTCGCAGGGGATTTGGTTTCATGTCGATGGCGCGCAGGCGGTCGGCATGATTCCGGTGAGTCTGAACGAACTCGGTTGTGATTCGTATGCTTTCAGTGGGCACAAGTGGCTGGGCGGACCGCACGAAACGGGGGTGTTTTATATTCGCCGCGATCGCTTGGCCGACGTGGCCCCAACTTATATGGGGGCGCATGGCGCGGAGTTACCGTTCTTGCCCGGTGACCTTAAGTATTTTGACGGCACGATGCGCCACGAATACGGCACGCGCAACGCGGGGCTAATTACGGGACTAGCGGAAGCGGTGCGCGGTCAAACTCTCATGGGGCGTGAGCGCATTGCCGCTCACGGCCGCGAGCTCGCTACTGTATTACTGACAGAGTTGTCGCGAATTGAGGGGATCACGGTGCTCACGCCGCGCGCGGATGATATGCGCGCGGCCATGACTACGATTCGCCACGCGCGAGTGGGGGCGCATAAATTATTTACCTATCTCCTCGACGAACATCGGCTGCGTTGTCGTCCGGTTACGGAGCAAGGGCTCGAGGTGGTGCGTATCTCGACGCACATTTTCAATTCCCCCGCTGATTGCGAACGCGTGATCAACGGGGTGCGCGCGGCAGCGCGGGCGCTCTAATCGATGCGCGAGCGTTCTTCCACTTTTCCCACCGGGGGTTTAATCCGCCACTTCCGCGATCAGTTCAATTTCGACGGGGGCGCCTGCGGGCAGGGCATTAACGCCGACGGCGGCGCGGGCGTGACGACCCGCCGGTCCAAAAACGGCGACCAGCAAGTCAGAAGCGCCATTAACCACCTTGGGCTGGGCGGTGAAATCATCGGTGCAATTAACAAAACCGCCCACGCGCACGATGCGCTGCACGCGCGCCAAGTCACCGAGTTCCGCTTGGAGCACGGCCAGCAATTGCAGCACGCACGTCCGTGCGGCTTGCGCCGCTTGCGCTTCCGTCAGTTCGCGCCCGACTTTACCGGTGAGCGGCTTACCGTCGGCGCCACGCGCGATTTGTCCGGCCAAAAAAATCAATTTACCGCTTCGCACGGCTGGCACGTAGTTAGCAATAGACGGTGGGACGGCGGGCAAGGTCAGGCCCAGTGCGGCGAGCCGTTGCGTGGGCGTCGACGTTTCCGCCGCGCGGGACGTAACGGTCAGACTAAAGATTGCCAGCAGACCAATCATCAGAGTAGGGTTCATAAAGTTTTTATTTCTGTCGTCGTGAGCCGCGCACCGCAACGACAGAACGCAGGAGGTGGTGGAGTCGAGTTTGGTGGCCTGACGGCGATCAACTCACGTGCGCCGCACCTCTGGATTTGCTGTCATGAGTAAAATCAAAATAGCCGGTGCGTTGTTGCTGAGTTGGGTCGTAGCTCTAGGTGCCGCGGTCGGACCCGCGCACGATTTAATTTTGTGCGTTACGTTTCGAGTCCCCGGGGGACTCACGGCTACGGCGCTGCCACTGCCATTGCCGCCCTGCGGATTTCATCAGCGCGGGGCGGATAATCGCTTCACTCATTTCGGGCCGAACTATCCGCGTTTCAATAATTTGGCCCGTGATCCGCGAGATCCGCGGGTATTATACGCGGCGTCGCTCAATGGAGTTTTGTGTTCCACCGATGGTGGTGAATCTTGGCGGATTGGGACGAGTTGGGACATGACCGAGCCGCGGGATGTTTGCATCGACCCGCACGCGCCGGATCATATTTACCTCGCGCTGCCTGATGGGATTGCCGTCTCCAACGATCGGGGGCTGACGTGGCCACGCCGCGAAATCGGGCTGCCGAGGCGCGGAAAATACATGCAAGCCGTAAAAGTGGATCGCGCGCAAGCGGGCCGAGTGTTGGCCGGTTGTGAGTCGGGGATTTATTTAACGGAGAATGGCGCGCAATCCTGGCGGCGGGTTTTTTCCACGCAGGCGACGACGACTGATCTGCAGCAATCGCCGCATGATGCACAACTTTGGCTGGCGACCACACAAAGTGATGGCGCGCTGCGCTCGCGTGATGGCGGCCTTACGTGGGAGAAAATTGCCGGCGTGCCGGCTGCGGCGGCTCTTTACAATATCGCCTTTGATGCGACGAACGCGCGCCGCTATGCGGTCGCTAGTTGGACGTATGGAATTTTGACCACAGAAGATGGCGGTGAGACGTGGAGTGAGCGCAATGCGGGGCTGCCGGCGCCACATCGAGTTTTCCGTTTGGGGATCGATCCCGATAACGGCCGGCTTTACGCCGGAGTTTACGAAGCGGCGGTTTATGAATCACTCGATTTTGGTCGCACGTGGCGGTCGGCCGGATTCGAGCATTCGGTGGTCTACAATTTTGTTTTTTTACCCCGTTTCGTTAACACCCCGGCGCTCGCCCACTTACCATGATCGCTCGCCGCTTGCTCATTGCTAGTTTCGCGCTCGGTTGCGCCGTAGTTTCCTCAGCGCAGCCGGCTTTCGTTGGCCCGGCGCCGGCTCGAACGATTTTGCCGACCCCTGAGCTGCAGCGCGCCGCTTACCTGGCGCGGATCGATGAGATTTTGGCTTGGCGGTCGAGTCAGGCGAAGCCCGGAGAGCTTTTTCCCGAGATGACCATGATCGCCACCAAGCTCGCGCTGCATCAGGATGCCGAGCTTTGTTCCCGCAGTGTGATTCAGTTGATGAAGACACCGGCCAGCGGTCCTTTCTGGATGTTTCCAACGGTCAACGTCGCTTTCCTCGGTCGCGATCAGCTCTCCTTGGAGGCGCGCCAGGCGATTCGCAAAGCGTGGAGTCGGGAGATGCAGATGCGCGGAGACACCGAAAATCACTGGGCCATGTATTATACTTCCCTGTACTTGATGGCGGAGTTGTATCCGAACGAGCCGGGGAGCAGTTGGTATTCGGGAAAAAGTTCAGCAGATAATTTGGCGGAGGCCAAAGAGTATCTGATTGATTGGATGAACCTCGCGACGACGGTCGGGCAAGGGGAGTTCAATCCGACGCACTACATCGGTGAATACGCGATCCCGATGCTTTATCTTGCTACTTGGGCGAAGGACCCCGCGATGCGCTTGCGCGGAAAAATGACCCTCGATTGGATTTTTGCCGATCTCGCAGAGAATACTCTCAACGGCGTGCTCCATGGGGCGAATGCCCGAACGGATGATGTTTCTGTGATTGAGCGGGGTAAAGCGCTGGCTTCATTTTTTAGTTGGGTGCTTTTCGGAAATGTCCCGCCGATCATTAGCTATGGAGGCTGGGGCTTGTATTTTGCCACGGTGGCAAAAAATTACGAATTGCCTGAAGTGATTTATCGAATCGCGGTGGATCGGCCGAGCGATTATGTGCAGCGTGATTTTAAACGCACGCGGCGCCGCTGGCGAAATAGCGATGTGCTCATGGCGCCCATCTATAAGACTAATTATACCCGCCGTGATTATGCGGTAGGCTCTTATCAAGGAGGACTCGCTGATCCAATCCAGACGCACGTTTGGGATGTCACGTGGGATGTGCGAGATCCACGCGGAGTGCACAACACGATGTTTTCGATGCATCCGGTGTCTTCGAGTTATGATCTGCAGACTTATTTTTCAGAATTGCCCGACCAGATGGCGAAAGAGGTCACGAAGGAGGGTAAGGCCTCTTATGATTCACCGGATAAATTTTTGGGAGGTTCCCGGTTTGAGCAAGTGTTTCAAGATTTAGACACCGTGATTGCTTTGTACGATATTCCCGTCGGTACGCGTTTCCCGCACATCAATGGATTTTTCTCCAAAGATTTAGTGCAACTCACGGTCGATCCATCTGGTTGGATTTTTGCGCAAGGCGGCTCGTGCTATCTCGCTTACCGGCCGCTCGCTGCATACCAGCTGCGGCCGGTCGCGCTGATTAAATCCTCCATGACAGGGGAGCGCGCCAGTCTGGGTGACCAGCAGCTATTCAGTCCGCATCTAAAAAACGGCACGATTGTGCAGGCGGCCGCGGTGAGTGAATTTAAGGATTTTGCGGCCTTTCAAGCGGCGATTCGAGCGCTGCCCTTGAGTTTTCAGCTGGTGACGAAGCCGACGGTGACCTTTCAAACGCTCCGTGGTAAAGTGGTCACTTGCACATTTGGCGCAGCGCCGATTGTTAATGGGCAGCCGTTTGATTATACGACGTGGAAGCTTTTCGAAGGGCCTTATCTCAATGCAGAGAAGGGCTCCGGGCGCCTGACCATTACGCACGGCGCGCTGGAACGTATTTTAGATTTTAAAACACTCAGTATCACTGATCGCGTGAAACCCTAAACCTATTTATTTTATGGTCATCAAAAATATTACAGGCCCGCTAGTGGGTCTCCTCCTCTGCACTCTCGGGGTTGCCGCCCCGACTCCGAAGCCCGCGTATGATTTTTATATCTGCGCAAACATTAACCGCAATTACACCATCGGGGCAGAGATTCTGACGATGAATGGAGTTTTCCAGCGTGATGCCGCGGGGGCTTGGCAGCACCTCGGCTATAACGATATGGGGGTCACGGCGGTAGCCTTTGATCCCCGCGATCACCGCGTCTGGTACACGTCGGCGCTCAATGGTCTCTGGCGCACACTCGATGGCGGCAAATCGTGGCGGATGTGCAATGGTTGGGAGATGACGGAAGCGCGGGATGTCGCCGTTGATCCGAACGCTCCTGATAACGTTTACTTGGCTTTGCCGGATGGCGTGGCGGTCTCCAGCGATCGGGCGCAGACCTTGGAGCGGCGTGAAAATGGTTTGCCCGATCGGGGTAAATTTACGCAGGCGATTAAAGTAGATCGGACGCGAGCGGGTCGCGTATTCGCCGGCTGCGAGTTGGGCATTTATCTGACCGATGATGCGGCGGCGCATTGGCGGCGGGTCTTGCCGACCAAAGAAATGGTGACGGATATTCAGCAATCGCCGCATGATCCTCACGTGTGGTTAGCGGTCACGCAAAGTGCGGGCGCGTGGCGATCGACGGACGGTGGGGTTACGTGGGTAAATTTTCCGAATGTGCCGACCAGTCGCGCGCTTTATAATGTGACCTTTGATGTCACTCAGCCGCTGCGCTATGCGATTGGTAGTTGGGCCCACGGGGTGCTAACTTCCGAAGACGGCGGTCTGACTTGGCAGGATCGTAATCAAGGGCTGCCGGCACCGCATCGGGTGTGGCGCGTGGGGGTTGATCCGACGGGGTTGCTCTATGCGAGCGTATTTGGCGAAACGCTTTACGTCTCAAAAGATTTTGGTCGGACTTGGCGCGCGGATGCACTGCCTGGGACCGTCGTAAACAATTTCCTGATCCTCCCACGGCGTGCTAACTAATTACCCCTATTTTGTCATGAAACGCATTTTTTCTTTGATTCTTTTGTTAACGCTCACGGCCCTCAGCGCGAGGGCCAAGTCCGCTTTATCCGGCCCGCCGCCTTCGACGGCGCCGGTGTTGAATGAGCAACAGCGGCAAGCCGACTATACTCGTCGCATTGATGAGGTGCTCGATTTCGCGGCCGCCGGCGCTAAATTTAAGACGAACGATCCGGCGAAATTAGATCTGGTCACCATCGGAGCAAGGTTGGTGCGCGGTGAAGATTACGCTCACTGTTCCCAGCGCGTCATCGAGCTGATGAGCAAGCCTGGCACCGGACCTTTCTGGATGTTTCCCACTGTGTCGGCCGCGTACTTAGGTCGCGGTCGGTTGACGCCCGCTGCTTTGGCTTCCATCCGCGCGGCCTGGCGGACTCGGCAACTTCGCGGCGACACAGAAAATCATTGGATGATGTACTACGCCTCGCTCTACCTTATGTCGGAGCTGTACCCCAACGATCCAGCGGAATCATGGTACACGGGAAAGTCGTCGGCTGAAAATCTAGCGGAGGCGCGCGCTTATCTCATTCACTGGACGGACCTCTCGACGAGTATGGGGCAGGGAGAATTTAACCCGACGGAGTACATCGGTGAATATGCGATCCCCTTGCTTTTTCTGGCCAGTTGGGCGAAGGATCCGGCGATCAAAGAGCGGGCGCATCTGATGCTTGATTGGATTTTTGCTGAATTGGCCACGAATACGCTGAACGGTGTGCTGCGCGGACCTAATTCGCGCACCACGGAAGGCCCAGTCGCCGAGCGGTGGAACGCCATGGCGTCCTCTTTTAGCTGGATGCTATTCGGTAACACGCCGCCGACCGCGGGCTATGGTGGCTGGGGACTTTATTTCGCGCTGGTGGCAAAAAATTATAATGTACCCGAGGTTATTTATCGTATCGCGACCGATCGGCAAGCGGACTACCTGCAGCGGGATCGGGCGCGCACGCGCCGGCGTTGGCGCTACAGCGATGAACTTTCGCCGTTGGTCTATAAAACTAATTATCTGCGGACCGATTACGCCGTTGGCTCCACGCGCGGCGGGATGATCGATCCTATTCAGTCACACGTGTGGGACGTCACGTGGGCCGAAGCGGATCCACGTAAAAAGCATAATACCCTGTTTTCGATGCATCCGCATTCTTCCATGGTCGCGATGCAATCGGCCTTTATCTGCTATCCTGAGCCGATGATTAAGGCCGTTACGATGGAAGGTAAACCCACGTATGATTCGCCGGATAAAATCCTAGGCAGTTCGCCGTACGAGCAAGTTTTTCAAGATCTCGATACAGTTATTGCCCTTTATGATATTCCGGCGGGGGAACGTTTTCCGCACATCAACGGATTTTTCTCCAAGGATTTGGTGAAGGTGACGGAGAGTCCCTCGGGCTGGATTTTTGCTCAGGGCGGGCGGGCCTATCTCGCCTACCGGCCCCTCGCAGGCTACACGTGGATCAAATACAGCCACTTTGCGGGCGGTTGGGCTAAGGTCGGGCTCGATCTCGGCGGACGCATTCTGACTAGTCCGCACTTAAAGAATGGCACGATCGTGCAAGCGGCGAGTGCCAGCGAATTCCCCAGTTTCGCGGCTTTTCAGGCGGCGATTAACGCGCTCCCGCTGCAATTCTCCCTCGAGCCGGTGCCGACCGTAAATTTCACTACTTTGCGGGGCAAAAAGGTGACCTGCACCTATGGCCAAACGCCGACGGTAGACGGCAGCCCGTTGGATTATTCTAAGTGGAAATTATTTGAGGGCCCGCATCTTAATTCTGAAGTGGGCAGCCGGCGCCTCACCATCACCCACGGTCAATTGGAGCGCGTGCTTGATTTAAATGCGCTGACCGCCACCGACCGCGTGCGGACCCCATGAGTAATCGCGCGCGCCAGGGTCGTGGGTTAACGCTCTCGCTCGGCGCGCTGCTGTTGAGCTTGCCGCTGAGTCAGTTGTTCGCGGCGGCGCCGCCGTGGGCTGATTCAGCGCGAGCTGGTCACGCGATGCTGACGCGGCTCTGTGATGATTTCGGCGGGCGGCTCACGGGAAGCGTCGCGAATGAAGGGGCGCTTACTCAATTAGCCGCAGAGCTACGGGCGTTGGGTTTGCAGCCGGAGCGAGTGCCATTCTCGATGCCGGGGTGGGAGCGGGGTGCGGATCACGTAGAGTTGTTGGCGCCCTTAACTCGACCGTTACGCGTGGCGGCGCTCGGCTATACGTCACCGCATGCTCCCTTTGAGGCCGAGGTCGTTGATATCGGCGCGGGCGGGGTAGCTGATTATCCGACCGTTGTGACGGGAAAAATTGCGCTCTTAGATCCTGCCTGTGCGCTCACGGCGCGGGAATTTTCGCAACTGGCGTTCCAGCGCGGGGCGCGGGGTATCTTGTTTATTGATCGCGAAGGAGGCGGCCAGTTGTTGGCCCGGACGGGCAGCTTTGTTGGTGAAGCCTTGGCGCTGCCGGTTTATTCTTTGGCGCAGGAAGAGGGGCGTTGGCTGCAACGTTTATTGAAGCGAGGCCAGACGGTGCGAGTGCGAGTGGCGACAAAATCGCAGTGTCGCGTTGTGAAAACGGCAAATTTAGTCGTACGCTTGCCGGGCCGATCGCCGGAACGCCTGATTGTGGGTGCGCATTTTGACAGTTGGGATCTCGGGCAGGGGGCGCTCGATAACGGGATCGGCACCGCCCAATTGTTTGCGCTGGCCCATGCTCTGCGCGGCCGTGAGCTCGCACATCCAATTGAGCTGATTTGGTTTAATGGCGAGGAGCAGGGCCTGTGGGGTTCGCGTCACGCGGCGGCGCAATTAGGTGCCGAGCCCGTGATTGCCATGATCAATCTCGATATGGTTGGGGTACCCATTGCCGTTAATGCGCTGGGTGATACCACGCTGGTGCCCGCGCTGCAGGCGTGGGCGCAGAAGCGTAGTCCCGCTGCGCTCCCGCGTGGCGTGGAGAATATTAATTGGTTTGGCAGTGACCATACCCCTTATCAATTAGCCGGCGTGCGGGCGCTCACCTTTAATGGGCCGATCCCGCGCGAGTCGGTGCGCTTTTATCATGATTTCGCGGACACGATTGATAAATTGCCGGAGCAAATGATTGTCGATTCGACGGCGGTGATTGGTGACCTCGTGCTGACCTTGGCCACGAGTACCACCTTGAGCGCCACGCGGCGTACGCCGCCAGAGACGGAGAAATTATTTACAGATTTTGGGTTGGAGCGGCGCATGCAAGCCGTCGGCTATTGGCCGTTTAAAGCTAAGCCATAAATATTAATCAGTGCCTGCTTTCGCGAGAATCATTCCCCAGGATGGCTGGCCTCTGCTGGCAATCCGGCTCGATCCATTTGACCTAACGCGCTTCAATTAGTACTCATTTTTACCCCCTGTTTTTATGCATATTCTAGGCCTGCACTTCATCGATGCGCTCATTATCTTCGCCTATATTGTTATCGTTTTGGCCATCGGGAAAATTTTATCCCACGGGGTGAAAGGTGAAAAAGATTTTTTTCTGGGGGGGCGCTCGCTCGGTAAGTGGTTTCAGTTTTTCCTGAGCTTTGGCACGATGACGGATCCAGGGCAGGCGACGACGACGGCGAGTTCCGTCTATCGTCAAGGGGCGGGGGGCGCTTGGCTCGCGCTCATTACCTTGTTCCTGACTCCTTATTATTGGTTTACCGCTGTGTGGTTTCGGCGCGTGCGGCTCACGACGATGGCGGATTTATTTCAAGACCGCTTTGGTCGGCGTTTTCTCGCTACCTTGTATGCGGTTACCACGATCATGATGGTGATTGTCTCGATTGCGGCTGGTAACGTAATCGCCTTGAAAACCTTGCAGCCGTTGATGGTGAAAGAGCCGGCCATTTACTCGGCCGCGGAAAAGCAAATGGTGAGCGAGTTTTATGAATTTACTGCTCTGCGCAAAGCGCGCGCCACGACGCCGCTGGCTGGACCGGCGGCATCGCGCTATGAAGTGCTGAAAGATTCCTATGATCGTGGCGCATTACAGCCGCACGTAACTTATCTGCAGCCGGCGACCTTTTATTGGGTCACCTCTATTTTAGTGGCAGTTTTTGTGATGTTAGGGGGGTTAAAGGCCTCCGCGGTGGTGGATGGAGTGCAGGCGGTCCTCGTGATTATTATCTCCGTGATCTTAATTCCCTTTGGCCTAGCCAAAATTGGCGGAGTCTCGGGGCTGCACGCCAAAGTGCCGGAGGTGATGTTCAATTTATTTGGGGGGGTGGGTCGAGTGAATACACCTGGTATTCAATTTCGGCATTATTGCTGGTGCAATTTCTCGGCATTGTGGGCTCGCAGGCCAATATGGCGATCGGGGGTTCGGCTAAGAGTGAAATGGCGGGGCGCATCGGGGCCATCTCCGGCGGATTCAGCAAACGCTTTGTCACGGTCGCGTGGGCTTTTAGCGGTTTAATTGCGTTGGCTATTTTCGGGCCTAATTTAGCGGATCCTGATCAAGTGTGGGGTTTATTGACGCGCTCGCTTCTGCCGGTCGGGTTGATTGGCGTTATGATCATCGGTATTCTAGGTGGTAAGCTGGCGCTACTCGGGGCCCAATCGGTCGTGCTCTCGGGGCTGGTGGTGAAAAATTTATATGAACCGCTTTTCCCGGGGAAAACAGAGGGGCACTCTATGGTGGTGGCGCGGGTGACGGTCCCAGTGGCGTTGGCGTGCGGGATCGGCGTGGCCCTTTACTTGAATAGTGTCATCGCCTTGTTGAAATTCGCGATTGTGCTGCTGGTGATTTGGGGCGTGCCCATCACGCTGATTTTCCTGTGGCGCCGTTTGACGGAAATGGCCGTCCGCGTGCAGGTCCTCGCCACGGTGGTGTTGGTCGCAGTGATTCCGTGGAGTGTGCCGGCGATTCCCGCGCTGGCGCGTTCGGCTACTTTGACGCAAATGACGCGCGAGCAGGTGATCATGGTGAGGGTACCGGGAAATTCGGCGCTGACGCAGCCACATCGCATCGAGCCGGTCTCCATTTATTTTGAAGAAGGGGTGGTGCGGAGTAATCCGCAGGACTTGCAGTCGCCCAAGACGGGCAAGGGACTGTTTCGCATCGAAGTCTATTTGCTCGCTGTCCTCGGGGTAGATGTGGCGGGTTTTAATCCGGCGCAGTTGTTAATGACCCGTTATTTAGTCGATGCCTTATTGCCTCTTTTAATTCTGATCGTGGTTAGTCTGCTGACTACCCCAACTGATCCGGTGCGGGTAGCGCGTTTTCATGCGCGGATGAAGACTCCGGTGGGAGCCACGCTGGAGGAAGATGCCGTTGCCGTCGAAGCGAGTTACGCCAGCCCGACGCGTTATGATCACCTGAAACTATTTCCCCGCTCTCAATGGGAGCTAACCAAGTGGAACCGCCAAGATGGGTGGGGCTTCCTCGGTTGTTGTGCGCTGGTGGGCTTTATTCTCGTATTCTTTAAGGCTGTGTTACTGCTCGGCAGTTAACTAACCGCCTCGGGGCTGGCGTTCGTGACTCCGGCCAATCCCGCTGTCATGAACACGCGTCCCGGTTGATTGGCTTACGGGCGGGCGCGCGGGAAAGTGATTTCTACGGAAGCGCCGGGGGATATTTCTAGGAGACCATTTTTTGCAGGTGGCGGCACCGCGAAGCCGGCGCGGGCGAGGCTATCGGTGTGAACAAAAATTCGAATTTTTTTATCCAGGCGGGTGATCGGCTGGATCCGCAAATGAGCCGCGCGGCCATCGGCAGTCACGGTCAGGCTGAGCGTCACCGTCCCCGCCGCCGTATGCCAGTTATCCAAGCGGTTAACGGCGCCCGCGTGTAACCATTCGGCGGGCACGCTCCCCAGCAAGTGGAGCGTGTTCTCGCGGTCGTAGGCGAGCATAGCGCCGGTGAGATGCGCAAACATCGCAGAGGCAAAACAGTGGGGCTGGTCGCCAGCGAGTTTGAGCGGATCCCCGATCAGGGTTTGTTCTTCGACCCATGTTCCGCGCGGTGAGGCGTGATTCGCCGCGGCGTAAAGCATGTCAGCTGTTTTGGCGTCATGACCGAGAATGAGATGTTGGCACGCGATGAACATCCCCATGCCGGCCCAATTGCCACCCGGGAGCCAACCCAGACTTACGGGAAGTCCTTGTTTTTCAACTGATGCGAGTAGCGCCAGTGTGCCGGTGAGTAATTCATGTTGAGAGGAGATCCACCCTTCGCCGTTGAGATGGGCATCGAAGATTGCCCATTGGGTCAGTTGGGGAATCGGATCATCGCCCTTGAAGCCAACGCGGACGGGGAGGTAGAGGTTGCCGTGCGTATCGCGGCGTTGGTCGCGCAGTCGATGGTGATTAAAAGAGGTGAGGAATTCCTGCGCGAGAGCCTGAATCATGCGGGCATCTGCTTCGTAGCCGAGCGCGTGAGCGGCGCGCACCGTGGCGTTGAGTCCGGTGATCGTGCAATACACCGAGGAATATTCTGCGCCAATATCCATGATACCGCCATCGCTGAAGCCAGGAGGAAATAAACCAGCGTATGGCGCGTCGGGATGCGCCAGCGTCCGGTTGCGGAGTCCGCGAATTCCTTCTACTCCGCGCAAGATTTGGGGCCAATGGGCGCGAGCGTAATCCCAGTTTCCAGTGATTTGCGCATCGCGTTCGACCGCCCAGAGGACCTCAGCCGTGGCGCGGTAAATTTGTTGGGGATGTAATTCATCGATGATGCCGCTGGCATTTTGATGGCTAAAGAGTGCATCGAGAGTTTGGCGTCCGCTGGCAGAATCACCCAGCATCGCGGCGAGCTCAGTGAAGTAAACGGCATCTCCCGCCCAGAGCCCGCGATAGAGGGAGAAGCTGGAATTAAACTGGGACTGACCGTTAATATTTTCACGGGCCTGATAAAGCGTGCGGATGGCTGCATCGACCATGGCTTGAATCGCGGGATCAGCCACTGTGATATGACCGAAGGGAATGGGATACTCAGCCCACTGGGCACGCGCTTGAGCGAGGGCGGCCGGTACCGATAATTTTTCGACCAGGGCCACATCGGCGTCAGTCGCTTGGCCGGAGAAAACGAAGGCCGTGACGTCTGCGGTGCCAGCGGGGAAAGTTAACTGCCAGCCGGTGGCGGTCGGCTCAATCTTACTCGCTTGGGGACGCGTGAGGACAAAAGGGGCGCCATGATAGGTCATCAGCCCATTGCGAGCGGCCTTGAGGACGCGGCCAGTTTTGATGGTTAACTGGGGTTGAACTGCGCCGGTATAATGGGCGTGGATCAGATCGGTGCGGGCGGGTTCACGGCTTACTTCTGTGCCGCAGGCGATACGCAATTCCGCGCGATCTTCTGGACCGGCGGAGCCCGCGACGAGTTCGGCGCGAGTGAGTTTAATGCCTGTCGGGTAAAGTGCGATGCACGCCAAGGTGGTGTTAGGATCGCGGCCTTGCGGTGCGATGATGCTGATATCGATCCAGCCATTGCGATCCGTGTCGACGGCCTCAAACAAGAAAACTTGGGGTTGGTTGAGCGGCGCGTTGAGAGCGAGATCGAGGAGCAAGGGAGTGGCCCCTTCGACCTGCATGTCGGCGAAGCGATCGCCGAGGCGAAGTTTGTAGCTTTCACAAAAGCCGAGCATGACGCGCTTGGCGTCGCCGGGAGTAACCCGCACGCGGTAACGCAGCGGGCGATTAACGCCCCACGCCACGTTACGGAATTCGGGAGAAACCGTGGCGTCGGGCTGAGCCCAGCCCAGCGCTCCAGTGATGGCATCGAGTCGTTCCCATTGGGCGGTGCGGCCGTTGGAAACAGCAGGCTTAGCCGGCGGCAGGGCGAGCGTTGTGAGTTCGATGGCGGCGGAGTCGCGGGTGAGGCTGGTGCGGACGGCGGGGATACGAGCGGAGTCGAGCCAGGTTTGTTCCTTCAGTTTAAAAGCTTCACCGACCGCGCTCGCCGCGATGATGGTCGAGGGTTGGACATACGGGCCGGGACCAAAATCATAGAGGAGAGCGCCTTGCTCGTCCGCCATGGGTTTGTGCCAGTCATCGGGTACGCCAAGAGGCTGATGCCACGTAGGCATGCCGAAGCGCAGGTCTACGACGCGCGCCGGGGTCGGGTCGGGTGTCGTCGCTCCACTCAGGAGGGGAAGGCTAAGCAGCAGGACAGGAAGCAGGCGAAGGGGGCACAGCATGGGTGAGAGAATTAGGGGAAAATCATTCAGCACAAAATGAATGTTAATGAAAATTTCGCATGGGTTGAATGCTGAGTTGTGTCATCGGCTTAACTTGCTCTGCTTTGGGCTAATTCTATGCGTACTTTTTGGCTATTTATAGCGATCCTGATCACCCTTTCATCCGCGCGCGGCGCGACTCAATCGGCACTGACGCCCTCGGTGTTGGTGGTGGGTGGAGCCATGAGTGACGGCCCGCACTTTATTGCGAGCACGCGAGCGGTCATGCAGCGACATTATGCGGGCTGCCAGAAAATCGTCCTCGTGCTCTATGCTGATTTGCCGCGCGATTGGAATCGGCGGGAGGTCCAGCTGAAGGCGGCCTTTGGGGAACTCGGTTTTGCGCACGTTGAATCCCTGCATCATGCGGATCTGGCCGGGCAGCGAATTTTATTAGAGCAAGCCGATGGAATTTTTGTAAGCGGAGGTGAAACTTTTGTACTGCTGGCGGAACTGTATCGGACCGGTCAGTTGGATCTGATTCGGTCGCGAGTGGCCGCAGGGGTGCCGTATGGTGGTTCGAGCGCGGGGGCCAATATTGCCGGACTGTTGATTGGCACCACCAACGATTTTCCAGTAGCGGAAATTCCTAGTCGGCGAGCGCTGGCGATTTTTCCGGCGGTCATCAACCCGCATCATCCGGCACCTTCCGCTCAAGGCGATTTTGATTATCGGGCCGCGAAAATTAATAATTATCTCGGCTTCAACCCCACTGAGCGGGTGTTGGCGTTGGGCAATGGAGCGATGGCGCGTCTCCATGAGAGTCGGGTGACGTTGGAAGCAGGACTAGGCTGGGTTTATCAATTGAAGGGTCGCCGGTCACTCGTGCCCGGTGATTTGATTCCCGAGCTGCAGCTTAAAAAATAATTTTAGGGGTGACGAGGCCGCTCGCCTCCGAGTAGCCACAAAAAGCACAGAAGGCGCAGAACCGACCAAGGCATCGCCACGAAAAACACGAGAAACACAAAAATCGACCAATTCATTTTTAACCGCGAAGGGCGCGAAAGGACGCGAAGGGTTCGAACTTAAACTCGCCGCCGCTCCCGCGCGACAGAAGATAGGCCCTATAACCTCTCACCTCTCGTCCCTACCCCAGCTACTTAGCAGGGCCGAAGTCATAGGTCAGATTCCACTCGCGGGTCTCGCCGGGAGCAAGATTCAGGGCGAGATAAGGTTCGAGTGAGAGGGTGTTGCCGTTGGCCCACAGTACACATTTAAATGGCACGAAGTCGGTGGTGAAATGAACTGAGGTCAGCTTCGGGTGGGTCAGGGTGGCGACTAAGGGTTGGCCCATAGGCAGACCTAAAAGTTCCAGATGGCCGCCATCAACACCGATAAAAGGCCGATACATAGTCAGCGTCCGCCCCGTTAATTTATAACCGATATTGTCAGCGAGTTGCGTGCCGATCGGCAAAGTGACGACCTGCAAGCCATCGGTCTGGAGCGCGAAAAAAGGATGGGCAAACCACTCGAACTTGAGCGGAGTGCGGCCGCGATTAGTGAGGCGCGACGTGGAGCGCAGGTGACGACCCTCTAAGGCGATGGTGCGTTCGATTTCATAGGACCAAGGGCCCACCGTTTGCGCGGTACGAAAAATTGCCTGGGTGGGGGTGAGTTCACTTTCCCAGTGGCAGGGGTGGGTGACGCTCACATTGCCTGCCGCATCGCGGCCAAGTTGGCCGGCACCAGGAGCAAGGCCGATGGGGCCATCCCAGAGCAAGGGCTGGCCGGTCATGGTACTATGGCGAAACGACTCTGGCAGACCTTGGCCATTGCGCGGAATCGGATCGGGCTTGGGCCACTCGGGGCCCGTTAGCAAATCACCAACGTGCTGGTCGTGGATTTGCCAGATGTAGGCTCCCCAGCAAAAGCGAGGGCCTAAGTGGGCATGTTCAGCGACCGGATCAAGCAGGTCGACGGTAAGTTCGGCGTTGGCGATATGCAGCATGAGCAGAAAGACCGTGAGTTAATAACGCGGGCGACCAGGCACAGCGCGCGGGCGCTATAAAAATTTACCGCAGGCGCATGAGGCGCAGCGTGGTGCTCTGGCCGTCGATGACTAAAACAAATTGGCCATGCGGACGGGCATGAATTTCGATACTCTTACCTACGAGTTCATAGGTGATCGGTTCAAAGCCTTCCCACACTTGACCGTTATCGAGGCGGAAGCGGTTAGCTGATTCCCATTTAACGACCGTGCCGACGAGCGGAGGGAGCGTGCGCCACTCGGTGTCGTCGAACGCAGGGAGACCAAAGCGCTGGAGCCAACCCGCCTTGGGTTGGGCCATAGGCATGGGCGCAGGGGTCGCGGCGGCGACGGCTGCCGCGCGGGCGGTCACGAGCGCTGTTTGTAAATGAGTCGTGGCCGCAGTTTGTTGACGAATGAGGGCGGCATCAATGACGCCGAGTTCGTCTGGACTGAGGCGATCTAGTCCGGCGCGTTGCCATTCTGCTGGTGTGAGCACGGCTTGGAGGCCGGGAAATTTTTCCGCAGCAGAGCAGGCGACGGCGAGGAATAAGCAGAGGAACCAGCGTGGGGCCAATTTCATGGAGAAAGTTTGGGGCGAGGGAAGCCGGTGAACGAGGATAAAATATCTCACTCGGCTGAAAATTCATGAGGCCCCCCTGGCTGATTTTGCGTTGCGCGGGGTGCTTGGGCTCAGAGCTGGAGAAAATCATCGCCCGTATTTTGGGCAGCGACCATGCGGGCGAAGGGGCCGCCACGAGCGACGAGGGTACGGAAATCACCTTCTTCAATGATACGGCCGGCATCAAGGACGATGATGCGGCTCGCGTTGCGGATGGTGCTGAGGCGGTGGGCAATGGTAATCACGGTGCGCCCGGTCGCGAGACGATCCAGCGCTTCTTGGATTAAGCGCTCGCTTTGATAATCGAGGGCAGAGGTCGCTTCATCCAAAATGAGTACGGGCGGATTACGCAAAATGGCGCGCGCGATGGCGAGACGCTGGCGTTGGCCACCGGAAAGAGTGACGCCGCGTTCGCCCACGGCGGTCGCGTAGCCGTTGGGTAAGCGGAGAATAAATTCTTCGGCATTCGCCTGCTGCGCGGCTTGTCGTAACTCCTCGTCGGTCGCATCCGCGCGAGCAAAACGTAAATTATCACTGATAGAACCCGAGAGCAGCAGGCTATCTTGTAACACCACAGCTAATTGCCGGCGAACCCAGCGCATATCCCATTCTGACTGCGGGACTCCATCGATTAAAATGTGACCGCTGCTGGCCGCGTAGAGTCCGAGCAGTAAATTCGCTAGCGTGCTTTTGCCTGAGCCCGAAGGTCCGACCAAAGCGACTTGTTCACCGGGTTTAATCGACAGGTTGATTTGGTGGAGGACGAGTTGCTCGGGGGCGGTGGGGTAGGCGAAGTTAACTGAGTCGAACACGATATCACCACTGAGGCGGTCAGCGCGGCGGGTGCCTTGCCATTGTTCGACGTAGGCGGAATCGATGAGGTCTTTGATGCTATGAAAACTTTCACGACCGATAAAAAATTGTTCGCTCAAGCTGACAAAGGCCTGGATGGGGCCGAGGACAATGGGGAGACCTGCGACAAAGGCAAAGAGGGTGCCGTAAGAAATGTCTCCCCGAATCGCGAGCAAGGCCCCTCCGGCCATCACGACGAGCGCGATGACTTGCGTGCTCACATACCAAAAGGTGCCGAAAATGGCGTTGAGGTAGCTCTGGTGAATTCGTTGACGGGCAAAATCTAAGCTGCTGCGGTCCAAGTCAGCCTCAGCTTGTTTTTCTTCGCCGAAGCTGCGGACCAAGCGGAGCGCGGAAATGTATTCGCTCGCGGTGCCGGTCAGTTGTTCCTGCGCGAGCCGAGCGGCGTGATTACTGTACTGAATGCGAGCGAAGAAATAATATTTGGCGAGGGCGTAGGCGGGGATGACGAGGCCGAGGACTAAGGCGAGGCGCCAATTGAGTATCGCGAGAATAATAAAAATGCTCACGCCATAGAGCACATTCGGCAGAAATTGATTCAGGATATTATAAAGCAGCGCCTCAACTTTTTGCGTATCGAAGGCGTATTTTGCCAATAAGCGCCCCGTTTTTTGTTGGTCTAAATAACCAAAGCTCAGGAACTGCAGTTTGAAGAAGATGCGACTGCGCATCTCGACCATCATCTGCGCCATGGCTTGGGCGGTGACGTTGGCTCCCCAAACCGAGAAAATATAATGCAGGGCGAGTAAGAGGAGGAACCAGCCGCTCAGTTGCAGAATCGCGAATGAATCGTGGGCGGGGACCGCGACATCAATCATGCGTTGAAATAGCCACGCGCACGGAGCGACGGCGAGGGAGCGCAGCAGAGAGAGACCAAAGCCAAGCCAGAGGCGGCTGCGGCTACCCCACAAATAGCCGGTCAAGGTACGCGAGGCGAGGGCCTCTGGAGTCATGGGCGCAGTGCTCAACCGCGTTCCGGCGGCTGACCTTTCGTCCGCGGCGGGGCGCGGTGACCATGGAGAGCGGTGTAGAAAGAATCACCCGGACGGATGGAGCCGCGCGCGACAATTTCCCCAGTGAAGGCTGATTTGTAGATCGCGGTCAGCAGTTCGAGCGTTTGGCGCGCTTGAAATCCCGACGTGAGTGGGCGCCGTTGCGCATCGCGGTCCGCCACGAAGGCGTTGAGTTGCGCGCCGTGGGAGGAGCTGATCTCCGCTGGAAAATTCTGCCACGCTTGCATGAGGCTATCATCTGGCCCCGGCGGTATTGGCGTGAGCTTCCAATTATCGCGGGAGTAACCGTAAAGATGCGTGAGCTCCAGCGTCGCGCGCTGATAGTCGAGCCGGAGGTAAGTTTCTTGGCGCGGGCTGAGGGCGCTGTTGACGATGGAGCCCATGGCGCCGCTGGCAAAGCGGACGATCGCCATAGAAACATCTTCGACTTCAATTGCCCGATCGAGTGTGCCGGCCGCCGCGCGAACGTCACGCCAGTCGCCCATCAAGTGTAGAAAATGATCCATCGCGTGAATCCCGAGGCCCATCGTGGGACCGCCGAGTTCCGTGTTCCAGCGACCCCGCCACGGTACCGCATAATAAGCTGCATCGCGGAACCAGAGTGTGTTGCAAACCCCGACAAGCGGTTGGCCTAACTGACCTTGGTCGGCGAGGTGACGAACATGCGCCGTCGATGAACCAAAGCGCATCTGGAAAATACACGACGTGAAACAGCCGGTGCGTTGCTCGGCCGCTTCGATCAAATCCAATTCGGCTAAGGAGCCGCAGAGAGGTTTTTCGCACAGTACCCACGCGCCCGCTTCCATGGCGGCGATGCTCATGCTGGCATGTTGGGAGGGAGGCGTGGCGATTAAAACAATATCGGGACGCTCAGCCTTCAGCATCGTGGCGTAATCCGTGTAGTGGCGCGGGATTTTATGCTGACCGGCAAAATCCGCTACTCGTTTGGCGTCAATATCGACCGCCGCATCAAGGGTGACCCGGCCCTGCGTGGCCTCAACCGCGCGCACATGCGCATCGCCGATCGAACCGGTGCCGACAAGGACAGCGCGGTAGGTTTTCATGGGTTAAGGGTGGGTGAGGATGAAGAGCGCAAAGGGAGTCCGCGAAACGCGGAAGAACGAGTGAGCCTATTTAATAGAAATGTGCGATATGAATTATCTGAAAATAAATGAAAATTAATTGCAGGCTGTCATTGATGCGCGGGGCTGAAAACTGAGAAAAATGCCCATGCAGGCCCCCCCATCCCCGTCGCTGGGAGTCCGCGGGCGGCGTCCGGTAATGGGGTCCTAGCCGCAGACCCGCTCGAGCTACGCCCAGAAGCCAAGGCGCCTCATCCAGAAGCCCCGGAAGCTCGTTTGTAATATATTATATTACAAACAGCGTTTCGGGGAGGGGCGTTACTTTACGCCGACGAGGGTGAGGATTTTATTGCCGGTGAGCCGGCGCTCGGGTGGCAGGCTGTGCGGGGTGCGATTGCCGAAGACTTTCGCTAGTTCGACAAATTTAGCTTGGGTCGCTTTAACAAATTCATCCACTGGGCGAGTCTCGCCCCCGAGTGCCATGATTTGCGGCAGCCAATGGTGGCCATAGCGCACATGATTTTGCTCATCGTTGCGATCGAAGGCGAGCAGGGTGTCGGCTTCGAAATCGTTGAGCTCGCGGATTCGATCCATGACGGTTGCCTTGGTCGGAAAACTACCGGCTTCGAATTCCATGGTCATCATCGCGTAGCGTTCGTGCGGCGACATCTGAATTAAAATATTATAAAGATCGAGGGAGTGCTCCACGGTCATTAAATCGACGCCTAGCTTGGGGAGTTGGCGGTAGCCGAAGGCGCTGTGGCGGGATTCATCCCACAGATGACGCGCCATATCGTGGTGCAAATCAAAGGGGGCCTCGGGGGTGTCGTAGAAAATGGTCGCGAGATAATCGACGGCATCCAACTCCATCATGAGCCAGACATAGACCATCAGGCGAATGACGCGGGCATCGGTTTGCGGGTCGACGAGCCAGGGGCGGACAATCGGAGTTTCCGCGGCATCGTAGCTGAAAGCGCTCGAGCAAGTGGGGTACGGGCTGCGGTTGCAGGTGGGCGGATGTTGATAGTTCCGCTGGCTTGATTCCCAAACAAAATTTGCGGGCAGCGTGTGCGCCGGTTGCTCGCCGAGCCAGCCGCCGTGAGCGGCGAGGGCCGTGGCGAGGTGTGCGGTCCAAGTCGTGGCGGCCTCGAGCGAGAGGTAGGGGGCCATTTCACGAGCGTGGCGTTCCTCATCAGCGATAAATTCTTCAACGAGTTTGCGCGACGGCCAATCGGCGAGGTGGTGCGTGGCGGCTAGATAATGGCGGTAGGCGGCCAGCAATGCTGGTTTGAGCACGCGATAAAAACCCGTCAGCGCGATCAGCGCATCGGCCGGCATGACCGCCTCATTATAAATTTGGCGCACGCTGCACCGAGTGGTTTCCCCATTGCCGAAACCACTCATTTCTCGACCACGCTCCCGCAGGAAGCGGGCGTGGCCGGCGGATTCCCAGAGATGTTGGCAGAGTAAATATTTTAACTCCGGGTCGCCTACACGGTAGATGAGCGTCGATCCGGTGCGGATGAAATCGCGTTCGACTTCAAACAGCACGCGTTGCAAGCGGGCCATATCTTGCACGGCGGCCATGCGGCCAGGGGAGGGGGAGGGAGCGACCATAGTTAAAATATTAAAAACTAACCGCCCCTCGGCACTGAGCTGTGGCTCGACCGAGGTTCGGCGCGACGAGACGAACGGGGCTTAGCAGATGCGCCCGCGTTTGCCGGCGGTGCTGTGACCGGGGGGATTGACGCCAACCCAGCGTTCATCGATGGGTTCGCTGGCGCGTTGGTAGCGCGCATCACTCGAAATTCGCAGACGATTCTCGGTGCGGTTATCGAGGGATGCATGCACGAGGAACATGCCAAAGGTGATAAAATCACCGGGTGAAAATTCAGCAGTCACCCAGCGGCCCCCAAATTTATTACGCAACGTAGGTGGGTTGTGCGAGAGGGTGCCACTGAAGGCCCATTTGCCGGCCCGCGCGGCTTCGGCTTCCGTCGGCTTGTTGGCGCAAAAAGCATCAACGTCACGGTAAACATATTTCTCCAACAAATCTGTGCGCTGGTGGGAGCCCTCGAGTACCATGAGGCCGCCCAGCTCGAAGGAGATGTCGCCGTAAGGCACCCAGCAAGTCATGTGTCCGTGCGTGCCGCGGCCCATGTAAGGAAGATCGCAATGTGGATTAGTGCCCTTGCCCGGCCCGATGGCGCGCAACCAAGTGTAATCATAATGCCGAATAGATTCGCCGTAAAATTGCCGATAAAATTCTGGCAAGCGGCCCGAATAAAGGAGGCTTTGAACGGCGGGATTATTATTGGTGAGCTCGGGTTTGAAAACATAGCCCGCGCCCGGTTTGCAGATGCCGTCGATGCTGGGATAAGCGGGATCGAGGACGCCGGCCGCAGCGAGTCCCGTGGTGAGGCTGGCTCGCGCCGTCAGCACTGCATCGCGGTCGAGATACCCTTTCATATAAAGATAACCGTCCTCCGCCACGCGGCGGCGGAGCTCGGGAAAATCTTCAGCGGCGTCACTGGAGTCGCGGAGCAGGCCAACTTTATCGTCGGTCATTTCCAATTCGTGGCCGTAGGAATAGAGTTGGGGTAGGGTGGTCGTGGCACTCATAGCATTAAGTTACAGGGAAATCGTCCGCGATTAAATGGTTGAAGTGGGAGAAGTCATGTAAATTTTGGGGAGGTGCCCCCTTTACCTAAATACCGCGCTGAGCCCTGGCTGCAAAGCCCTTTACGCACTCCCGTAGGAGAGATCGAGCTGGCGGGGGTGTTGCGCAACGTGAAGGGGATTGATCCGTCGGGCATGCGGATTTTGAGACGTTTTACCTTGGTGCTCATGGTGGAAGGCCAAGGCTATTATCGGGATGCGCGGGGGACCAAACTCGATTTAGGCCCGGGCGATGTGGTCTTGGTCTTTCCTGAAATCGCCCATGCTTATGGCCCGCAGCCAGGCACGGAATGGACCCAAATTTATTTTGTCTTTGATGGTCCGCAATTCCAGCTCTGGCGCGCGCAAGGGTTGCTCGCTCCCGATCATCCCGTGCTGCGGCTCGGCGCCGTCGATTACTGGCGGCGGCGGCTCCATGAGGTCGTGAAAAGTGAGCCGTTGCATAGTGCCGGGGCGCCGTTGCGCGCCTTGGGCCGCTTGCTTCATGTCGTCACGGATATGATTGCCGCCGATGCGGAGAGCACGCGGCAAGCCGGTCGGGATACTTGGTTGGAAAAAAGTTTGCGCCTACTCGGTGACCGTGGGGTGACCGGTTGGCTGCCCCCCCAGGCGGTGGCGCCCCAGGTCGGCTTAAATTACGAAAATTTTCGCAAGCGCTTTGTCGAACTCACCGGAGAATCTCCCGGCCGCTACCAAAAAAGACGCCGCCTCGAGTGGGCGTGCGCGGCAATTTATCATGGCGGCTCCTCGCTCAAGGAAATCGCGGACACCCTTGGCTTTTGCGATGTGTTTCATTTTTCCAAAGCCTTTAAACAGGAAATTGGCTTTACCCCGTCTGATTATCGCCGCCGCGTGCGCGGACATTGAGTAATGCGGCGACCGGGGTACGTGGTTTTAAGTGGGGATCGAACCGATCGCCGGGCCGCCACAAAAAGCACAAAAGGCGCAAAATCGACCGAGGTATGGCCACGAGAAACACAAGAAACACAAAAACCAACCAAGGTGTGTTTAACCGCGAAGGGCGCGAAGGGACGCGAAGGGGGCGGGGGAGGAAAAGATGAAACCGGGGAAAGTAGAAATCTAGAAACTGAGATCCGGATCGACCC
>CAIOCT010000040.1 GCA_903856725.1 uncultured Verrucomicrobiota bacterium
CAGCAGGAGTTCGATAGGTCGCCCGAGTACGCCGCCGCTCGCATTAGCTTCTTCAACTGCTAGGATTACCCCTTTGCGCGCCGCGAGGCCGAAATCAGCTTCTTTGCCGCTGAAGGCGCCGTATTGGCCAATTTTAATTGGATTGTTTGCGGCTGAGGCCGCGAGCGTAAGGAGGAGGCTACCCAGAAGAAGGGGCGTGGGGAAATTCATGGCTTACGAATGAAGTTGTCTGGCAAACAGGCGCAAACTCCAAGTGAAGCGATCGTTGCTTTCAGCTTTGCTCCGCTCGATTGGATTGTTTGACTGACGCTGATTTGAATCTCCTGGATCGATATCTTCTGCGCGAGTGGCTCAAAATGCTCGCCCTCCTCATCGCGGCTACCATGGGCGTCCTGATGATGTCGGCGCTGTATGATAACTTTCGTGACTTGGTTCAGCTCGGAGTCGGGGCCGGCGATATTCTGCTTTATTATGGTACGCTCATGCCGAGCTATCTTTCCATTGTGCTGCCGCTATCGATGCTGCTTTCGCTCTTGTTTGTCCTCAGCAAACTCCATCGCAATAATGAGCTCACCGCAGTGCGCTCAGCGGGTTTGAATGTTTTTGCTACCACGCGAGCGCTCTGGCTGGCCGGTCTCGTGCTCTGCGGGGTCTCGCTTTTACTCAATGCGCGAATTGTGCCCGCTGCGGTGGAGGCCTCCCGCAGCCTGCTCGATAGTTTTCAATATCGCGCCGAGGCCAAGGCTACGCCGGGTGGATCACTCGGCCTGATCTCGAGCGTGGCTTTTGATAATCAACGGCAGAATCGTATGTGGTTTATTAATCGCTACAGCCGCTTCACGCAAACGGCCTATGGGGTTACGGTGTCCGAGCTCGATAAACAGCGGCGCGAAAAGACCCGTTTGATGGCTCGAGAAGCCCGCTACGACCCTAAGCGCCGGGCGTGGACCTTTACGCAAGGTCGCGAGATGTGGTTTGATCCGGAGCAGGGACAGTTGCAGCGGACCGTCGCTTTTACGGAAAAAACGGTGCCGCATTTTACGGAGGATCCTCGGCTCATGCTTTTATTTGACCGCAAGCCAACGGAACTATCCTTCAATGAATTGGGCCGTATCGTAGACTATTTCTCCGCCGAGGATAATCCCAAGGTCGTTCGTTACCAGGTGCGCTATTATGGATTGCTCGCTGATACGCTCGGGCCGCTGATCATTCTCGCGATTGCGATCCCCTTTGCTCTATCGGGCGTGCGGGTAAGCCCGGCGGTGGGAGTTTCTAAGTCGATCGGACTGTTCTTTGCCTATTATTTGTTGGCAAATTTTGCGACCTTGCTCGGCGGCAAGGGCCTGATCGATCCTCTGTGGGCGGCCGTGATGCCCAATCTTACCATGATCGGAGTCGGCACTTATCTCTTCGGTCGGATGCGCTAAGGTTAGGGTAGAAACGGGGGTGGCCAGCGGAGAAATTCTAATCGGGCGATGCGTTCCCAGTTAGAGAAAAGAATGATGGCCCAGACGACGATGCAGTTGATGTAGGCGATAAAGACAGCCGCGCTTCCCATATCCTTGGCGCGTTTGGCAAAGGGGCGCTTGGTGAGCGAAATATCATCGATCGTCCACTCGATTGCTGAATTCAATAATTCAGCGATCACGATGAGAAAGAGCGTCGTGATCATCACCGCCGTCGATACGGCGTTAACCGGAAGAATGACGGCGAACGGCGTTAGGATGGCGACGAAGATAAGGTCCTCGCGGAAGGAGGGTTCGTGGCGCACGGCGGCCCAGAAGCCATCGAGTGCATATTTGACCGACGCAAAAAAATTCCGAACGTCGCGTCGCTTAGTCTCGGGAGGTGGGATGAGATCGCTCACGGTCTGAGTTGAGGACTTCGGAAGGCGTCGGACAAACTAAATTCAGCCGGGTAGTGGTGGCGTGGGCGATCAAAGCTCATCGTTGGGCTAGTCGATGGCGGCAGGCCCGTCTTGGCCGATCAGATATTCTGAGAAGTCATTAATGACATCTTGGTGCGGTCGGTCCTGTTTATAAATTTGCAGGATGCGGGCATGTTCTTGGTCCGTCGTGGGAAACATATGGGCGGGCTCACCCGGCAGAAAAATTGCCGTATAAGAGCGTTTACCATCATCCATGCGTCGGATCAGCAGCATGGTCGGATTAAGGCTAAGATTTGCAGAAGTGCAAATCTGGTCACTGAGTTGCGTTGGTTGATTTAGTTGTTAATCTGATCGGATGCGCATCGCTTTAATTGCTGGAGCAAGTGGCCTCGTGGGAGGCGAATTACTGCGCGCGTTATTGGCGGCACCTGAGTACGATCGGGTGATTGCGCTTGGACGCCAGTCGCTCGATTGCGAACACCCGAAG
>CAIOCT010000041.1 GCA_903856725.1 uncultured Verrucomicrobiota bacterium
CGTTCGGCGGAGACGCCGGCCTTGATCGCGCGGCGCACTTCATAGCCAGAGCTGGCGTCTAAGTGGAGGCCCTTGGCGGCGAAGAGGCGAAGCACCGAGGCGTTCGGACAGGCCTTCATGGCGAACCGGACGGTCAGTCCGAAGGCATTGGGGAAAGCCAGCATCGCATCGGCCTGAGCCTCGAGCGTGGCTTGGTCGTAAACGTAGCAAGGAGTGCCTTGAGCGGCGGCAATAGCGGACGCTGCGGTGGGAGAAAGGAAAGGATGGGATTGCACAGGAGAGATGCGCGTACTTTGCCATTCTCCCTCTGCGCTTCCAGTCTTTTAATTGATAGGAAATAATTTTGTGAGAGTCAGGCGAAAGGGAAGAATTCCTTTCGTAAACGGCTAATTAAGTTGATGGGGCCGGATCTCGTGAGGTTTGGTTACCAAGCAGTCCGAACATCCGCTGCGGTGCGGCCAGCGGCTCGCAGCGTGCGCAGAGCGAGCGAGTCGTGGCGTTTCGCTAAGCGTACGCCGCGTTCATCGGTGAGTAAGGGGCAGTGATAAAAGGCGGGGGCGTTAAGTTTTAATGCCCGATAAATTAAAAGTTGGCGAAAAGTAGACTGGCGCAGGTCCTCACCTCGCACGACTTCGGTAATGTTCAGCGCGGCATCATCGACCACGCACGCGAGTTGGTAGCTGGGGAGATCATCTTTTCGCCAGACAAGAAAATCACCGAAGTCGCGTCCAGCGATGGCGCGTTGTTCGCCGCTTTGGCCGTCCGTAAAAATTAATTCTTCGCCGTCGGGAACCCGGTAACGCCAATTGACTGTGATGGGTTCCGTCAGCGACGGGAGCGGTGTGTCCGCGGCGGGCCGAAATTCGCGCGGGAAAACTGGCTCATCGGTTTCATCCCCCTCGTGGGGGGCGCTGATAGCCGCGAGGACATCGCGGCGTGAGCGGGTGCAGGGATAAATGAAGCCGCCTGCATGCAACTGGACCAACGCCGCGCGGTAGAGCGAGTGACGATGGCTTTGGGTAATCATGGGCTCGACCCAGTGCAGGCCTAGCCAGGCGAGATCCTCGGTCATAGCTTCGACAAACTCTGGTCGACAGCGCCCCGCATCGAGATCGTCATTACGCAACAGGAGATGGCCCCCGGCTGCCTGTGCCCGTTCGTGGGCGGTCCAAAAAGTTTTGGCGTGTCCTAGGTGAAGCAAGCCAGTGGGGGAGGGCGCGAGGCGCCCGCGGTAGACTGGGGATGGGGTGACCACTGAGCCCCGAGACTAATTTGCGATCATGGTTTGGCCACTAAAAGTGTAGCCATCACCAAAAGAAAATAAGCGACGCAGAGGGGTAAAATTTTTGCTGATTAGTGTGAATGACTGGTGTCAAATTGGGCATGCAAAAGTCGTTGTGCGTTTATTGTGCTTCAAGTGATCGCGTGGACCCTCAATATTTTAAAGCCGCAACAGAGCTCGGTGCAGCTATGGCGCTCCGCGAGTGGACGTTAATTTATGGGGGCGGTAAGACGGGTTTAATGGGCACGGTGGCGCGGGCGGTCAAAGCTGCGGGCGGTCGAGTGGTCGGCGTCATTCCTGAGTTCATGAAAGAACGGGAGCTGGCTTTTACGGAAGCGGATGAGCTGATTTCTGTAACGACCATGCGAGAGCGCAAGCTGCTGATGGAAACACGCGCTGATGCGTTTCTGGCATTGCCTGGCGGATGGGGCACGCTCGAGGAGTTACTAGAAATTCTCACGCTCGCCCATCTTGAGACCTTGCAGAAACCGATTATTATTCTGAATCAAGGCGGCTATTATGATGATCTCCTCCGGCTCTTTGAGCGGATCGTCGCAGAGAAATTTATGCACGCTACGATTCGGGGTAAATATGCGGTGGCTCGTACCGTTGAAGAGATTTTTCCGCTGCTCGATGGTTGGAGCCATCAGCCTGGTGATGCTAAATGGTTTAACACGCGCTGAGCAGCGGGTGCTTCACGCAGGGTGGCAAGAATCCTCGGGCCAGCTGGCTCCTCGAGGGTAACTTTACCGATAGAGGGAAATTAAATCAGTCGTGCGAACCCAACCTGTTTGTCCGCCGGGAAAATTGAGTTTTGTCCAGCCGAGGAAAGTTTTTTCGGCGACAGCAATCGAGCCAGCGGAAAGGGGCGAGGTTTTTTGCGTTGTATCAGCTTCCGTGGGAATGCTGCGAAGTACCGAGGCTTGCCAAACAAAAGTCACCTCGGGATGAGCGAGTGGACCATAAGTATGCAGGCTAAGAGTGGCCGCAGCGGCTAGCAGCACGGCCAATAAGCTGGTCGTGAGCGCGGCGGGTTTAGCCCAAGCACCAATCCGTTGATAACCTTGCAGGAGTAATCCGATGAGGGCCGCGGCGAGTAATAGAGCGGCCCCGATGAGGCTGAGTTGCCATTCGGCCGGAGTGGCGTAGCGAGCGAGACGAGAGCGGCCTTCGCCGCGGGCGAGATTAACGAGCTCCGCTGGGGCTAGACCGGAGCGTTGTAGTCCGAGCGTTAGATCCCAGCGCGTGATCTCCGCGCGTGAATTCAGCAGAAATGCGCTGGTCCAGTGGGCGGTAGCTTCAGCCCAGCGGTCTTGTTGGCCGAGGGCGAGACCGAGATTATGGCGTACGGACCAATCGTTCGGCGTGGATGCGATCGTGTGACGCCAGCCGGTTTCCGCAGCGGTAAAATTGCCCTGCTTATAGGCATCAGTCGCGCTGTCAGCCTGAGCAGCGAGCGGTACGAAGAGGAGAGTGAAACTAAAAACAAAAGGTAATAAATTGCGCAGCCCGAAGAGGGAGAATGGCGCCCAGCCCGGCACCCGAATTTTTTGGAGGGCAGTTTCAGCTCGAGTTAACCAGTCAGCGGGCAAGCCAGGTTCGCGACTGTGTAAAGCCCGATCAGCTTCAATCCAGAGAGAGGCCCAATCAGGAGCTGCCGCGCCGCCCTGTGCGTGGGCGACGATGCAAGCTTGCAGGAGAGGCGTGCCGGGTGCCGCGTGGGGGATTTCCCACAAAGCGGCCGCCTGTTGTTGCCAAGTGCGTAGTGCGGTACTGTCTGGGAGCGGGCCGTTCGTTTTGCGAAGGTCAGCTAATGCCGCGGCGAGTTGAGCTCGCGCTTGGCGGCGATGACGCTGCGGATCAGTGGCCCGAGAGCGAAGAGCTGCTAGAATGAGCCACGCAATCAAGACGATGCCGGCCGCAGGAGCCGCGGCCACCATCCAAAAATAGTCAGGGCGGAAGGGGACGCCGCCTTTGGGGGATCCTGCGAGCGGATCCCGAGGCAAATTCTCGGGCGGTACAGGCGGTGTCGCGGTGGGCATGGTTGGGGTAGCCACCACTGCCGGGTTGATGGAGAATTGGACAGGCGCGCCTGGATTGGATCGCGTAGGCGCCTCCGTCGCTCCCGTCGTAATTGTTAAGGTCACTGGTTCGCTCGTGATTGTTTTGTAGCTGCCAGCTTGGGGATCGAAGTAGGTGAAATGAACTGGCTTCAATTTATAGGATCCCGGGTGGCTCGGAACGAGCACGACATCCTCACTGAGCCCACCTTCAAACAAGGCCCCCTCTTTCATGGTACGCTTGGATTTCGGTTGGACTACCTGAAACTCATTGGAGACTTCTCGAGAAGGCAGGCCGGTGATATCGGGCCAATTACCGACTCCCGCTAATTCAATCGTCCAGGTAACCGGCTCGCCAACCGCAGCGGAGGTAGGCACGACTTTAGAGGTGAAGGTAAATTGACCAACGGCGCCGGAAAAATGGGCGGGGCTCGGCGGTAGCGCTTGGATTGTAATATCCTGCGGGCTGGATTGGAGGGCGCGTTGTTCGACGGTGGCTTGCGAGAAAAGGCCAAAGCCAGTGGTGCCGACCATCAAGTTTACCATTTGCGTGGCTGGCTTGAGGGTATTGAGGCCAGGTTGCTTCGCATACGCTCGTGTTGTCTGGGTAGAAACCACACGCCGTTCACCCCGGATGAGCATCTCGCTCGGATCGGGCTTGCTCCAATCCTCCGCGACCAGCGGCGCCGCGAGCCATTCAACATTCGTAGCGAGTGAATGAAAGTAACGACGAACCACGTTGAGATTATAAGTGATGGGAAATACTTCGCCGACCCAGAAATTATTTTTTGGGGTGGTGAGTTTAGCGCTAGCGACTTCATCCAGTGCTGGGCCCGTGCCAGCGTTGCCTACCGTAGCATCGCCCACGGTAAAGGTAGCGGCGTTGACGCGCAGGTTTCCTTTGTCGGTTTTTATTTCAAACGCTGGAATGACGACGGTGGTGCGTTTTGTGGGGCGCACGGGAAAAGTCAGGGAGAAGTGACTCGTAACATGGAAATTAACCACGCTCGTTTCGGTGCTTTGCGAAGGCTGACCGAAAGTAAGCCCATCCATTTTAGGTAGACGGGGGTCGCCGTCGGGCTCGCAATTTTCAAACGTTAGCGAGATTGGAGAAACCTGGTTGAAGCCAAGTTGTCCGCCGGGGGGATCCCAGCGTACGGATTGCGCTAAGGTGGGGCTGGTGACGGCCAGAAAAATAAGCAGGGTGGCTGGCACCAGCTGACGGCCAGCCGAGCGGGCAATCGCCCGCGAGCAGATGGCGACCAAGGCAGGAAAAAATTGAGAGATGATACGGCGCATGGGAATTACCAATCCTTGCCCTTAGCTTTGGGCTTTTGCGGTTGGCCTTGCATAAGTTGTTGTAGCTTGGCGGGAGAATCTTGGTTGCGGACTTGTTCGAGCTTCTGAAGCGGCATGGCGAGCTCGGGATCCTGGAGCTGGTTATCAGGTTTTTTGTCCTGCTGGCCGCCGACCTTTTGCATCCCGGGAGGTGGCGGAGTTGGTTTCTTTTCTGGTGGCTGATTTTTTTGTTCCTGCATATTGCCAAACGCATCCTTGTCTTTGGCCGGTGGCGGTTCGGCTGGCGGTGATTGATCCGATTTTTGCTGATCAGATTTCTGCTGATCCTGTTGCGATGATTGGTCTTTTTGCTGCTCCTGCTTTTGTGTTTGGTCCTGTTTTTTCTTATCTTGGTCTTGTGGCTTTTTGTCTTCCGGCGGCGGTTCCTCTTTTTTAAGCAGCGCCTCAAGCTCTTGCCGTAAGTGGGGCCAGTCAGCCGCTTTGCGCTCGAGTTTTTCCCCAAGATCAACCGCTTGCAGTGCATCCCGCACCACATTTTCTGCGGGGTGTTGTTGCGCAGTTTTTACGCGTTGACCGTAGGTGATGGTGGTCTGCGCTAGCTCGGCGCAATCACTCGCTGCTAAGGCATTATTTTCGGCTAAACGCGCCACGGCGGTGACGAGCGGTTTAGCCAAGGTGTCCTGACTACCCTCTGCTGCATCGGCTGAAGGCGAAGGGGCCATGACCAGAAAAATTATAAGCAAGGCCGCTGTGACCTGAGTGATCGATCGGCCCCGGGTTGGGCCGAGCGGCAAGGCGCGCTCTCGGGGGCGCACGGGGAATTCTGCCCAAAAGCTGATGAGGAGCAGAAGCACCCCGGGGGCGAGAAACCATTGATAGCGCTCCATGAGACGAGCGGCATTTTTCTCTGAAAATTCGCCTTTGCGGCCCGCTTCAACGGTTTTTTTCAGCAAGCCTGCTAGATCAACCCACGCGCTGGCATCCGTGTAAGCACCACCCGTTACTTGGGCCAATTCTTGCAAAGTGGCGCTGTTCAAGCGGGAGAGAACCACGGCGCCTCGTTCGTCTTTGATAAAACCGCCGGCAGCATCGGTAATGAAAGATCCGGCGGTGGTGCCGACGCCTAAGCCAATGACGCGAATTCCTTTTTGCTTCAATCCATCGGTTAAACTTTTCCAATCTTCGTCTGTACTTTCGCCATCACTCAAGACGATCAGGTAGCGATCAGCGGTAGAAGTGCCAAAGGCCTGTATCGAAGTTTCCAGCATCGCTTTATAATTGGAGCCTCCTTCCGGTAAATAATCGGGATTCATCGCGGGCAGAAATTCCCGTAAAATTTCATAATCGGAGCTGAGCGGGCTTTGCAAAAACGCAGTGCCGGCAAAAAGCACGAGCCCCACCCGCTCGCCCTTGAGGCCGTCGAGTAGCGATTGAATGAGTAATTTGCTGCGGTCGAGTCGGGAAGGTTTAACATCGGCGGCAAGCATCGACCGGGAAAGGTCGACCGCGATTAAGACTTCGCGTGATTGATCGAACACTTGTTCCTCAATTAGGCCCCATTGCGGCCGGGCCAAGGCGATGAGGCAAAGGGTTAAACCAAACCAGAGCCAGAGGCGGGGGCGAGTTTCGGCGGTGGTGTGTTTGGCCCCAAGCGAGACCTCAAAGGCTCCGGCCCAGGCGCGTGCAATATTGGGCCAATGGGTGGCGGCGCGTGCGGTATGTCGGGCGAGTTCCCAAGAAAAAAGCAGCAGCAATGGCACGAGCAGCCAAAGGAGATGGGGCGAATGAAAGCTCAAGCGGTGACTCCTGGGGCTGGGGGTTTCCGGCGGATGGGCCAAGCTGGAGGCAAAGCCAAGAGCGCCCCTAGAAAAAGGAGCGCTGCTCCCGGCATGGAGAACCAATGAAAGAGTTCCGTGGTGAGCAGGTAGGATTTTGCGGTAAATTCTATTTTTTGGGCGCGGTCGATGGCGGCAAAAGATTTCTCGATCGTATCAGAATCTGCGGCCCGAAAAAATTTTGCCCCCGTTGATTCGGCAATTGTGCGCAACTGATTTTCATCGAGATCAGAGATCGCCCGCCGGTAGCCCACTTTTTTGCCGCTATCATCAAAAACGGGCATGGGGACTAAGCCATCGCGGCCTGCGCCAATCGTGTAGACCGGTACACCCCGCGACTGCGCGATGTTGGTCGCCTGCTCTGGCGTTAGGAGTCCACGATTATTAGCGCCGTCAGTGAGCAGCACCACAAAGGCCCCTTTGCGTTTTGCGCCGTCCTCACGGCCCGCTTGTTCGAGGCGCGTTAACGCCACGCCGAGGCCATCACCGATGGCGGTACCATCTTCAATTAGGCCAATTTTAAGTCTTTCAATTTGTCGAGCGAGCCACTCATGATCAAAGGTCAGCGGAGCCAGCGTATAGGCCCGCCCCGAGAAAACCACGAGGCCGATCCGATCGCTGGCTCGCTGAGAAATAAATGCCTGAATCACCGGCTTGATCGCTTGCAGACGATTAAGTCGATTGCCATCCCGCTCGTAATCTTCGGCCAACATCGAGCCTGAAAGATCGATGGCCAGCATCAGATCATAGCCCTGTTGTTTGACCTCCCGCTTGTCTTCCACGATTTGTGGTCGAGCGAGCGCGATGATCAGTAGAACGAGTCCGAGCATGGCTAGAGCGGCTGGCCAGCGGGAGGTCGGAATGAAAGAAGGACGATGCCAAGCTGCCGCAAAAGGCACGATGAGCACCGGTGCACCGCGGCGGCCGCGCACCCAGATCAGTAAGGGTAATAAGAGCAGGGCCAGCAGCCAGAGCGGATCGTGAAAAGTATAGCCTTCAAATAAAGCTAAGGGTGCGGTGAAGAGGGTTCGGGTCATCATCTGAAGTGGGTTTTTAACTTCAGCGTTTCTTGCCTGCAGCCATGCGGGCGTGAAAAAAGCGAACGAGTGAGTCGAGGCGTGATTCATGGGTGCCGACTACCAGCCGACTCAGCGGCGCTGGAAAAGTGGCCCGGAAGGCTGCGTCGCGTTCTTGTCCCCAAGCTGCATGCGCGGTGCGTTGGGCGGTCGTCGCTCCATTAAGCGTGACGATCCGGCCGGCCACCGGATCGTAGGTGGTCAAGATCCGGTCGCTGGGTAGCTCGCGCTCCCACGGGTCATCCACGCGGAAGCCCATCGTTTGGTAGCGCCGCGATAAAACACTCCAGCCCTCAGGTTCGCTGCGCGGTGGAAAATCGCCGAGCCAAATCATGATGCTATGCCGTGGAGCCGCTTTGGCGAGGAGTCGCCAAGGCACGAAAGAGTTTTCAATTTGTAATTCCCGATTTTCGATCACGGGAGCGGGTTGGCCGAGTAGGGTGGCGGCGGCGTGCAAGATTTGTCCACGGCCACGAACGGGCTCTTTCAAGGTGTAGCCCGCTGGCGATGCGTACAGGAAACCTACGCGGTCGCGGTTGACGGCCCCTAACATCATGACGAGCCCAGCGAGTTCGAGCAGGGCCTCGCGTTTAGTTTGGGCCCCAGAACCAAATTGCAAACTGACGCTATCTTCAAAAACGAGGAGCAGCGACACTTCGCGTTCTTCAATAAATTTTTTGCGATAGGGCTCCCCGAGGCGAGCCGTGACGTTCCAATCGATATCGCGAATATCGTCGCCGAAGGTATATTTAACCACTTGGTCAAATTCCATACCCCGGCCGCGAAAAGCAGAGCGATATTCCCCGCTGAGTACATTTTCCACGGCATGACGCACGCGCCATTCGAGCTGCTTGAGCAGTGCGAGCTGGGAGGTAACCAGCGAGGTGGGATTAGGAGTGGGAACAGGCATGGAGCGGACTGGGTCGGGAGGTCGAGTTCTCTGCTGAGCCGCCGCTCGTCAGGGATAACTCGCCATCCGCGCTAAAGATCAGGCCTTGGCGGGAACCGCTGTGCGGTTGAGAACCTGATCAAGAATCTTATCGGCGGACAGGCCTTCAGCTTCAGCTTCGTAAGTGAGGCCGACGCGGTGGCGAAGAGCGTCGTGGAAAATTTCCTGAATGAGATCAGGTGAAACATAATCAGCGCCGCGCAGCCAAGCGAGGCCTCGGCCTGCCTGAAAGAGGGCGAGCGAGGCGCGGGGGGAAGCGCCAAAATTGAGTAATCGTTTGTTGCTCCCGCCTTCAGCTTGGGCGGCGAGGTCGCGCGAGCCCCGCACGAGAGCGAGAATATAAGCCTGCACGGCGGGGGAAACGTGAATTGCGTCAACTTGCGTGCGGAGCTCCAGGAGTTCTGCGCCGCTCGAAACAGCGGTCACTTCGGGCTGCTTAGTCACCTGCCCCCACATTTGCATCATCGATGATTCCTCGGAAGCCGAAGGATAATCCACGAGCAGTTTAAAAAGAAAACGATCCGTTTGCGCTTCCGGCAGCGGGTAGGTGCCTTCCTGCTCAACGGGATTTTGCGTCGCCATAACAAAAAACGGCCGAGGAAGTTTATGGGAATTACCGCCGATGGTAACTTGCCGTTCCTGCATGGCTTCGAGGAGAGCTGATTGCACCTTAGCTGGCGCCCGATTGATTTCATCCGCCAAAACTAGATTGGCAAAGATGGGGCCTTTGTGGGTGGCGAAGCCGCCTTCCTTGGGGGAGAAAATCATGGTGCCGACCACATCACTCGGGAGCAGGTCTGGCGTGAATTGAACGCGCTCAAATTGAACGCCGAGAGCCGAGCCGAGCGATTTAATGAGGAGTGTTTTGGCTAACCCTGGCATGCCTTCGAGAAGGACGTGGCCGTTGGCGAGCAGGGCGACCAGCATGCGTTCGATAACGACATTCTGGCCGATGACGGCTTTGCTGATTTCATTGCGAAGTTTCTGGGACCAGTCGGGACCGTTAATCATGGGAGAGGAGTTAGCAGGGAGAGGGGAAAAGTGACAAGTGAAGATGCGCGATTTTTGCGAAACAAGGAGGGGGTAGCCGATCAAGGTCAGACTGCCAAAAGCGCCAAGAGTTGCAGGATTTGGTAGACAAAAGTTGCCAATAAGCACGATAAATTAAGGGCGGGGCACGCCGGCGACAGCGGCCTCAGTCGCCCAAGGATTAGCGTATCTTTTTAGATCGATTTATGGGTAAACTCCTTGATGGGCAATTTCCCTGACAGCTTAAGCGCAGCAGTGCAGGCGCGTTTGACCGCCTTGGGGGTGCGGGCGGAAGAAGTGACCGAGCAATTTATTCGTGGCACCGGGGCTGGTGGGCAAAAAATTAACAAAACCTCATCGACGGTCTGCCTGCAGCACCGGCCAACTGGAATAGTGGTGCGGTGTCAGCGTGAGCGCAGCCAAAGTGTTAATCGGCTGCTCGCCTGGAGTGAATTAGCGGAGAAATTGGCTGCGCTTAAGGAGGCGGCTGGGCAACAGGCGCGAGCCTCACGTGAACTCATTCGGCGGCAGCTTCGGCAGAAATCCCGAGGCCAGAAGGCGCGGATGGTTGAGGGGAAAAAGCATCGCGCAAAAACAAAATCACGCCGGGGCCGGCCGCCTGAGGATTAGGCCAGTAAAATATCGCGATGAGCGGCTGATCGGCCATGGACACTTGATTATTTCCGGAAAAATGAAACAAGCGTGATAACGAGGCCCGCGATCGCGGAGAGGTTAGCGATGAGCGGAAGGCTTCGCTCCAACCCATCGGTGGTTGGCGCCGTAGGTTCACTCTCTCCGAGTTGGCGCGTATGGAGCCAATGTTGGTGGCGTAGCGCAATCGTACGGCGATGGCTACGCACGAAGCCGCGTAGAATGATGCCAATCATGATCAGGGCGACACCGATCGCGAGCAGACTCTCGGCATTGGTAAAATCGGACCAAGAATTTTGATTCATCGTGAGGAAAATTTGGCTCTTGGCGTCAGTTTTACGGTATAATTATTACACGGTCACCGATGCGTAAAGTCCCCTGCTTGGTTTCATTAATGAGATTAACGCCAAAATTAATCTTGGTGGCATCCGTTGGATCGCGCCGATAGGCGGCAAGCGTGGGGAGCGGTTCAAGGCCGCGGTCGGCGGTGAGCTGATCAATGGTTGTAACCGCACAGCGTGCGCAGGGGCCTGCGTGGCGCAGCACGACCTGGTTGATCATCAGATGAAGCCAACCATCTTCGGCAAACGCCTCGCATCCACTCACCACTAAATTAGGGCGAAAGCGATTCATGGGTAGGGTCTCATGCTGCTGTGCGATGAGCCGATCATTAAGGTGATCGAGCGACCCTTCGCTGATGATGAGCGCAGGATAGCCATCGGCAAACGATACGGCGTCATTAGCTGAGGCTTGCTTGGATTTTATAGGTCGATGAAACGCGGTTCCCATGCGCACAAGTCGCACGGATTGCCCGAGGAATCGCGTGAGCCACTCGGCGGCAGCGTCATCGCAATCATCCGCGATGGCCGCATGATGCCAGACTGTAACTGGTCGTGTGGTGATCAGCCCATGCGTGCGGCGGGGGACGCTCACATCGCCGTGATTAGGCGATGAGAGAATCAGCGTATCTACGCTGAGCGTCGTTTCGATGAGTGCCATGCGCGGATGCGTGCGCTGGGTAATAAATTGACCATCGGCAGCATTCACGACCATGAAGCGCCGGTCGCCCACCAGGCCGAAAGCATCGAGGTCAACCGAGGTCACGCTGAGTCCGCGGCAAGACTTAACCGGATAAAGATGGAGAGCAGAGAGCTGCACAGACACAAAAAATTCAGGTGGCGCGGTCGCGGCTGTGCTGGATTAGGCGTTAACCGGCTGATCTTTGCGGTGATAATTCACGAGATAGATTTGCTGATCTTTGCCGGTCGAGAATTTATCTGGGCGCACGCCGCTGAGTCCGTAGCAAATGGAAAGTGCGCTACCAACAAACTTAAAAATAGCGGGAATATCTCGACCAGCATTGGGGCCACTGACGCCATGTAATGTTAAGCCGGCTGGCTCGATCGTATAAGTACCTTGGTCAGCTGTAACGCCACCAAAGCGCACGGCATATTCCCCGCCGGTAAGTTCCAGCTCCATTTTATCGAGCATCATTTTGGGGGCCTCCTCGCCATCGAGTTCGGCGTAGAGGGGTTGCCAGATCCCTTCGGGTGATTGCATGGAATGATTGGCCATAAAAAAGCGGCGAAAGTCACGATCAGAAAGTTGGGCTAGGCCCGAGCGGCCGGCTTCACGTTCAACTGCGCTTAGTAATTTCGCGTGGAGTCGTTTCAATCAGGCTGGGCTCAATAATCTCTTTCACGCCCTTGGCGCCGAGTTCGGAAAATTTTCTAGCCCCTGGGAGGAGGGATCCTTCAAAAGAACCCAAGGCCGAATTATATGATTTATTCGCGGTCTCGAGGCTACGACCCATTTTGTCAAAGTGCTCAGAAAACGTAGCCAAGCGATCGTGCAGTTGACGTCCAAGGTCAGCAATTTCGTCGGCATTTTTTGACACCGCTTCTTGGCGCCAACCATAAGCCGCGGCCTTGAGGAGCGCGATGAGGGTAGCGGGGGTGGCGAGCAGGACTTTCTTGCCGATCGCTCGATCGATGAGGTTGGGGTCACTTTGTAGCGCGCCGGCGAGGAATTGATCGCCCGGCAGAAATAGAACGACAAATTCTGGGGAAGGCTGAAATTGCGCCCAATAATCTTTGGCCCCGAGTGCATCAATGTGGCCGCGAACCTTGGCGGCGTGCTCTGCTAGCTTCGCGGAGCGGATGTTATCATCCGAGGCATTAACCGCCTCGCGATAAGCATCATTCGGCGCTTTAGCATCGATCACCACCTGTTGGCCGCCGGGGAGCCGAACGATCAGATCGGGCCGGAAGCTGCCTGAAGTTTGTTGCTCGGTGAAATCACAGTAGGAACTCATGCCGGAAAGTTCGACGACGCGTCTGAGTTGCAATTCGCCCCACGTGCCGGCGGTGGTGGTTGAGCGCAGGGCGGTGGTCAGTTTGGCCGCCTCGGCTTGCAGGATGGATTGCGCCGAGCCGAGTGATTTTAACTGAGTCGAAAGTTCACTGTAAGCTCCCGCACGGGCTTTTTCAATTTCGCCAATCTTGGCGTCAACTTTCTCGAGAGATTCCTTGAGCGGTTTAACGAGGGAATCGATCGCTTGTTGGCGTTTACCCAGATCGTCAGCAGATTGCTGCTGGAGTTTGCCAAATTTTTCGCCGGCAAGGTCGAGAAAAGATTGGTTATTGGAGCGCAGCGCGTCGGCCGCGAGAGCTTTGAAGGAATTGGTCAGGCGCTCATGGGCATCGGTGAGCGCGCCAATTTTTTCGACCGCCGCTGCCCGCTCGGCGGAGAGTTCATTTTCAATTTTCGACTTTAGGCTCTCGAGGTCAGTGAGACGCTGGCGCGCCGCCTCTAGATCAAGAGCCAAGAGCCGGGCGCGCTCATTGGTGGCGGCGGCGCGGGCTTGGGCGATAAACCAGCCTAAGGCGCCGCCGAAGGCGAGGCAGAGGAGCGCGATAACCATGTCCATATCGGCAGTGATAACAGGAAACGTCGCGCGCGCAAGCTTGCCACTATTTGGCGGCTACGCCGCGGGAAAATAGTTCGGTAATAATGTCCTCGAGGGGGACATCTTGAATCGTCAGATCGTCTACCTGACCAAGCCCTAAAATTTGTTGGCAGACCGTGACTACCTCTTCACTGGGCACGTGCAGCAGCATCTCGCCATCATCGCAGACTTTTGCGGTGCCATGGGCAGGTTGCCAGCCGAGCGGCAAGGCCGCATCGCGGGGTTTAAACTTGATGATTCGCTGCTGGGCGCCTGCTCCCGTGATCCGGTCAAGGTTCCCGTCATAAATTTTTTTACCACGATCGATAACGATCACGCGCTCGCACAAGGAGGTGATGTCGGCCATGTAATGGCTGGTGAGTAAAATTGTGGTTTTGTAGCGTCGATTATAATCGCGCAAAAATTCGCGGACCGCTTTTTGGGAGACTACATCGAGACCGATGGTGGGTTCATCGAGAAAAAGCACGCGCGGGCGATGCAGGAGAGCGGCGATCAGCTCCATCTTCATGCGCTCTCCGAGCGATAATTCACGCACCATAACATTCAGTTTCGCGCCGACGCCGAGCAGGGAAACGAGTTCATCAAGCGTGGCCTGATAAACTTTCTGTTCGAGTCCATAGATGGCGCGGAGGAGATAGAACGACTCAATTGCCGGCAGGTCCCACCAGAGTTGATTTTTTTGACCGAGCACAATGGCGAAGAGGCGACGGTATTCGTTTTCGCGTTTGGACGGGTCGAAGCCCGCGACACTAGCGCGGCCGCTGGTCGGATAAATCAACCCCGAGAGCATTTTGAGCGTCGTGGTTTTGCCGGCGCCATTCGGCCCGAGAAAACCGACGAACTCACCTTCTTTGATCGAGAAACTGATATGGTCTGCAGCGCGGGTTTCCTCAAACTCGCGATGAAACAGCCCCTGTACGCCGCCCCAGAAGCCCGGCTTTTTTTTATAAGTGCGGAAGACGCGGGTAAGATTTTCAACCTCGATCATAAGTGTGGTAAGGGAGAGACGAAGAGTGGCCGGAAAATAGCCGATGGGTTTAGGGTCAGTAGAATGTATGCCTGATTTGATTACTTCACTGTTGAATTAAGCATGTATCGTAACCGTCGTTTTCAAGCATGACCAAGCCGGCGATAATCGAGCACGGTGTGACTGATAAAACCTTGGGCGAGGCAGCGGACATCGGTTAAGGGCGTGGGCGGAGAGACATCTTCGATTTTCCCCCAAAGGAGGCGGTGCGAGCCATCGTCGGCCTGTGGGCTAAAGAGACCAGGAACGTGTACGTGAGCTGGGACGGTGCGCTGGATGGCGGTATTCGGAAGACAGGGGTAGGGGAAATTTACGTTATGTACCGTAAAGCTATCGACGGGAGTAACGGCAAAAAGCTCTGGAGCCATGCGCGCGGCATGAGCTGCTGAAGTTTTGAGCGTAGCAAGCAGCGCGGCATCGGGTGCCCCGCCTTGTTCCTTCAGATGGGCATAGACTGTTTCTGCGATATCTTGCGAGACCGCCATGGCGGGCAGTCCATGCAGAGCGCCCTCCCATGCGCCAGCTACGGTGCCGCTGGCGAGGATGAAGCCGAGCGAGCAATTGAAGCCCAAGTTAATGCCGCTGATCACTCCCGCCACCGGTTCAGGCAAGAGGTGGGCTATCGCAATATTCACACAATCAGAGGGCGTTCCATCAACGGTCCAGGTGGGGCAGCCGAAACCGCGGTCGACGACACTCGATTTTACTGGCCGGTTGCGCGTCTTGGAAGCGCCGGACCAGCTTTGTTCAGTAGCTGGGGCGACTACGTAGAGCTGATGGCCGGCAGCCTTAAGAGCAAAAATTAATTCATGCAGAAACGCCGAACCGATGCCGTCGTCGTTAGTGACCAGAAGTTTCATAAAATAATGGACTCCTTCAGCGGTGATCTGCCGCCGCTTGCTTGATTTCAGCGGTGCGTTTGCGGCGCGTCTCGGTCAGCAACCAGACCATGTAGCCAACAACCACAAGATTTAGGCTGAGGGCGCCGATGAGCAGGCCGGAGGGATTGTGGAATAGTTCGTAAATCTCAAAGGGGATATAAATGCCCCCGCTCAGGGCCGCGAGCCACTCAGCCCAGCGGCGCTCGTACCAGAGTCCGTAAGCTTCCACGAAGCGCACGGTTGCATAAATCGCCGCCACGCCAGCGAGAGCCCAGAGGTGAGAATCCTCTAGTCGCGCCATCGCATTAATGAAGATTTGCGGGTAATAATGCTCAGGGTTCAGGTGCAGCTGTCGGATAATTTGCTCGGCGAATAATTCATTATCGCGATTGAGGAAGCTCAACAGTCCAAAGCCCGCAATTAGCACAACTATTCCCTTTAAGGCCTCGATTAAAGCGACAGAACGGAGAGCTTGGTGGTGGGCGGTCTTCACGAGTCGATCAACGTAGGTACCTTTGGGTTGACGGAAAGAAAAAAGCCGCGACGGGGGTCGCGGCTTGAAAATAACAGAGCAGTTGGTCCCCGGGGGACCTGGCTGACCTTATGACTGGGCCGGCGCAGGTGCTTCAGCAGCGGGGGCAGCTTCGCCACCACCGGCAGCCTGCTTTTGGGCCTCAAGTTCAGCCATCGCGGCCTTGCGGCTGAGACGGACTTTGCCCGAACGCTCGTCGATGCCGACACATTTGACGGTAATAGAGTCGCCCATCTTGACGACATCCTCCGTGCGACGCACGCGGAAGTCAGCCAATTCAGAAATGTGCACGAGGCCTTCTTTGCCCGGCATACACTCCACGAATGCGCCGAATTCTTTAACGCCGGTGACGCGACCAGTGTAGATCTTACCGATTTCGATTTGGGAACCACCGCCGCAGAGGGCGTCGATTTCCTGCACGGCGCGATTCATGGCGTCGGCATTATTCGAATAAATGAAGACCTTGCCGGAATCATCATCGGAGATATCGATCTGCGCGCCGGTCGTTTCGGTGATGCGGCGGATCGTCTTGCCGCCCGGTCCGATGAGCAGACCGATCTTCTCTGGATCAATCTGGATTGTTTGGATTCGGGGCGCGTAGGGGGACAGGTCTTTGCGTGGGGCCGGTAGCGAGGCGAGCATCGACTTGAGAATCTCAATGCGAGCATCGCGCGCTTGATACACCGCGGTCTTCGCGATTTCAAAAGGCAGGCCGTTGATTTTGAGGTCGAGCTGGAAGCCCGTGATCCCCTTCGTCGTGCCAGCGATCTTGAAATCCATATCGCCGAAATGATCTTCCTCACCGAGGATATCAGTGATGGTCGTCCACTTGGTGATTCCGCCATTGGCATCCATTTCGGTCATCAGACCGCAGGAAATACCGGCGACTGGCGCGATGATTGGTACACCCGCATCCATGAGCGCCAAGCAACCGCCGCAGATGGAAGCCATCGAGGTCGATCCATTGGAGGCCATGATTTCAGACACAACGCGGATCGAGTAGGGGAAGACATCCTCTGGGGGAAGAATCGGCACAAGCGAACGCTCGGCCAGCGCACCGTGACCAATTTCGCGGCGGCCTGGGCCGATGAAGCGACCAGCTTCACCCACGGAGAACGGCGGGAAATTATAATGAAGAATGAAACTCTTCGATGTAGCGCCGCCAGTGAGTCCGTCCATGTCCTGCGCTTCTTTCGTCGGCCCAAGGGTGACGATGGCAATATTCTGGGTGTCACCACGCTGGAACATGGCGGAACCATGCACGCGCGGGAGGACGCCCACTTTGGATTGTAGCGGACGCAGAGCCTTCGCATCGCGATGATCCGAGCGAACGCCCTTAGCGAGTACGGTCGCGCGGTAAGCTTTGTATTGGAGGTCTTCGAAGACGACGTTGAGGTCGACATCGGTGAATTTGCCTTCGCCCAACTCAGCGAGAAGGGC
>CAIOCT010000042.1 GCA_903856725.1 uncultured Verrucomicrobiota bacterium
AATCCTTAATCTTTCATGTTGAGTCCCGCCACCTTCCGCTACCTCATCAGTGGCAGCTTATTAGTCTGTTCGTTAATCGCTGGCACGAAGTCTGTTTCACCCAGCGCCCCCAACCACCGTGCGGCCCCACGCGTTTATTTGTGGGATGCCGCTTCTCTGCTGGAGACTCGTGCTGCTCTTGCTCGAGGCGAAACTTCGCTACAGCCAGCCTTAACTAAACTGCGTGCAGAGGCCGAACGGGCTTTAAAACTTCGTCCGCCATCTGTGATGGATAAAAGCCTCCGCCCTGCCAGCGGCGACCAACACGATTACTTTAGCTTTGGTCCCTACTGGTGGCCAGACCCCACCAAAGCCAATGGCTTGCCCTACATTCGTCGCGACGGAGACGTAAATCCCACCAGCAGAAAAAATACTGACGACACTGCCTTTGGTCACCTGAGCGAGGCGATGCAAACCCTCGGACTTGCGTACTGGTTTACCACGGACGAACGCTACGCGCAAAAAGCAGCTGAAATGGCGCGCGTCTGGTTTCTCATCCCAGCAACGCGCATGAATCCGAATCTACAACACGCGCAGGCCATTCCTGGGATTAATGACGGACGCGGCATCGGCATTATTGAATCGCGACACCTCACAACTATTCAGGACGCGCTAGCCTTGCTCGGTGATTCCCCTGCCTGGACTACAGCTGATCGCGCCGCTATGACCGCTTGGATCGCCGAGTTCTACACCTGGCTCACCACGAGCCCGCACGGATTGGATGAACAAGGGGAACTCAATAATCACGGAACTTGGTACGATATGCAGGCCGCCCATTTGGCCCTCGTTTTAAATCGCCCGGCTGAAGCTAAAAAAATTCTAGCAACCGGACTCACTCGCCGTTTGGCCTATCAAATTTCACCCACTGGCGCCCAACCGCTCGAACTGGCTCGTACCAATTCACTCAATTATTCGTGTTTTAACTTAGAAGCCCTCTTCAGTTGCGCCCAGCTTGCCCGGCACGTGGGTATCGATTGGCACCATTACACGAGCCCTGATGGCCGCAGCCTACGTGCCGCCCTCACCTATCTCGCCCCCTACGTTGATCCAGCGAAGGTATGGCCCAAGCAAGATTTGCTCGCAGCGGACCGCAGCCGATTAGTTCCGTTGCTGCATGTCTATCTACAGCAGCATACGGACCCTCAACTCCGCGAGCTCTACACTAAATTTTCCGCGACCTCACCGGCTAATGCCCGCTGGCGACTGCTTGCGCACGCACCTTTTATTTTTTCACCATGATCACGCTACGTCTCTTTTCATTTCACAAATTGAGCTCGGCCATTGCGCTGAGCTTCATGCTCGGTCTGCGATCGATTTCTGCAGTCGATACGCCCCCCGCACCTTTGAGTATGGTTATTGAGCAGGCCTTCACGGCTTCGGCGCAACAATACCGCTGGTTACTCGCGCAACCACCACTGGCCGGAAAATTCCCCCGCAGCTTCGAGCACAATCAATTGATCACCATAACAGCCAAAGATTGGACCAGCGGATTTTTCCCGGGCTCCCTTTGGTATTTATATGAGGCCACCGGTGACGCCCAATGGAGAGAGGCCGCCACGCGTTTTACCGAGCAACTTGAGAAGGTGCAGTACAACACTGGCACCCATGATGTTGGTTTTATTCTCATGTCGAGCTACGGCCAAGGCTATCGCCTAACGGGCAACGCTGCTTATCGTCCTATTATTCTTCAGGGCGCGATTTCCCTAAGCACGCGGTTCAATACTAAAATCGGCTCGCTCAAATCTTGGGATCGCCCGGCGACGGCCTTCACTTTTCCGGTGATCATCGATAACCTGATGAATCTCGAATTATTGCTTTGGGCCGCACGAAATGGCGGCGAGCCCCAAGCGCGAACGATCGCTCTGACCCATGCTGACACGGGTTTAAAAAATCACTTTCGTCCTGACGGTAGCTCCGTGCATGTGGTCGACTATGATCCCGTCACCGGCCAAATCATTCGCCGTATCACTCATCAGGGATTCAGCAACGACTCGAGCTGGTCCCGCGGACAAGCTTGGGCGCTCTATGGTTACACCATGCTCTATCGTGAAACCCATGAGTTACGTTATCTTGCACAAGCCGAGAAAATCGCCGCCTTCATTATCAACCACCCTCGACTACCCGCTGATAAAATCCCTTATTGGGATTTTGACGCCCCTCAGCAGCCTGAACCAGGCCGTGATGCGTCGGCTGGAGCCATTATCTGCTCCGCGCTTTTTGAACTCGCTAGCTTAACAAAAAGTCCGACCGCCGCAGCCCAGTACGCAGCCCTAGCTGAAACACAATTACGCAGCCTCGCCTCACCGGCCTACTTCGCAGCTGTAGGCACGAATGGCGGCTTTCTTCTAAAACATGGCACTGGCAACCAGCCCAAAAAGAGCGAAATCGATGCGCCCCTCAATTACGCAGACTATTATTTTCTCGAAGCCTTACACCGCGCTCAGGCGAATCGTGCTAGATAAATAACTTAAGGTTGTCGGAGATCGGCGGTAATGCAACGAACCGTCATACCAAATCTTGGCCCAAGCAGTGTGGTCTTAAACACTGCTCGCTCTGGTCAAAGCTTACTTCGCTGCACGCAGGAGTAAGCGCGCGGCCTCATGCTGAGGTTCTAGCTTAAGCGCCCGCTCCGCTGCTTCCCGGGCGGCAATTTTATTGCCTGCCCGCAACTGCACCGTGGCGAGCGCGTAAGGATAATCCGTTACCGACGAGGCCAGGGACTCCGCCTGACTGAGTGCCCCGATGGCGTCGGCTAAGCGCTCCCGCTGCGCCAATAATAGGCCAAGATTATACCAAGCACGGGCCAGCGTTGGCTCATGGGCTACCGCCAATTTAAAAGCATTCTCTGCTTCCTCTAAACGACCTGCCTCCGCGTAAGCTAAGCCTGCCCGCAAACCGAATGAGCCGTCGTGCGGCGCTAACTCCTGCGCCCGATAAAATTTAGCCGCGGCGGCTACCGTCTGCCCCAATTGAGCGAGGACCAACGCGTGCGTTTCATGAATTCCTGGCGAATAGGGATCCCAGTTTGCCGCTCGGGCCATAGCTTGCTCTGACTCGGTCCAATGGCCGCGGTTAGCTAAATCTTGCCCCACGCGGAGTTGCCCCGAGGGCTGGTCGAGCGATAAAGCAAGATAAGCATCAAGTTCCTTCCGCGCGGGTTCGTCCGCGTTCAATTCACTCGAGAGGGCCCACGCTGCATCGAGTCGTACGAGCCGAACCTCATCCAGTAAACGCGGCTTCAACAAAGGACTCGCCTGCGGCGTACCACCCAATAAGCGCACGGCCGCTGCTCTTTCCACCGGATCCTGAGCGCTCAATGACTCAGTCGCGGCCGCCAGCACGGTCGGATCAGTGTTCACTCGTAGCAACAATTCGAGATAAGTTGCCCGCCAAGCCGGAATATCTTCCGTCTTAAGCAGGTCCAGTAAGGCGGTCGCGTCGGCATGTCCGGATTGCGCCGCGGCCACGGTGCGGGCACGGGTTCGCTGACGCGATTCGAGCTTCGGACCATACCATGTTTCCGCGTGTGTAATAGCCCACTCAATTGGTTTATCGCTGTGGCATTTACTGCACGCATTGGGAATACCTAGTTCCTGCGTGAGCAGAGGATCAGGCTTGAGCCAACCATGATCATGCCGTGGCGCCCGCTGCATGTAAGTCGTCGTGGACATGTGGCAACTGATGCAAGAATTACCTGCGCTCCCTTCCGCATGGTGCGAATGCGCTACGGGATCGATCGGCACCGCCCGCTGACCCGTTGCCTGCACCCGTCCAGGCGCAGCGTGACATTGCAAACAGAGCTGATTGTTCGCCGCCGGGAAAATCGTTCGGTTGGTATGTGGATCATGACAATCCAGACATGTCACTCCCGCGTGCCCCATTCGACTCAACAAAATCGAGGTCCAATTAAAATCTTCGTCTCGTTGCTGACCATCGGGGTAAAAAACAGTTGGTTCCACCGGCAACGTTACGCGGTAGTGATCATGATAATTATCCCCCGGCTGAAAATTTTCAGTGAGTGACTCGCCACGCGCATGACAAGGCGCACAGGTTTGCATCATTTTCTGCCGATCGCCGTAAAAAGGCGCGGCGGGCTTAGCATCACTCGCCCCCTTCCCGCCATGAGCAGTTGAGGTTGGCCCATGACATTGAATACACCCCACTCCCTGCTCCACCCAAGTTGAGTGATAGGCATCCGTGTTAATGTCATATTTTTTTTGATAGCCAGTCATGTGACACTGCGCGCACATCGAGTTCCAATTCATGCCGCGCCCAGTCCAGTGCCCCCATTCCCCTGGTTGCCGTGCCTCCGTGCCAAAAATATTAAACCACTCTTTTTTGGCGACATCGTAGGCTAACTCATGCGGCTGCCAACGGCCACCGGGGGCGGGCAACAATGGTTGCCAGAGCGGTTTATTCCCCAGTTTGAATGCGGGCGCGGCGCCTTTCCCGACCCCGCCCGGTGGGTGAAAAGCAGCGAGTGCGGCCCCATCAGCGAGCGGATCAAGCACGTGATTAGCCAAGGCGTGATCCGTGCCACTCCATGCGGTGTGTTGGGCAGCGTGACATTCGCGACACGAGCTTGATGTCTGCGTAACCGCCGCCGCCACCCTGGGAGGGCGGATGGGGGCGGACACCGTGGGACGACAACCCATGAAAGCTTGCGTCAGTAAAATAACGATGATCACGCCTAACCCTCCGGCGAACCGGGACAGAGAGCGGAAAAAGAGAAAGTAGACTCGCTGCACAGCTGTGAAATAATTCCTAAGGACAGTCTTCTAAGCAAAACTTTCTTCAAGCCACAGAGCAAATACTTGCCACTTATGCGTCGATGAACGAGGCCCAGATTGCTTAACGATACGGATAAATCCTCGCTCGTAGTCACGCTCGGAGCTCGCAATTTTTACCCCCCATGAGATTACCCCGCGTTGCTCTTTTTGCCCTAGGACTGTGCAGCCTTACTGGTTGGAGTGCGGAGCGCTTGATCCTGAATTTTAATCCTGACTGGAAATTCATCAAAGCAGACCCAGCAGGAGCAGCGAATGCTGGTTTTGATGATTCCACATGGACCACCGTTTCCACACCGCATACTTACAACGATATCGACACCTTTGATAATTGGTCACTGGCCGGTCATCGCGGTGAACAAGCACAATGGAGCGGCCGCACTTGGTATCGAAAAACTTTCGCGGCGCCTAACTCCTGGCAAGGCCGCAAAATTTTTATTGAATTCGAAGCCGTACGCCAAATAGCCGAGGTTTACCTCAACGGACATTTGCTCGGTACCGCGAAAGGGGGCTTCACTCCCTTCGGCTTCGACCTGACCCCCTACCTGAAAATTGGTGAATCCAACCTACTCGCGGTCATGGCAGACAACCGCTTCATGAAGGATCCACTCGATCCCAGTCTAGCGCCGCAAGCTGCCACCAATGAGAAAACGCATCCGAACCTCGCGCAGCTTTCGAAAAAACTCATGGAGAAAATTCCGGCGACACTCGCGGAACTGCAGGCCGACCAGATTCCGTGGAATAATCCGCACTGGCACCCCGCGCACGGGGGAATTTATCGTAATGTGCGCCTCATTGTCACCGACCCGCTGCACATCACTCTGCCGCTCTACAGTTTTCTCCAGACCGAGGGTCCGTACGCTTACGCTACCGCCATCACCGAAAAATCTGCGCAGGTGAGTCTGACTGTGCCGGTTCGTAATGAACGCTTGAGCGCAGTTAACCTCTCAGTCGAAGCCACGGTGCGCGATGCGCGCGGCGAGCCGGTGTTAACTTTTGTCGAGACTAAGCACATTCCAACTGGATCAGCGCTAGTCTTTAGCTTAACCGGTCGCCTCGCCTCGCCGCATCTCTGGGAGCCCGCCTATCCGCATATGTATAGCATTGCGGTGGAATTACGCGTCGACGGACAACGGGTTGATCACACTGCTGTTCCGCTCGGGATTCGCGCTATTCGCTGGGACCCCAACGCTGGTCTTTTCGTGAACGGTGCGCACGTAAAACTTCACGGCTGGGGCCAGAAAGCCACCAATGAGTGGCCCGGCCTCGGCGCCGCACTGCCCGATTGGTTACAAGCCTTCACGCTCCAGCTCATGAAAGATGGCGGCGGCAATTTTGTTCGTTGGGGACATGTGCCCGGTGGACCGGCCCAGATCGCAGCCGGCGACCAACTGGGGATCATTGCTCTCCAACCCGGCGGCGATGGCGAAAACGACACCATCGGCGGCGCCTGGGCCCTTCGCGTGGCTAACCAACGCGATGTTCTGATTTATTACCGCAACCATCCCTCAATATTTATCTGGGAAGGTGGTAACCAAAAAGTCTCACGCGCCCATGCCTCAGAATTGCGCGGGCTTATGGATAAATATGATCCGCACGGCGGTCGCGTCTACGCCCATCGGCGCGCTGATGCCATCACGGCCGAATTTATGGATGTCGGGATCGGCACCGAGGGCGGCCGCGAGATCGCACGCCTGCCGGTGATTGAAGGGGAATACAATCGCGAGGAATCTCCGCGCCGCATCTGGGACCACAACTCTCCCCCGAATTTTGGATACCCAGAAGCGAAAGGTCAGACTTACCAGCTCACGTCCGAACAATACGCGGTCAATCAAGTTGGCCATTATGTTAAAAAACTGGGCGCTGCTAATCACGCGGGTGGCGCTAATTGGATTTTCTCTGACACCACGAGCGGTGGCCGCGTCGGGGTCGAAGTAGCCCGCACGAGCGGCGAAGTCGATGGCGTCCGTCTCCCGAAAGAAGCCTATTACGTCACCGCCGCCATGTTTCGTGACGATCCGCAGGTGCACATTATTGGTCATTGGTCCTATCCAGCGGGAACAATTAAAAACATCTACGTCGCTTCTAATGCTGACGACGTAGAGCTTTTCCGTAATGGCCAATCAATGGGTCACGGAAAACTTACCAATCGGTATCTTTTCACCTTTGAAAATATTGCGTTCGCGCCGGGTGAACTCGCAGCCGTCGCTTCTCGCGCGGGAAAAATAATCGCGACTGACCGAAAACATACGGTGGGCGCGGCCGTCGGACTCCGCGTCACTCCGTTGGTTGCCCCCGCTGGAGTCATCGCTGACGGTGCGGACATTGCGCTCTTTGATATTGAAGCTATTGATGCGCACGGCGACCGGGTACCAATTTTTCAACAGCGGGTAGATTTTGAATTTTCTGGAGCTGGCACCTGGCGCGGTGGCTACAACAGTGGAAAAATCGACTCGATCAATCACCTCTATCTCGATCTTGAGGCCGGCATCAACCGAGTCGCGGTGCGGGCCGGTCGGTCGCCAGGCAAATTGACGCTTACTGCCCGTAGCGCGGGTTTAGCGAGCGCCAGCGCTGTTATCGATACTCGAGCCTATACCGGTGAGTTGACCTCGCTGCCACCGCGCACCCTACCAGCGCAACCATTGCGTCACATCGACGCAACCCTTGCACCCGCCGCGGTCAGTCCTTCGTCGACGAGATCCGCGCAGCTCGGTAAATTTATCAAGACCCTTAACTACACCGCCCCCAATGCGGCCATTGTCCATGTCGAGATGGACGCTCGTGACGGTAAAAACGCTTACGTTAACATCGACTCCCCCTTCACGGCTTTGCCAGGAGTGCTCACCGGCGCCGACTGGGTGCAGACCGATAATCGCGACGCGCTCTACAGCGCAGTCGATTTAATGGAACTTGCTGTCGCCAACCAAGCGACCGTTTGGATCGCGCACGATCATCGGCTCCCTCCGCCGAATTGGCTGACGAAACAATTTAAGCCCGCCAATCTAACGATGAACGTCGCAGGACAAGCCATGGATCTTTACCGCCACGTCGCAAAATCGAACGCCAGTCTGACGCTCGGTGCCAATACGGAGAACACCCGCCTGACCGAAGGAAACATGTACCTCGTGTTTGTTGGCGCTGCGGATAAAACCCCCTAAGCTCGGAGTATCCCTCAGCGGAAGCTGCCGACTTCACCGCCACTCGTGCCGGGGATACCGGCGCGACAACTCAGCTTTTACTTTCGGGTACTGCTCGCGCCAGAAATTACTCAGATCATCGGTAACTTGAATCGGCCGCTGATTCGGCGCCAGTACCTCGATCTTTACCGCGATCCGTCCCTGACCTAGCGAGAACGTTGAGCTGATTCCATAAAGCTCTTGAATACGCGCGCTCATCACGGGCGGCCCGTCTTTGCTATAGCTCAACCTGGCTTTCCGGCCGTTAGCCATCTCGATTCGCTCGGGCAAATAAACATCGAGCACCGCCAGCTGTTCAGCCAGCAGCCAATCACGCAACACCGGCATCACCGGCTTATCTTTTAATTCACGCGCCCCATAACTGCCGTAGCAGATCTGCTCAATCAGGGTGGCTCGGTCAGCCTCGGTAATGGGATTCACCTCTAATTCAGGCCACCATTTAGCGAGACAGTTTACGCGGATGATCCACTGTTCAACTGCGTCATCCCATGCTGTTAGTACAATGCGCCCCGCCGCCACCTCACGCGCCAGCAAGGCCGCGGCTTCGCCTTCGGGCGGTTCCTCCGCGGTTTGCTTGGAATCTAACACCAGATCGCGGAAGCGCCGCTCCTTGCGCGCCAGTACGCGTTTAGCGGTTTCATCATACAACACGCCACCCGCATCTTGAAAATCCGTTGGGAAAATTTCTTTCAACCACGCTTCCTCGACCGCTGTGCAAAGATTGAGCAGCACGTTAACTTCGCCGCGACTTTCGATTTCGGTGATTTCCGCGGCGACGAGCAAGGCCGTTTGGTCTATGCAGCTCTCGCGGGCAAGCACGCCCCGCCGCTTATGCACTAACTCACAACGCAGGGTACCGCCATCGAGACGTCGCGCCAGATGATCACTAAAGCCGACCAACACGCATTTGCGCACGGCGACCCCATCAATGCGCTTCTCCGCTACATCGAGACCCTCCGCTTGGGCGATTTCCAGAAATTGCTGAAACAATGGCCCAACCTGACGGACCCCCTGCACGTGAATGCCCAGTCGACGACAGGCTTCTTGATTGTAACCCGCCTTATCCGCATAGCGCCAGGCCCGCATCAGCAAAAAGAAATCCGACTCATGCTCTTCACCAAAAAGTTCTTCACGGGCCTCCGCCGTTCGCTTGTCAACGTTGCGTAACAGAAAATTCCGTCCCTGCGTTAGGGCCGCCATCAGCGCCACTGATCGCACACAGCCATAATCGTGAGCGGCCAAAAACATTCGAGCATAACGTGGATGCATCGGGAAACGCAGCATGCGTCGACCGATCTCAGTGATGCGAGTGGGTGGCAGCAAGCGTGTCTCCATTCCTGTCGCTTGACCGCTGGGCTTAAGCGCGTTGCGCCCAACGCGCCCCACCGCGCCAAGATCCTCGAGCAAGCCTTCAGCTCGTTCCAAAGCTTTAAGTTCTGGTTTTTCGAGCCAGGGAAAATGGTTAATATCATCGATCCCCGCCGCTTTAAGCGTGAGCACGACTTCCGCCAAATCGAGTCGCTTCACCTCCGGCAATTCCTGCAAGGGTCGCTGGGCATGTTCGCGCTCAGTCCAAAGTCGCACGCAGATTCCCGGTGCCGTTCGACCGGCGCGACCAGCGCGCTGATCGGATGAAGCCACGCTTATTTTCTCGATGAGGAGCGTATTTATTCCGCGATGCGGATCATACCGTGCGACCCGGGCGAGCCCACAATCAACCACCGCCATCACCCCATCGATCGTGAGGGAGGTTTCAGCGACGTTCGTCGAGACAATGATTTTTCTCGTCTCATAACGAGCCACAGCGCGGTCCTGCTGCTCCGGTGGCAACTCACCGTGTAAGGGATAGCACAAGAAACCCCGCAATGCGTGCGAACCTTGCACATCCTGCACCGTCCGGCTGATTTCAAAAGCGCCCGGCATGAATACTAAAATATCGCCTGTGCTTTGCGCCGCGATGCGCTCGCACTCCCGCGTCGCAACCACCCAAACCGGGTCGTGCTCGAAGTCGACAGACTTCGGCAAATATTCCACCGTGACCGGAAAGGTGCGGCCTTGGGACGTGAGTATTTCACACGGCGCGAGGTAAGTTTTTAATAACGCCGCATCGAGGGTAGCCGACATCACGATGATTTTAAGATCAGGGCGGGTCGTCTGTTGAATTTGCACGGCCCGCGCCAAACTGATGTCACCGTACAGATGCCGCTCGTGAAATTCATCGAAAATAATCGCCCTGATGCCGCGCAGCGACTGGTCGAAAGACATCTGCCTTAGGAGAATACCCTCAGTGACAAACCGAATGCGCGTCGCCTGAGAGACGCGGGAGTCGAGGCGGATCTGATACCCAACAATCTCACCCAGTTTGGTGCCAACCTCCTCCGCCACACGCTTGGCTAACATGCGAGCAGCTAGTCGGCGCGGTTGGAGCACCACCACCTCGCCTTCGCCCAGCAGACCATGTTTCAGTAGCATCTGCGGAACTTGCGTAGATTTGCCCGACCCAGTCGGCGCCTGCACAATCAAACGCCCCTGCCCCTGAACAGCCGCCAAGATGCGGCTCTCGAGTTCATAGATAGGTAATTCGCGCGGAGACATAGAATCGGTATTTTAGAGATGGATAGCGGGCCCGTTCGATTAACGGACGGGATCAACCTCGTCGAGCGACAAGCGTATCTTCGAAAAATCAGCAAACCCACCACCAACTCGATGTGCAAAAGACTACTTTCAGTTAACTCAAGATCACGACCGAGGCGTTTAGAAGGTCCTTACTCCCAGCGAATCTCTTAAATTTTAAATAATAAGTTAGGCTGGAATTATTTCACCAAACCACTCATCAATTTCCTAGTATATATCTAAACCTCACCCTTGATTAGCCCATGAGCACCCCTCCTACCACGGAACCCGTTCTATTTGATGTCGTCGCCGAGATGCATGCTCCCGATCTTTACCAGCCAATCGCAACGGCCCACAGCGTAGAGCGTCTCACGGATATCGGCCCAGCCGAAATCGCCTTTTACCACGAACACGGGTATCTCGCCGTTCGCCAAGCTTTCACCCCGACGGAAATCGAAAACGCGATCGAAGGCCTCGTCAGCCTCATCATGGGTCGTCGCCCTGATTTTAAACACGTTTACTTTGAAGGGAAAGCGAAGGAAATTTTAGCTACCCTAGGACCAGAACAGCGCCAAGATGCCGTGCGGAAACTAGGTCTATTCGTGGATTTTGACGAGCGACTCAAAGCGATTTCCCACCACCCCAAAATGTTGGCCGCACTCCAACCCCTGTTGCACGGTGCCGAGCCTTCGATGTTTCAAGATATGGCGCTCATTAAGCCACCTCGCCTCGGCCGCGAAAAACCATGGCACCAAGACAAGGCCTATTTTGATTATCCCATCGGTACACCCGTCGTGGGCGTCTGGATTGCTCTCGATGAAGCCACCGTCGAAAATGGCTGCATGCAAATTCTCCCCGACCGCCATAAAGAGGGCCCCATTTTACATTTTCAACGACGTGACTGGCAAATTTGCGACAACACCATTCTTGGCACTCAGTCAGTAGCTGTGCCGCTCAAACCCGGCGGCTTGCTGTTTTTCGACGGCCTCCTGCCGCACGGCACGCCCCACAATTCGTCTGATAATCGCCGCCGGGCCCTGCAATTCCATTACGCTCCCGCCGGCGTCTCGAAGACCGCCGAAGCAGAACGACTCAGCCACTTCGGCGGCGAAGGGAAAAACGTCAGCTGCTAAGCCGCGGTTTTCGGCTTAAATTAATCGAGTGCGTTCACGCACTTGCCCCTCCCTGGGGCCCTGCGGGAGTTTGTAATTTCTGCCGCACCTTCCCACCGAACTCGTGGGCTGATCGGGCCGTGGCCTTGGCTGGTGATAATTGAGCCTCTTTTACTTTATAAGTACACTTACGCTTGATGGAGTGATCAGGGTTTTAGACTATTGTTAGTATGAACCCTTCGTCCCCACTCGCTGCCACTCCGCTGCGTCACACCGCTGCGTTAATTTTGATGGTACTGATTGGCAGCGTGGCAACAAGTCGGGCCACGAGCTTCAGTCGAAAATCCGAGTCCGTTTTTTTCACACCCGCTTTAACCCAAACCCTGCGGAGCAATTTAGCGCAGAATCCCGCAGCCCAAGCCCAGGCTCAAGCCTGTCTCACGGCAGCCCAAATTTGGCTTAAAAAATCTGATACCGAGCTGTGGTCCGCCATGTTTGGTGCCACCATCCAGCGCTCCTGGCACGTGTGGTCGAATGGCTTTTGCCCACAGTGCCGGCAGAGCACGCCCATGAATACTTGGAAAATTGATGCGCTCAATCGTCCTTGGAAAGTAGCCTGCCCGCATTGTCAGGAAACTTTTCCAAAAAATGATTTTGCGGCATTCTATAAGTCAGGGATCGATGCCCACGGAATTTTCGATCCGGCCCGCGCCGATCGTTCGCTCTTGGTCAACTCTGACCACCCCGCCGCTACCGATCCCTTGCACCGCTTTGGCGTCGACGATGGCACCGGCTACAGCGATGGTCCGAACCGTTGGCATTTTATCGGCGCTTACTTGATCTACGGTCAATGGAAACAGGTCATGCTTACGGGGATTCGCACCCTCGCGATGGCTTACGTGCTGACCGGTGATCCTGCTTACGCCCACAAAGCAGCCATCATGCTCGATCGCGTCGCCGATCTTTACGGGACGTTTGATTTCCTGAAACAGGGTTTATCCTATGAACGGGTCGATCCTGTCGTGGGCGCGGGGATGGTATCTGTCTGGCATGATGCCTGCCGAGAAAGCATGGAGCTGGCGCTCGCCTACGATATGATTTTTCCCGCGCTGGATCACGATCCCACGCTGGTCAGCTTTCTCTCGGGCCAAGCTCGTCAGTATCAACTCCCCAGCGCCAAAGACAATATTGCGGATATTAAGAATAATATTGAAACAGGCATTCTGCGCGAAGTTTCCCGCCAGCCGCAGAAAATATTTAGTAATTTCCCCAATACGGATATTACCTTGATCATCAGCCAAGCGGTTTTGGCTTGGCCTCAAAACCGCGACCAAATTATTGGCGCACTTCAGCGCATGCTCACGCAAGCCACCGTGGTGGATGGTCTCAGCGGTGAAAAAGGCTTGGGCGCTTACAGCACTTTCGTCCCGCGCACCCTGGCTAATGTGCTCGCTCTCTTTGACCGACTTTCTCCTGAACTACTGTCGACCCTCGTTAAAGCGGTTCCAAACTTGCAGTCTACTCATCGCTTCCATGTCGATACTTGGCTCGGCGAAAAATATTACCCCAAAATCGGCGATGCCGGCGCCTTCGGTACGCAGGACCTTAATTACGCCGGGGCAACCTTCAGCAAAAATTTCTTCGAGCCAGCTCTGGGCGGCATTCCCTTGGTCTCCGATTACTCACTCTTTTGGCGGCTCTATGAAATCACCCACGACCCGCTCTATGTACAGCTGCTTTACCGCGCCAACGGTAGCACCACCACCAACCTACCTTATGATTTATTGAATGCGCAGCCCGCGCAGTTTCAACAGAACGTCGCTGCTGCCATCAGCACGCACGGCACGGCTATCAAAACGGCATCAGTTAATAAATCTCAGTGGGGCCTGGGTATTTTAAGATCAGGCACCGGCGACCGCCAGCGAGCGGTTTGGCTGGATTACGATATCGCCGGCAACCATGGCCGTGGCGATGCCCTGAATATTGGGTTATTTGCGCACGGCCTAGAGATATTATCAGGGTTTGGTTATCCCCCGGTGCAATTCGGGGGCTGGTATTCTCCTCGAGCTAATTGGTACAAAATGAGCGCTGCCCATAACACAGTGGTTGTGGACGCTAAAAATCAGTTAGTTCGTTTTGGCGTGCCCGAGACCGAACCTCTGCAGGTTCAATTGAATCCCCGCAAGGGCAGTGTCGTCGGAACAACCACGGCTTGGGCTGCTGGAGACACGGTTAAACTAATTCGCGCAGAGGGGCCTGCCTTAGTCCAAACGACCGCACTTCAGCAATTCGAACGATCGCTTCTCCTGGTCGATCTGTCACCCCAAGATAGTTATATCCTAGATATTTTTCGCGTCACCGGCGGCCACGATCACGCAAAATTTATGCACGGCTATTTCGGAACCGTCAGTGCCACTGGAATCCCTTTGACTCCCCTCGCAGATTTTGGACACGAGACTCAAATGCGCAATTTTCACGGCGGCTCCCCGACCCCGGGCTGGCAAGTTGATTGGAAAATTGAAGACCGTTATCGCTATCTTCCGACGGGAGCCGAGGTGCATTTGCGTTACACTGATCTAACTAGCGGAACCCAAGCCGCTCTCGCCGAAAGTTGGCTCATCGAACGCGGTAATGAAACTTGGGTGCCCAGTTTGCTGGTTCGCCGACAAGGTGCCACTACTGAAAAACTCGCCTCCACTTTTGTCGCAATCCTCGAACCCTATACCGACCGTACAAAAATCAAGACGATCAGTCGAATCAGTTTGCGAACCGAGACGGGCCAAACGGCTGATGAGTCGAATGTCGGCGTGATGATTCAGCAAGCCAGCGGCAGAAGTGATCTGCTGATCGCCGCGGCAACGGGGCGGCCGAGTTCAGCTCAGCGCCGATTAGTCCAACCGGATTGGGCTGTATCAACCGATGCGGATTTTTGCCTCATCCGTCGCGATGCAAATAATGAAATCGAATATCTATTCTTAAGCGGCGGAAAAATTCTTCAAGTCGGTGAAATGCAACTCTCCCTCACCTCAGGAACCAGCCTTTTTGAAGCGAAAATCGAAGCCGGAAAATTAGTCATGCTCCGCGGCACTGCTGATGCTGTGTTAAGCTTTCGCCTTCACCCTACAGAATAGGTCGCACATGGGGGCACGCTGGCTGCCCCCTTCCTCCTTCATCCCTTCCGGATCACCGCGTCCCCGGTGAATAACTCGGTGCATGACTTTAGGCACAATTTATTCACCACCCTCGCTGGTGAATAAATTGAGCAGAACAACCCCGTGACTTTCCGACAAAGCGGACGCAAATTAATGACGTTCCTTGATAGAACAGTCGCAGTGCGGCGGCATGAAAAACCCGCTGAGAGCGCGACTGGGATAATCCCGGGCAACCGGGGAAAGGCGGGTGGCAACTGGTGCCGCCCTCCCCTCCGTGGCGCGAGCCACATGCAGGCAAATATCACCAGTTCCTCTGGACGGTGTCGCAGCCGATCCAGTTATGCGACAAAGGAGCTGTGCGGCGAGGCGCGAACTTAGAAACCGCGGCCAAGTCGAGTCAGATCCAAGGTCAGTTTCAGACCTTGCATCGATGCAGTTACCCAGAGGGTTATGGTTGCTACTGTATGATCAGGACGCAGCGCAATGTTCCGGTGGGTCCACCCCACCAAAAGGCCCGGCCTGCAAAGGCGGGGCGCGAAAGGGACACGGCGCAGCGGGGAGCGGGCGAGTCTGGCAAAGCTCGCAAAACCTCCTCCTTGGGGCGGCGCGTAAAACCGCGTCACCCAACTGCAAGTCGAAAGCAACCTGAGAGGTAAGAGGTCAGACCCGTTACACAGGGCCAACGCTCAGCCAAAAGCTGAGGCCGTCCCCGTGGCACGGTGTTGGTGCGAAACGCAGACGTTGTAGGCGTGCCAACACCCGTCCGGCGAGTTAACCATCGGCAGATGGAACCGAACCGGGCGAAGAGACCTCACTCGATAAATTCCGGCCTGAAAAGACCGGGACGGTCCCGCTATGAGACCGATAGCATCGCATGCCGCGGTGAGTAGCGTCGGGAAGCACACGGCCCGCGAAAGCGAGGCGCCCAATGCTGTGCGAATGGGGAAGAGTGCGTGGCGAGCACCCACCCCCGATTTTGGCCCGGGTACCGCAAGGTGCCCGGGCCTTTATCTTTACTTGATTATTTTGTCAGCGCGCTGGGTCTGATTTGATGCTCGGAACCAGCTTAAACCAGAACTCGGCGCGCTGACTGTTTTCTCCTCAATTTTCGGGGCGAATGGTCGATAGGTAATGTGGCCTTTTAGGCTAACCTATGCTTTTTTGCGATCTGCGCCCCTTTGGCTTCCGCGATGTTTTTCGCCGCCGGCAACCCAACCATCAAGGAGAGATGCCTCTCTTTAATCTTCCCCCAGATAGACTTTCGAGAATTGCTAAAAGCAAAAAGTTTGCCCCACTGAGCCAACCTAGCGCGCTCCGCTAATGGGCTAATCTTTTTGACCGAGCTGCACCAACCACTCGACCTAATCATTTTCTCCCTCCACCTTTCTGCTCCGCTGCGCCACCAGCATCGCTCCTCTACTTCCCATGCCAGTTCCGAGTAAAATCTTGATTGTTGACGACGAAATTAACGCCGTCCGGATGCTGCGCGGAGTCCTATCACCTGACGGTTATAACGTGCTGACCGCCCACTCGGGAGCTGAAGCGCTTGCCGTGGCCATGCGCGAAACCCCTGATGTCGTCCTCCTGGATGTCATGATGCCTGATATGGACGGCTATGAGGTCTGCGCTAAACTGCGCGCTGACCTTCGCCTCGCGAATGTCCCGATTTTGCTTCTCACCGCTTTGGATGACCAAGAATCAAGGATTCATGGATTAGAAGCCGGTGCCGATGATTTCATTTCTAAGCCTTTCGACTCCTTCGAACTCCGCGCCCGTTTACGTACGATCACTCGACTGAATCGTTTCCGCCAACTCTACGAAGAACGTGCCCGTCTCGAAGCCGCTATCGCCTACGCGCCCTACGGCGTGGTGCTCGCCGAATTAGATGGCCGCATTTTGCAACGCAACGCGGCTTTTGTTCGGCTCCTCGCGCCGACTTCGACGGAGATTGATAATTTCAATTCCTACTTACCCGCCGAAACGGCGCTGAAGCTCCAGCAATCGATCGCCTTCGACCCGATCACCCTCACCCCGCTGGAAACGTCTCTTAATGGAGCGCTCAACCCAGCTACCGTTGTGGAAATTTCCTTTGCTTTAGTTCCTTGGGAAGGACGACGGATTGTTCACTTCGTCATTCGCGATCTGACCGAAGCCAAACAGTTTAATGAAGCCCGCCAAATCGCCGAAGCCGCCAATCAGGCCAAAAGTGAATTTCTGGCGAGTATGAGTCATGAATTAAGAACACCCCTCAATGTGATCTTAGGCATGGCTGAAATTCTCCGGAAAGAGACCTTGGGCGAACTGAATCGCGACCAACTGGAAAGCGTCTGCAGCGTAGAGGAAAGCGGGCGTTATTTGCTATCTCTCATCAACGACATCCTCGATCTTTCGAAGATTGAGGCTGGCATGCTGCAACTCGACATCCAAGAGGCCGCGGTCCGCGATGTTGTTGAATCGAGCTTGCGCTTCGTTCGCGAGGCCGCGCACCGGAAGAAAATCACCCTCGAATCCAATTATCACCAAGAAATTCTCTACCTCCATGTCGACGCCCGTCGGCTCAAGCAAATCCTGGTTAACTTGCTGGCAAATTCTGTAAAATTCACCCCGGAGGGTGGGCATATCATTATCGAAGTCAGCCAACCGATTGATCGTCATCAGATCAGTTTCTCGGTTCAAGATAACGGCATCGGGATTGATGAAAAAGATCTACCGAAATTATTTAAATCCTTTCAGCAAATCGATAGCGCACTGAATCGAAAATATGCGGGCACCGGCCTAGGTCTTTCCCTGGTTAAACGAATGACGGAGATGCACGGCGGCACCGTCGCTGTCGCCAGCAAACCGGGTCAAGGCGCTCGCTTCACGATTACCCTCCCGCTCCAGAATCCCCTGGCCGGCAGCCAAACGACGACGCGGCTACGCTCGGACGCTCCCTTCCGTGCGCTCCTCCCCAACAATCCACTTATTCTGATCGCCGAAGATAATCCGGCCAATCTCCTCCTGCTCGAAAATCATCTGCGGCCGCGTGGTTGCCGAGTTATCTTTGCCCATGATGGACAGGAAGCGATTGATCGCGCGATCACTGATCAGCCCGCCCTCATCCTCATGGATATCCAAATGCCGGTGCTCGATGGACTCGAAGCTACGCGCCGCTTACGGGCCAACTCCGCAACCGCCGCTATTCCTATCATCACCCTGACCGCACTCGCTATGCCGGAGGACAGCATTCGCTGCCTCGAGGCCGGGGCGAATGCCTATTTAAGTAAACCTCTGAATCTAGCGGAACTCGATCGACTTATCCTCGAGCAGCTGAAGCCAGCCTCATCCGCAAAGTCCTCTTGAGCATGACTGCGCTGAGCAAAATTCTTATCGTCGATGACGAGCCGAACGCCGTTCGCTTGCTCCGAAATCTCCTCATCGCCGATGGTTATCAGCTGCTCGTTGCTCATTCGGGCGCCGAAGCTCTGCACGTAGCTCAAAGCGAAATTCCAGATCTTGTTCTACTAGATGTGATGATGCCGGAAATGGATGGCTATGAAGTCTGCACCAAGCTGCGCGCTGATCCGGCGTTAGCGAATATCCCGATTCTTATGCTCACGGCGCTGGACGATCGTGAATCTATGCTCCGCGGCCTGGAAGCAGGAGCCGACGACTTCCTCTCGAAGCCCTTCGATTCGATTGAACTGCGTGCCCGCTTACGGACCATCACGCGGTTAAATCGATTCCGCCAACTCTATGAGGAACGCGCCCGGATGGAGGCCGCCATTAACTACGCACCCTATGGGGTAGTGTTGGCTGAGTTGGACGGAAAGATCCTGCAACGCAATGCGGCCTTTACGCGACTGCTGCTGCCCGCTTCCGCCCAATTAGAAAATTTTTATAACTATTTCTTACCCGAAGTGACGGCGAAATTAAAGCAGACGATCGCCGCTAACCCGACAACGGTACTGGCGCTCGAAACGGCCCTTAAATTTTCCCAGAACACCGCAACCGTTGTCGAAATTTCCTGCACCCTGATCCCGTGGCAAGGGCGCCGCATCGTCCATTTTGTAGTTCGAGATCGCACCGAGGAGAAACAACTCGAAGAGCAGTTACTGCATTCCCAGCGAATCGAATTACTAGGTCAACTCGCTGGGAGTACAATCCATGACGTGAATAATATTCTCAGCGCAATCTACGGCAGCGCGCAGCTCATCGAAATGAAAGAGGGGCAGAATTTTAAAATTCATCTCGATCAAATTCTTACGAGTACAGAGCGGGGCGCTAGCATGCTCCGTCAGCTGATGATGTTTGCCCGCGGAGAGGATGCCGCCCTTGAATTAACAAGCCCAACCGAACCGGCCGCCGAAGTAGCAGCGATGATTAAAGAGACGTTTGGACGCTTATATGAGGTCAATTACGAAGCTGCTGCGGATCTGCCGCGCGTACTGGTGGACCCCACCCAGATCCATCAGATCGTGATGAATCTTTGCGTTAACGCCCGGGATGCCATGCCAGAAGGTGGCCAGCTCACAATTCAGATCGATCGTCGAACCATTCCGAGTGGGCTCACCGCGGTCATGGGCGATACCCCCGCCGCCGGCGACTATATTGTAATTAGCGTACGGGACAATGGCACCGGTATCCCGGCGCATATTTTGCCTAAATTATTCGACCCATTTTTTAGCACCAAGCCGAAAGATAAAGGCACCGGGCTCGGCCTCGCTACCGTCATACGCCTCGTCCGCCGTCATAAAGGATTTGTCACTCTCGAGACTGCCCTGGGCCAGGGCACCTGCTTCCGCTGCCACTTCCCTATTGAGGCAAACGCGGGGTGAGCGGAGATTAAAAATTCTTCCGAAGACAGAGGCGCCACAAGCAAGCTTGCGCCCATGCGCATCGCCTTCACCTGCATCCCAGAACCGAGCTGGACGAAATCATTCCCCGAAGAGAACGGCGACTGCGGCCCCTGCCGTCGCTGCGCTGCATAAATTTACTGAGAGCTGTTGAGAGCGGGGGCGATGAGCGGAAGTTTTAACCAAGCGAGACCGATCTTACGCTGCATGTGATTGAGGCTAGTGCCACCCGCCCCATCATAGAATAGCGCTAAGCGATCACCCACCTGGATGAGGGAAGGCATGCCAATGCATTCCTGAGACCACGTGCAGTTGGCGCCATCGAGTACGATCGCCTTTTGCGCGGCGACCCAGTGCTTCGGATCGTGGCTCCAATAAACCCAAATGGCGTCAGTGTATTCCTGATTCTTATCGTTGAGACCGATATGATTCGTGAATAAAAACCACGTATCATTCGTTTTTTCATAATAAATTGCGCTATTTTCAATCTGCTCCTCCAGCGCAAAAAGGGGCTGTTCCGCTACCACCCAAGCGCCATTGAGGTCGCGTGTAGTCGCTAAGCCAAGTGTGCGTAAAATTTTTGGTTTCTCAACCGATGCGCTAAAATACATCAAAAATTCATCACGATATTTGAATACGCAGCCCGGGCTGGCCGTCGCGGCGTAATACGTATTGGGCTGAGTACGAAACGGAATGCAGGCATACTGTTTTTCCCACGGCCCCTCAGGCGCAGCGCTACGGGCTTTCATTGTGAGGTACGGAAACATAGGAACGCGATTGCGAGAATTCGAAGCGTGCGGGGTTCCCACATAGAACATGTGCCAGACGCCTTGGTCTTTGATCACCCAGGGAGAAGAGGCTGACGCCGAATCCAAACTGCCCGGTTCACCAAGATCCAAGACTGGCCCCCGCTTATCCCAATGCACTAAATCGTGACTGGTCGCGAGGCAGGCCAACCAGCCACGCGGACCCGCGCCATCATAATGGAGATAAAAATTTCCTTTATCTTCAAAAATGACGGCCTCTCTGGCTCCTAAATAATCGCACTGGTTAGGTCCATCGCCGTACGAAAGCACAACTCCCTGATCCTCCGCATTCATACGTAAGGTCGCAGCCGGCCGTTGATCGGGATAGCGCGACGCTAGCCCTGCTTCTGCCGTTAACCAAACACCAAAGACAAAAAATGCGAAAGCGATCATACGGGTAGTCATAGGGAAGTAAAAATCTGTGTCGGTTAGCCTGCCGTGGGAAGACTCTTTTGAAGAATGGTAAAACCGATTAATACTCAATTAATCCATAACCCTATGTTCGGACCCACCGTGGGCTCACCAGCCTATCCCTTAAGCCGCTAAAAAAATCTTGTGGATTTCTAGGAAAAAATGTGGCTTCTAACGTATTCCCTTTTGCCAGGGTAGCTCAGTGGTAGAGCAGAGGACTCATAAGCCTTTGGTCGCGAGTTCAATCCTCGCCCCTGGCACCATTTTTTAAAGCCCCTCGCCGCCCATAATTGCGGACGACCCTTCTCCCCCCACCTGCTTGCAGCCTAGCTCAGGGGTAATTATTTGCGGAATAAGCCAAGTAAAGCTTCCGCGATCAGCGCATGCCCAGCCCCATTGGGATGATTAACCTGAGACATTAGATCCGGCAGTGGCACCCCTGCCTTTAGACGGGCTTTAAAGAGGGCGAGGCTATCAATCAGCAAGACTTCGTGCTCTTTCGCCAACGCGCGCACTTGCTCAGCATGTAAATTCAATGAATTTTTCGGATCATCAATATTTACCCGCTGATCGGGAGTGGGTGTTAGCAAAATAACGCGAATCCCCGCCGACTTCGCGGCCTTAATCATCTGTACCCAGGCAGCCTTAGCCTTTACCAAGCCCGCTCCGCGATCATTGAGGGCGTAGTCTATCGTCACCACCGCAGGTCGCAGCGCTAGCACATCGCGCTCAAATCGAGCGGCACCCGCGATGGAATCCTCCCCACCAATCGCAGTAACAATGACATTCAACACCGCGTGAGGAAACTGCTGCCGCAAACCCGTTTGCCAGAGAGCGGGATAGGATTGATCAGAATTAACCACCGGCGTTTTGAAATAACCGGCGGGCACGCTGTGCCCATGACAAACAAAATGAATGGTCTTGTTTTTTGGCCAATCCACCTCGAGCGCTTGCACGATGTCGGTCAGCGGCGGCACTTCGGCGGCATACAGGCCAACGGCCAAGAACATAAGCAATAAAGTGTGATGCATAGTTTTTTATAAACTACGCGCCAGAATCGGTGAAGTCCAAATCATCATATCCACCGAAAATTACGCCAAAAAGAGACCCACCCTGCGTAGCGTGCCACTGTAAAAAATAAAATGATGAAATAAATACGAGCCGCCCCCCATTCGCGCCTTGATCTTAGCCCCTGCGCTGAGGTTATTTAGACGCGGTGTGATTCATTAAATTCCCCGAAAAAAGCATTCCTCCTTGTTTGTATCGTCCCAGTCTATTTTTCCAGTTGTGCGCCTGGCGTGCCTGTTAGCGTGGGCCCTGCCAACCTTTGTTTTCACTGCTGCCGCCACTGAAACGGGGTCGCCAGCTCCTGTTAATTTTCGCCACGACATCCTGCCGATTCTCTCCGATGCGTGTTATCATTGCCACGGTCCGGATGAACGCGGGCGCAAAGCCAAACTGCGGCTCGATACTAAGGATGGTCTTTTTCGAACTCAAAAATCTATAACGGTGGTGACCCCTGGCGACCCGGCCGAAAGTGAATTGGTCATCAGAACCAGCAGCGCTGATGACGAAGAGGTCATGCCCCCGCGCACGGCTGGTCGTCAATTGAAGCCAACCGAAATCGCCCTCCTGCGTCGTTGGGTGGCCGAGGGAGCCCCGTGGTCCGCGCATTGGGCTTTTGACCCCATCGCGGCCGCAACTCCGCTACAGAAATCACCGAACATAATTTCACCAATCGACACTTTCGTGCGGGCCCAACTGCCGACAGCGCAATTAACCTCGGCCCCTGAGGCAGACCGGGCGCAACTCATTCGCCGAGTGACGCTCGACCTCACGGGTCTTCCGCCGACTCCGGCTGAAACCGATGCTTTTATAGCTGATATTCACCCCGGTGCTTACGAGCGCGTAGTCGACCGCCTCCTTGCCTCGCCCCGCTACGGAGAACGTATGGCGAGCGACTGGCTAGATATTGCGCGTTACGCCGATACTCACGGCTACCAGATGGATCGCACGCGGGCAATGTGGGCCTACCGCGACTGGGTCATTAAGTCGTTCAACCAAAACCTCCCCTTTGACCAATTTGCCACGTGGCAACTCGCCGGCGATTTGCTGCCCAACGCGACCCGGGACCAACATCTCGCGACCGCGTTTAATCGCCTTCATAATCAAAACGAAGAAGGCGGCATCGTGGAAGAAGAGTACCGCGTCGCCTACGTGGCCGATCGCGTCGCGACCTTCGGCACCGCCTTCCTCGGGCTCACGCTAGATTGCGCCCGCTGCCATGACCACAAATTCGACCCCATCACCCAGCGCGATTATTATTCTCTCTTCGCTTTTTTCCAGAACATCGATGAGTCGGGTCAAATCTCCTACAAGGGCTTCGCCGATACAATGCCTTTGCCGAGTTTGCTCCTAACCACCGACGAGCAATTTCGCCAACTCGAAGTCCTGCGCAAGAAAACAGCTGATGCAGAGGAAGTCTTAGCTAAAACAAACCGTGGCGCCCAGCGCGCCTTCCGCCGCTGGCTCACCGAAAAAATACCAACCGCCCCCACCCAGTTAGCTGGGCTCGTCGCTGCCTATCCGTTGACCTCCCTCACCGACGGGCATGTTGCGAATACAGTGGATCCGACTAAACCAGGAAAGACATTCGAGACGCCAAAAATCATTCCGAGCCCGCGGGGTCCCGTGCTGGAACTCGATGGAGAAAATGGCCTAACTTTCCCAGGCTTAGCTACCTTCAAGCGTACGGATGCTTTTACATTATCGTTTTGGCTCCAACCTCCAACCACGAGCGCCAGCGCAGCTCGAATGGTAGTGTTGCACCACTCAAAAGCGCCTGCGGATGCCGGTAGCCGCGGTTACGAAATCCTACTGGAAAACGGCCGCGTGGCTTTTGGCCTGCATTATCTTTGGCCAGGCGCCTCGCTAAAAATTATTAGCAAAGCCGTTCTGCCAAGCGATGCCTGGACCCACCTCACAGTTACTTACGACGGCTCCAGCCGCGCGGCTGGTGCCCAAATTTGGCTCAACGGTACACGGGTACCCAGTGAAGTAATCCGCGACGGGCTCTTCAAAGATATTACCTATGGAAAATCCGAACCCGATTTGACGCTCGGCTATCGTTTTCGCGACGCTGGCTTTAAGGGCGGTAAAATCAGTGATCTCGCAATCTTTGCACGCAATCTGACGGCATTGGAAGTCGCGCAACTCGCCGGTCGATCCGACTTCACCCAAGCGTGGACTCAATCACCTAAAAAACTGACTGTAGTCCAGCGCGCGGGTTTGTTTGATTATTTTATTTCTCTGATTGATACGCCAAGCCAAATCGCCACCGCAGCTTTACACGCGGTCCGTGAGGAACAAAACGCCCTGACCACACCAATCCCTGAAGCAATGGTCATGCATGAGCTCCCCCAGCCCAAACCAGCTCACATTTTAATCCGCGGCGCGTATGATAGCCCTGGCGATGCGGTCACGGCCGATACGCCCCGCGCTCTGCCGCGTTTCCCCGCGCAAGCACCCCGCAATCGACTTGGTCTAGCCCAATGGTTGACGGCCCCGACGAATCCCTTGCTCGCTCGCGTGACGGTGAATCGCATTTGGCAGATGATGTTCGGCTCTGGCATTGTCGGAACTCCAGATAATTTTGGCCTGCAAGGCACGCCGCCTACTCATCCCGAATTGCTCGACTGGCTTGCGCAAGATTTCGTTCAGCATCGCTGGGACGTAAAACGTACGCTACGGCAAATTGCGCTCTCAGCTACTTATCGCCAATCCTCACAAACAACCCCCGCCCAACGCGCCCTTGATCCAGCTAATTCATCGTTAGCCCGCGGTCCAGCTCGCCGCCTGACCGCTGAAATGATGCGGGACCAAGCTCTCGCCGCCAGTGGCCTCCTCGTCGAAAAAATCGGCGGACCCAGCGTGCTTCCTTATCAACCGCCGGGCTTGTGGGAAGAAATTGCGATGGGGAAACCCAAATATGAACAAGGCAAGCAAGACGACCTTCACCGCCGAAGTTTATACACTTTTTGGAAACGTACCGTGCCCCCCCCAACGATGCTGATGTTTGATGCGGCGGAGCGCAATACGTGCACCGTACTTCGGCAAAATACCAGCACACCGCTACAAGCCCTCGCCCTACTCAATGATGTACAATTCATCGAAGCGGCGCGCTTCATCGGACAACGCATGCTCCGGGAAGGCGGCGCTAGCCTCAATGACCGCCTCGCTTGGGGGTTTCGCCTGGTGACGGGACGCACAGCCGCAAAAGAAGAGCTAACTATTTTGCATGAGCTCTACGAATCGCAGCGCGCGCTATTTCAAGCGGATGAAAAAGCCACGAAGGAATTCAATCAAGCTGGCGAAGCAGTGACTGATGTCTCCCTGCCAGCGGTCGATCGGGCTGCCTGTGCAATTGTAGCCCAAGCTTTACTAAACTTTGACGAAACGCTGATGCGGCGTTAAGCTGCCACCCCTGCCCCACTATGTTTTGCGATCAACTTAACTTTGGCCTGTCGCGGCGGGATTTCTTTGGCCGTTTTGCGCTCGGCTTAGGGGGAGTGGCGCTCACCCATTTGCTCCAAAAATCCGCTTTGGGCGCGCCGGTTACACCTGAACCAGCCCGTGGCATTCTCGGCCATCCCCATTTCGCCCCAAAAGCTAAGCGGATTATTTATCTTTTTATGGCGGGTGGGCCCTCCCAGCACGATCTCTTCGATTATAAGCCACTCCTGAAGCAGCGCCAAGGTGAAGACCTCCCCGACAGCATTCGTGGCGGGCAGCGCTTAACGGGCATGTCCGCTCATCAGGCTCATTATCCTCTAGCCGGTTCGCTATTTTCCTTTGCGCAGCATGGTCAAAGCCGGGCCTGGATTAGTGACCTACTCCCCAACACGGCCAAAATGGCTGATGATTTGTGCTTTATTCGCTCGATGCATACCGAGCATATCAATCACGACCCCGCGATTACTTTTTTCCAGACAGGCCATCAATTACCTGGCCGCCCCTCGATGGGCTCTTGGCTTTCCTACGGTCTTGGGAGCGTCAATGAAAACCTCCCGGGGTTTGTCGTGTTGATCTCCAAAGATCGCATCGACCAACCACTGTATTCACGACTGTGGGGTAACGGCTTTCTGCCGAGCATTCATCAAGGAGTTCAGTTTCGCGGCGGCAGCGACCCAGTACTTTTCCTCAAGAATCCCGCCGGAATTTCTGCGACGAGTCGGCGGCAATTTCTCGATCGTCTAGCGGAATTGCATTCACGCCAAGCGGCGGAACTTGGTGATCCCGAGATCAGTTCGCGCATCGACCAATATGAAATGGCCTACCGCATGCAAACGAGCGTGCCGGAGGTGATGGACCCCTCGCGTGAATCAGCCGCGACCTATGAGCTTTACGGTGAATCGGCAAAACAGCCAGGAACCTTTGCCGCCAATTGTCTACTTGCTCGCCGCTTGGCAGAGCGGGATGTTCGCTTCATTCAGCTCTATCACCCCGGCTGGGATCAACATGGCGATCTCCCCAAATTTATCCGTCGGCAATCTGCCGACGTTGATAGAGCCAGCTATGCGCTCGTAACCGATCTTAAGCAACGCGGCCTATTAGATGATACCCTTGTAATCTGGGGTGGTGAATTTGGCCGCACAAATTATTCTCAAGGCAAGTTGACCGCGGATAATTATGGCCGGGATCATCACCCTCGCTGCTTTACTATGTGGATGGCGGGAGGCGGCGTTAAGCCCGGTTTAAATTACGGCGCTACCGATGACTTTGGTTATAATATCATCGATAAGCCTGTCTCCGTACACGACCTACAAGCGACAATTCTTCATCAGATGGGTATCGATCACAAGGCTCTCACGTATAAACATCAGGGACGTTATTATCGGCTGACGGATGTATTCGGCCAAGTCGTGAGCGATCTACTGGCCTAATCTTAGGGAGCAACCGTGGGGCGCTCAGAGATCGTTAGGGCTGAGCCAACGAAAATTGATCAGGACAAATTTTTGCCCGAGCGAATTGGCGGCGACCAGCGGGCTGCGCTGAACGATGGCTTCACAGAAAGCCCGAGCTTCAACTGGGACTGTCGCTAGAGAATTAATCGCCTCTCCATAAGCGCGAATGCGAAATGTATCTGACCGTACCACCAGCAACGGGCCCAGCACTGCCATAATCTCGATATAAGTTGGTGAGCCGGTGAGCGGAAAGACGGTGGCGAGATAAACGCTAAAATTGGCTGGGCTACTAAATGGGCCATTCACCATTTTACCGAGGTTGGTCGCCGCAAGGCCGTTACCGAGGGCATTGCCCTTCGCGGTCAAGTTGCTCGAAGTAATCGGCACGACTCCCGGCGCGGTATTGTAAGTCTCCAGCAAACTACGCCAAACGATTGTCGAAGTGGTATTGATATTGATGCATCCCGAAAAGTAATCACTCCCACTAAGCATGCGATTAGTCAGAGTAACGTGATTAAAATTGTCCTGTAAAACCGAAGGTGTCAGCGGCGCATTCGGAGTCGGGAGCAAACTCAATTGCTCATAGGAAATGATGTTCGGTAATTTACTCGAATAAGTCGCAAGAGCCGTGGCTAATTTACCAGCCGCGCTGCCAGGAACAGTACCGGTGAGTAGCGGCTTGAGCCTTGCGACGCGCGGTTGCGACTCTGGGGCATAAGCCGTAATCTTCACGCCTTCATCAATGACTAGATAAGCATAATTTCCTACAAGCGTCGCAATGCCAGGGGCCGCGGCCGTGTCGGTTCGCCAAAGCGGAATTTTACCCGCAATGCTATGCTCCGAATTAACAGCAGCCGCGCCCACAGTATTCGGGCCAACTAGTTCAACGACGCTCAACCCACTTTGAACCACGGCGGTACTCGTAGTTTGCGCCCCCGAAGCCAGCCAGGCGACAAAGGCACCGGTGCCCTGCTCCCAAACACCACACCAATGCCGCGTGCTATTGGCGGCGAGCGCGCTGACCCCGGTTACTCCAGCCATGCCAGTTAGCCGCGTATTGTTACCCGCCTGCTGCTGTAATTCACCAAGGCCTAGGCGGAGTGCCAGCAAAGCATTTTGACGTGCCTGCATTTGATAAACAGCCGTAGTCGCCTGCTGTGCGCTCACACGATTCAGAGCACTCAACGCCAAAACCGTAAGCACCATTAATGAGAGCAGCGTCAGGGTAATGAGCAGCGCCATGCCCCGCTGATTATGCCGCAGCGCATAGGGTCGGCCTGCTGCTTGATTCGCGACGAGAGATAATTTATTACCCCCAATCAATCCTCCCGACATCTTAACGGGCGCAATTTTCATAACCCCACGGCCTTTATTTCAATACGTCTGGTGTAAACCCGAGAATGAGCTTCCACGACTGCCCACCACCACTCGGCATCAGAATTATAATTGGGCGGACGGCTCACATGCGCTGCTGGTGATTCAATTTCTGAGATTAAAGTCGCTCCTGATTCAGTTAAAATCCTGATCATCACATCGACCGCCGCAGGAAAACGATGGGCATCGGCGACATTTTCGTTACCAACCGATGCATGCGTCAGATTATCACTATCTGCGGGAAAGACCCGACGTAGATTATTCGAATTTGAGTCACGAACATAAAGCCAAAGGCCGAAATCAACGACGTTACTCGCTAAGGCATCGGTGCTATTCGGATTAGTAAGGGTCGCGCCAGTACGGGAGGCGGCCGGAGCCACTACCGCGCTGCCATAGCCCGCAGCGGTTACATCTGTCCCCACCGCGAAGCTACTGGCAGCACTCACTGCCGCTCGAAATAAAGTGTAACGAACAGCCGCTGGATTGCTCGAGCTCACGGCTCCACTCACAGGTCGGCGCGCGATTTGATAAGCCACCGCCACGGGTAAACCGCCCGTGGCTTCATCATTCGTGGACACGAAACGAAGCCACGCACCGGATAAACCAAATCGTGCATTACTGATGAGCGGAGCTATTCGCTCGCTCACAATTCCCCCCAATCTTTGGCTCTCTAGAGAACTCGGCTTAATGAGTCCGCTTGGCACGAGCCAACCATGATTCACTAAATTACTGGCGCTGTTATTTATCTGTACGACCAACCAAATTTTACCGTCGGCGCGAAAGAGAGCGGAGTGTAAATCTCGCTCAAGCAAATCGAGCGCCAAATTAGCTTGGGCAGCACTCGCTAAATGATCCTGAGTGCGTTGCCAAATCCCCAGCGTCACCCGAACGATTGACAACAGCAGACCGGCCAAGATCAGCGTGATGGTCATCGCAACGAGAAGTTCTATAAGAGTGAAAGCGGCGTGACCGCGCTGGCCGCAAAAAAATCCAGCCCTCAAGCCATCCAATGGGTACAGTGGCTTAGCTGCGGGCAGACGCTTCATCGAGTTAAAGCCAAGTTAAAAACGATTTGCTCACGCGCACTAATCGGGTTGGCGAGGCTGGCCCCGGGACTAAAAAATGGCCAAGAAACCCTCACCTGGACGGCGATCCCAGCACCGCTTACACTATACTCTAATGGCGGTGCGGGGAAGCGCCATACCTCGATCAAGAAATAACGGGAAGCGGTCGGAATTTGCTCTGCTTCGATTGCTGGTAAATAATCCAAAGTTCGCACGCGCTCGATTGCTCGATCAGCCGCCAGCCTGAGGGTGGCCGGCAATGGATCAGCTAAACGTGAGATCTGGCTCGCCAGTGCGTCAAAGCCGCCTGCAAGAGCGACCTGTTGCAACTCAAGCTCCACAGCGTCAGGCAAACGTACTGCGACGAAAGTATCGCTTGTTTTACCAGCTGAGACGATCAGCGCAGTCAGCAGACTAAGCATAATCGTGATTGCAGCCCCGAATATACCGACGGCGACGATAACCTCAAACAGAGAAAAGCCCCGTCCACCATGTCGCAATAATTTCATCAAAAACTAATCCGATTATAAATTAAGATCGGCACGGAATACGCACTCAGGGAAAGTCCGCGTACCTTTTCTGGCTCGATCAAGACTACCGGTGATTCAGCGGCGGCATAGATCGGCAGATTGCGCCTCTGCCCAGAGGCAATGATGAGATCACCCGATTGTACCGTGCCGGCGGTTGCCGAAATAATGATAGTCACCCACTGTTCCACCAAAAAACTATTAATCGCCTCGTAAATGACTTGGTTGGAGCGAAGCGCTGTTGATCGCAGCGGAGTACCGTCTGACTTCACCCATGCACCTGTACTGGTTTCAGAAAAAATACCTTTCGGCAGAGCATTAAAATTCCCAGGCACAATATAAATACCTTCGGGTAAATAGGCTTCGGCAAAAACAGACCACCCGCTAGAATTTTGGGTCTGCACCGCAAGGTAGCGCAAATAGCGGATTGGCTGGCCGTAATTTACGTGATCAATCTGAATCAACACGCGAGATGATTGCCCAGTCGCGATGGCCTTAGTTCGAGCTGCCGCCAATAAGTTAAATACGGTAGCCTGCGCCGCTTTCAGTGCAGTCGACTGGCGACTGCCACCAATCTGAGTACTGAGCATTAAAGATAATACGGCAATAAGGCTGATCACGACTAATAATTCGAGCAGGCTAAAACCGCCGGCGCGCGAATCCCCAAAGCCGCTCGTTAGAGCGCCAGTTTGTTGCCTGAAAATATTTTTTTGATTCGCCGAAGCGCAGCAATGATGAGGCGGATATTTCATTTCCAACTAAAAATAAATTGAGGATTAGCAATCGTGGCACCCGGCGCGGGTGCATAGAAAATTACGCCCGCCCGCACGCCGACTAAGGGAAAATCTGTTAAACTTGGCGTGAGTCCATTCACCGCCGGTAAAATCATGAAATCGCTTCCTGATTGAATCACCCCGTCGAGATTTCGATCCACCAGCACCGCGATGTCAGTATGCTCAGAACCATCCCATAATAAATTGGCACCCGCTGCACGATCGCGCGTAAAATCAGCGAGGGCAAAAGAGTAAAAGCAAATCAGCTTACGATTCTGCGCTTCCGGCAACCACCCGCTCGTACCGCTGGCATAGGCCGGCAACGCCGTGCCATCTCGGCGCCGAGCCGCCAGCAAATCATGGAAGAGATGCGGTGTTCTTGGATCGATATTTTGACCTGCTGGATTAACTAGGTTACTCTCATCGAGCACAGGATAGTAACCGTACTCTTGATAAAACCCCTCAAAAGCGAGCCCCCACTGACCGAACATCAGTCGCGTCTTAGCCTGCTGGGCGGCCGTTCGTGCGGCATGAAAACTGGGAAAGATAAAAGCGGACAAAATCCCGATCACCGCAAGCACCGCGAGCAGCTCAAGCAAGGTGAAGGCCGATGCCAAAGCTTGAGGGGGTGGATGCTTTGCACGTCGTATCCCAGTGAAGAATGAATTTAAATTCATGGGCGATTGGCGTAAATATTATCCAAATTTTCCGGCAAACTTGGATCGACCAATCCACCCGATAGAAGCCCTCGAAAATCGCGCCCATCCGGGCCCCTCGAATAAAGCACGTAGCTCACCTGCCCCCAGCTCGCGGCTGGGTCCTTGTAGATATATTGATATGGTTGGTCCCATGCATCGATCAGGGTGGCTGATACATCACCCCATGGATCGCGGCCGGCCACGGTTCGATAATGAGCGAGCCCTAACAAGCTAGGCGTAAAGCTGACGGTATTGCGCGGCCCGCGTCGACCGACGAGCGACTGTAAAAGCTGCGAGGGATCTGCTGTCTGAGGATAATCGCCGTAAAGGCGCTGGTAATTCTCCAACGCCGCCGCAAGAACGGCTAGTTCAGCTTTAGTACGCGCAGTGCGCCCCACTTCGACTACCCGACGAGCTGCTCCCAACAGGAGACCGCACAGCAGAGCCACCAGGGCAACTACAGCCAGCAATTCGAGCAGCGTGAAGGCTGCTCGTTGGTAATTGGCCCCTGAGGGAGCCAAGAACATTTAGCCGGCGGATTTATTCCTCATCAGATTTGAGGGCCGAGATGACGGAGAAATCTTCCAACGTCGTTGTGTCACCCTTGATCTCACCCGTAGTAGCGAGTTCCTTGAGTAAGCGTCGCATAATTTTCCCTGAGCGCGTCTTGGGTAAACCAGCAGCAAAGCGGACCTGATCCGGTTTGGCGAGTGAGCCAATCTCTTTGCCCACGTGCGCGCGGAGGTCTTCTTTCAACTGCTCACTAGCGGTATGGGTGGACTTGAGCGTGACGAAGACTACGAGGGAATGACCTTTAAGTTCGTCTGGTCGCCCGACTGCCGCCGATTCAGCCACCGCAGGGTGCGAAGCCAAAGCACTTTCGATTTCGGCTGTGCCGATGCGGTGACCAGAAATGTTGAGCACATCGTCGATGCGGCCCACGATCCAAAAATAACCATCTTTATCCTGCCGCGCGCCGTCGCCGGTAAAATAGACTCCGGGCTTACCAGGGAATTCGCTAAAATAAGCCTGCTTAAACCGAGCGTCATCGCCCCACAGAGTCCGCAGCATCGCGGGCCAAGGTTTCATGATGGCCAATTTGCCGCCGTTATTCCGCGGAACCTCATCGCCATTTTCATCAACAATCTTAGGAACGACGCCGAAGAACGGAAGCGTCGCTGAACCCGGCTTGGTGGGCACAACCCCCGGCAGCGGCGTGATCATGATCGAACCAGTTTCCGTCTGCCACCAAGTATCAACGATGGGGCAACGTTTCTTGCCGATCATCTTATGGTACCACATCCAGGCTTCCGGATTAATGGGCTCACCCACTGATCCGAGCAGACGTAGCGAATCGAGACGGTGCCGCAGCACGTGGTTGTCGCCCCAACGCATGAAAGCGCGAATCGCCGTTGGCGCGGTGTAGAGAATCGTCAGACCATGACGATCAATCATCTGCCAAAAACGGTCAGGCTCAGGCTGATTGGGCGCGCCTTCATAGAGAAACACCGTGGCGCCGTTGGAGAGTAATCCGTAAACCACGTAACTATGACCGGTAATCCAACCGATGTCGGCCGAACAAAAGAAACGATCATTTTCCTTTAAATCGAAAACGTAATGCGAACTCAGCTTAGCTCCAAGGAGGTAGCCGGCTGAAGTATGGAGCACGCCCTTGGGTTTGCCCGTGGAACCAGAAGTGTAGAGAATGAAGAGCGGATGCTCAGAATCGAACGCTTTGGCCCGATGCGAGTTCGGGGCGCCCTCCCAGGCCTCCCGCCACCACACATCACGCCCCTCACGCATGGTCACGGGATTTCCGCAACGTTTGACCACCAGCACCGTGTGGACGGTCGGCGCGCCTTCCAGCGCTCGGTCAACACTCGCCTTCAACTCGATGACCTTGCCGCGCCGCCAACCACCATCAGCTGTAATGACAAGCTTTGCCTGACAGTTGTTGATGCGGTCTTTGATAGCCTCGGCACTGAAGCCACCAAAAATAACTGTATGGACAGCTCCAATGCGCGCACAGGCCAACATCGCAATCACCGCCTCAGGAATCATGGGCAAGTAAATGGCAATGCGATCGCCGGGCTTGATCCCCATATTCTCCAAAATATGAGCCATGCGACAGACGTGAAAATACAATTGGCGATAGGTGATGGTGCGGACATCGCCAGGCTCACCTTCGAAAATTAAGGCAGCTTTATTTTCGCGCGCTGTACCGAGGTGACGATCGACGCAATTTTCAGAAACATTTAACTTCCCCCCGAGGAACCACTTAGCATGTGGGGGTTTCCACTCAGAAACTCGCTTGAAAGGCTTGCGCCAAGTAAGATGCTCCTTGGCCTGTTTTGACCAAAACTTGTCTGGAGCGTTGACAGACTCGGCGTAAAGCTTACGGTACGAGGCGTAGCTGCCAAGATTAGCTTGGCTCGTGAAATCGGCCGAGGGTTTGAAAACTCTACTCTCCCGAGACACTGAGGTTATCGTTTGGTCCGTCACAAGTTTTTCCTATTTGGGGTTTAAACTGAGCGTTTTGGAAATGCCACTGACGAATTAAACGGTCAAGCCTAGGCAGCTCCACCAACTCGTTTTTGTATGGATAATGAAAATCTGCCAGTTGCCCCTGAGGCAGCCTTAGCTCCCACCACCCCGCCGGCCCAGCCGGATAATACGATCCAGGTCGAAGGCGTGCTTGACATCGACAACAGCCGTAATGGCCAGTTGTTGGACCTGAATAAACACGGCAAACGTCGCCCGACGGATCCTTTTGTGCCGCGCGAACTTGTGCGCCGCTTCCACCTACAGCAAGGCAGTCTCATCACCGCTTCAGCGACTCCTGATGAGCGCTTCCCCAACCCAAAGATCCGCTTTATCGAGAAAATCGATGGCCTCGATCTCGAAGCCCGCCGGCGCGCCCTAGACTTCGCCAGCCTCACGACCATTACCCCCAACGAGCAAATTAAGCTCGAGATGAAAGATGGGCGTATGACTAACCGTGTCATAGATCTTCTTTGCCCCATCGGCAAAGGCACCCGCGGCCTGATCGTCGCCCCGCCGCGCACAGGAAAAACCACTTTCCTGCGCGACATCGCCCTGGGCGTCATTGAAAATCATCCCGAATGTCACGTCATGATTCTGCTCGTCGACGAGCGCCCCGAAGAAGTCACAGACTTCAAGCGGAGCGTACCTGCCGAAGTGTGGGCATCATCAAACGATGATCCCGTGGAGAATCACCTACGCGTTTCCGATCTCTGCATTGAGCGCGCTAAGCGCCTGATTGAGGCCGGAAAAGATGTCGTCCTCTTGATTGACTCGCTGACTCGGCTGGCTCGCGCCCATAACACCGCTAAAAATTCAGGCCGCACCGGCACCGGCGGTTTGGATGTACGCGCACTCGAACGCCCGCGCCAACTTTTCGCCTCAGCCCGTAATACGGAAGAAGGCGGCTCTTTAACCATCATCGCTTCAATTCTAGTCGAAACGGGCTCCCGGATGGATGATGTAATCTTCCAAGAATTCAAGGGCACCGGCAACATGGAGTTAGTCCTCGATCGCAAAGCGGCAGAAATGCGCATTTGGCCCGCCGTCAACGTCGCTTCCTCCGGCACGCGCAAAGAAGAACTCTTATTGGCCGAAAAAACACTCGAAGGCATCCACTTTTTTCGCCGTGCCCTGGTGCAGCAGAAAATCGAAGAAGCCACCGACACGATGGTCACCCGTTTGGCCAAGACTAAAACGAACGCTGAGTTCATTAAATTGATCGCCCGATAATTCACTCTTGCTCCCGTTTCATCGACTGGAACAAATCCACCTTCCGCCCACCCTTTTACACGATTCCGCTGAATGAATAGTTTCTCCGAGCAATGTCTCGATATGGCCCGCTCAATGCTGAGCCATAATCTCGACTCCATTAACGCTGACGGCACGATCACTCCGACCGCGGGCGAAAGCCCTCGTTCTGATGAACCCGGCCATGTCGCCTTCGCCTTAGGCGAATATTATCGGGCCACAGGTGAAACCACCCTTAAAGGTCACGACCTCATCGACCTCGCAGCTCGCTGTATTACGGCTCAGGCTTTCACGGAACCTGCCGGCGAAAACGGCGTCGCCTACGCCTCCCTCGGACTCCTTTCCTTCGGCCCTTCTAAAGAACGTAATCCCGTCTGGGAGCGACTCGTAGAAGAGACCCGCCAAAAATTAGACAAACTGCTGCTCACCCGGAGTGACTACGACAATTACTGGCAGGCCTTCAATATAGCAAAAGCCGTTTGCCGCTACAGCCTCGGTCTCTCCAAAAAAGACGAAACCTCACGCCTCATTGAGCGCATGGCCGAACGGATCGAGCAAACCAGCTCCAATGGTTTCTTTGATGATGCGGAGAAAGGCCTAGGCGGTAACTTCAATCTCTATGGCGTGATGGCCCTCGTCTTCACTCGCTCGGCGTTGCAATTACATGCAAATTCAGCCCTGCGCGAACGCAAGCTACCCACACTGCGAACCTACGCAGAAAAATATATCAAGATGATGCCTGATCTTGTCCGCGCGGATGGTCTCGGGTGGGCCTATGGACGCAGTGCCGGTGCTTATGGCCAGATGCATTGCATCACACTTATTCTACAAGGTCTCCGTGATGGTTGGGTGCCCGAGGATCAAAAGAATAAGTATTTCGATATCCTGCGCCGCCTCTTCTATTATTTCTTCCAAACCTACCTCGATCAGGAGCAAGGTTTCCTCGATATCCGGGACGATGAGCGGACGGCCTATACCTCGCACACCACCCGCATGGCAAATTTTGATGCGGCGCGCTACCTTTGCCAATGGTCCCGTCTGGCCAAAACCGTTAACCTGCCTGACGCCTTCAAGATCGATCCCGTTCGCACCAGCGGTCGCTTCGTTATTTTTGATAAGAGCAATCGCAAGGAGCAGGGCCTATTCATTTATCGAGACGCTGATTCCGGCCTCCATGTTCAGATCCCGCTCGTCAGTTCAGGCGTAGATTGCACCGCCGACAATTTAACGTTCCCCCATTGTCCAGGCATCTTTGATTGGCCCAACAACGCCTATCTGCCGGTTATGATTCCCGAGCTGACCTTCGGCGAAAACATCACCCTGCCCGCTTTCTACGGGCAAAAATGCGTAACGGGCCTAGGGCTTAAAAATTCATTCTACTTCCGCTACGAACAACCTGAACTGATCAATAAGAGTGAAGAGATTGTGAAAGGACTCGGCAGCGTGAAAGTGCAATGGACTTTCACTGGCAGCAAAATCACAGCCGAATTTGCCTACACCGTCAAAAACCAGGTCCAACTTGATAAATTCCGGATGGCTTTAGTGATCGGCGCGCCGCACTCCCGTTATCGCGTAGGCAATTCTCCCGTTCTCGGACCACTCGGCCACCGCTGCTCAGTGTTGAAAGATGATTTTCAAGCCAACTGGGCGGAGACTGAAGTTGTAAGCGCCGACCCAGCGTATAAAACGAATTACGGCAAGTTGCACTATGTTCAAATGTTCATGCGCGACCATCCGCTGATCATGCGACCAGGCCAAGTTTATCGTCTGGCCGTAAGCTTTGAACCTGACCTGACCCCAACCGGGGCCTAATGAGTCCGTCAGGCGATCTCGGGCGGGACTTTTGAGTATCCGCCCGGGATGCGCAATTGGGTCAGTTAGCTCAAGCAGATGCAGGGAGGCTAAACGCGCAGCTGGATCAATGTTACAGTCAAGTTAAATCGTGAGGCAATGGGTGGCCTATGCTCCGACAGGCTTGCGCGGTCTAATGAGAGCCTATTTATTGAGGGCGTACCCCTAAGTCGTATGAAGCCTACTCCGCAAGACCACGAGAACCAGCTGATGAAGCGCGTCCATCGCGAACTGATCGATGATTATGATGAGGAACTCGAGATGGAGCGTGAAGATTGGGAGAAGGTCGACCCAAAGCAGCCGGCTAAGCCCATCGAAGCGAACAGCTCACGCGAAAGCAGAAATCGTTATTTTAAAGAATTATTCCGGCTTCAAGGCGAACTCGTGAAGATGCATGACTGGATCGTCGATACTGGGCACCGTATGGTCATTATTTTTGAAGGTCGGGATGCGGCCGGCAAGGGCGGCGCAATTAAACGCATCACGCAACGCCTCAACCCCCGCGTCGCCCGCGTCGCTGCTCTCCCAACGCCCTCGAGTCGCGAAAAAACCCA
>CAIOCT010000043.1 GCA_903856725.1 uncultured Verrucomicrobiota bacterium
CGGTCTCCACGGATTTTAATGCGATTCCGGCCGCGATGATCGAGCGCATCGAAGTGTTGCGCGACGGTGCCTCGGCTCAATACGGCTCCGACGCTATTGCTGGCGTGATCAATGTTATCCTGCGTAAGGATGCTGGCTGGGGCTTGACGCTCGGTTACGGCGTTACGGGTGTCGGTGATGGCGAGGACTACAAACTTGATGCCTTCACTGGGGTTGCCCTGGGCGACAAGGGCTCGCTTTTCGTTGATGTTTATCTGCGCGATCATGCGCCCACCAATCGGAGTTTAGCTGATACTCGGCAGCAATATTTTGGTATCAGCCCCACCACCGGGCTCCCCGTTGCGTTTTCTGGTAATTATGGTTCGGGCACCGGCCTCAGCCCAGCAAATGGCACGCTCGATCCGCGCGAAGCGACGGTCAATCGCATCAACCACCGTTTTGGTGATCCCATGACGAAGGACAAAGGGCTTTGGCTAAACGGTGATTATCCGCTGGCTGATAATCTTGATCTTTATTTCTACGGTGGCACCAGCATTCGTCACGCGAATGGCGCGGGTTTTGCGCGTCGCGCCGGCGACGATCGTACTGTTCGCACCATTTGGCCTAACGGCTTTCTGCCGTACATCGATAGCGTTGTGGAGGATTTCTCTTTCGGCAGTGGCATTAAAGGCAAGTCGTCTAACTGGAGTTACGACCTCAGCACTACCTATGGCACTAACACGCTTGATTATCGCACCTCAAATTCCGCCAACGTTACACTGGGCGGCGCGAGCAACACCGCGTTCTACGATGGCCAGCTAAAATTTGGTCAATGGACGACCAACCTCGATCTCGCGACGTCATTTAACGCGGGCCTAGCGACACCGCTGAAGTTCGCCGTTGGCGCTGAGGTTCGCTCAGAAAAATATACCATCGCGGCGGGTGAGGCTGACTCCTACCGCAACGGTGGTATCACCATTATTGGTGGCCCAAGCAATGGCGGCCTCGCCGCGGTCGGTGCTCAGGTGTTTCCTGGCTTCAAGCCTTCAGATGCCGGCTCCCATACCCGCAGCGCCAAGTCCGTCTATCTCGACCTCGAGCAAAATCTGACGGAGCGCTGGTTGGTTTCCCTCGCCGCTCGCTTCGAAGATTATACTGACTTCGGCAACAATAGTACCGTCAAGCTCGCCTCTCGCGTAGAGCTGACCAATGAATTCGCGCTGCGCGGCTCACTCAGCACTGGCTTCCGCGCGCCGCACTTAGCGCAAGAATGGTTCAGCGCTACTTCCACTAATTTCATCGGTGGTGTCCCATACGATATTCTTACCTTCCCCGTCGGAAATGCGGCGGCTAAAGCTTTAGGCGCCACGAGCCTGACGCCGGAAAAATCGACTAACACCAGCGGTGGCATCACTTGGAATTCCAAAAAATCCGGATTCTCTGCCTCCGTTGATTTATACAATATCGCCATCAAGGATCGCATCGTTCTTTCCTCTAACTTCACGGGGGCTCCGATCATTGCCTTGTTGGCTACACAAGGGATTAGCGGCGTGGGCGGTGGCCGTTATTTCACCAATGCAGTCGATACCACCACCAAGGGCATTGATGTAAGTGGTCGCTATGTCTGGACTACCAGCGCATCGGGTAAGCTTACCTTCACCGGTGGCTTTAATCACAACACGACGAAGGCCAGCCGGATCAAGCAGGCGCCCGCTAATCTCGCGGCGATCACCACTACCCCGCTCTTTGATCTCACGGAAACCATTCGTCTAGAAAAGGGTCAGCCACGCGATAATATCAATCTCTCCGCTGGCTGGGAATACGGTAAATTCTCCTTCCTCGCTCGCCAAGTGCGCTACGGCGAAGTTTCGGCGGTCGCTTTTGCGAGCACCACGCAAGCTAACATCGATGTGTTAACGCCAGGTTATAATGTCGAGTTTGCCGCGGCGGTCCCCGGTTCCGTGGGTGGCACGACCACTAATAAACAAGTCATCCAAACTTGGGGCGCTAAGTGGCTCACCGACCTTGATGTGACTTATCATTATACGAAGAACATTACGATCTCCGTTGGCGCGAATAACCTCCTCGATGTCTATCCTGACGAGAATATTCGTTCGAAGATTTCTAATGGCGTGGCCTATAGCGGCACGGACAACGTTGGGATCTTCCCTTATAGCAGTATTTCACCGTTCGGCTTTAACGGCGTATTTTATTACACCAAGCTAAGCCTGAAATTCTAGGACGGCGTCTTAGTTTAGTCTTCACTTGGCGCGGGCAAGCTAGCCCGCGCCTTTTTTATGGGTCGATGAAAACGCCGGCGTGCGTTTCTTCATGAGCGCTGATGAAATATCATCGCATTGCAGCTTGAAGCAACCGATGGACTGCGGCGCACTCTCATCTTATGGAATCGCACGCGGTGGTCTTTACGGGCCCCAATCAAGTCGCTTACCAGAAAATCACCTCTCCTGAGCCGGGGCCGGAGGATGTCGTGGTCGACGTGCATCATTCATGGATTAGCAATGGCACGGAGGGATCGTTTCTTCGCGGCGAGCGAATTTCTGGCGATGTCGCTTGGAGGTCGGGTGATCCCGCGCCTTTTCCCATGATTGCCGGTTATCAAAAAGTTGGCCGGGTCCGGCAGGTCGGTGCCGCAGTCCAGCGTTTTGCCCCGGGGGATTGGGTGTTCGCTTCGATGAGTAAAGTTTGCGGCATGTTTGATAATCAATTTGCCGGACACGTTTCGCCTGCTGTTTGCGCGCAGGGCGCATTACTAGCTTTGCCGGCAGGGATTGATCCTTTGGCTTTTGCCGGACTCGTATTGACGCAGGTGGGTTATAATTGCGGCACCCGCTCTCCGATTCAGTCGGGGCAACTTGCCGTCGTCCTCGGCGATGGTCTCGTGGGGCAATGGGCAGGACAGACCCTAGCGCAGCTCGGGGCAAAAGTAGTGTTGGTGGGCCGACACCCAGATCGCTTAGCGCGGTTTTCTCGTTTTGGGTCCACTGTTTTGAGTGGCACTGATAACGGTCTGGCCGCGGTCCGCGCACTTGGCAGTGAGCGAGTGCAAGTGTTGGTGGAAACCGTGGGCAGCACACGCGGGTTGAAAGATTATCTCCCCCAAATGGCGCGGGGTGGCCATATGGTAATCGCGGGTTTTTATTCGCCGGCGGGCGCCGTTAATTTACAGGAAAGTCTTCAAGAATTTCGTAATGCCGAGATTTCTTTCGACCTCGCCTCAGGTGCAACTGCGTCACGATTACAGACCACGCTCGAGTGGATCGCAGCGGGTCGGTTGGATTCACTTGGCTGTTTGACGCATCGCTTCCCGGTAGAACAAGCGGCTGAAGCTTGGGCTTTAATTGAAAGTAAGCGCGCGCCCGTCTTGGGAGTGGTGCTCGACTGGCCGGCTTCGCGAATTAAGCTTTAAATTCTCGATGATCATTCCCGCCACCATGAAGCTATTGCAAATTGAGGCGCCCGGTCGCGCTGTGTGGCGTGATGCCGCGGTGCCAACCCCTGGGGCTGGGGAAGTCTTGGTGCGGATTCTCGCCATCGCGACTTGTCCTCACTGGGATCTGCATATTCTCGGCGGTCAGCCCATGTTTCCCGGGATGAAATTAAATTATCCCTATCTGCCAGGCCAGCCGGGGCACGAGGCGGTCGGCGAAGTCGCGGCGCTCGGCGCCGGCGTGAGCACCGTGAGCGTGGGTGCCCGTGTGGCGGTTTGGCGTGATACCGGTCGGCGGCCGCAGGGTTGTTACGCGCAGTTTAATATTTTACGCGCAGAAGATTTACTCGAGGTGCCCACGACGCTCAGCGCCGCGGCGATCGCTTCGCTAGAATTAGCGATGTGCGTAGAAGTATCCTTTCAGCAACTAGCGCGCTTAGGGGGGATTGCCGGTCGGCGCATCGGGTTGAGTGGATTGGGGCCCGCCGGTTTAGTGGCGGTGCAATTAGCACGCGCCCACGGCGCCGCCGAAGTCATCGGAATTGATCCCGTTGCTGAACGCCGGGAATTAGCCAGCGCTCTTGGCGCGCATCGCACCGCTGAGCCTGATGCTACGGCGTGGCCAGCAACGCGAGGGGCCGGCGCCTTGGATGATGCGATTGATCTCACGGGTGTACCCGCCTCCATTGAATTTCTTTTAGACCGCACCCAACGTTGCGTTACTTTATTTGGCGTGCTCCGCGAAGAGGTGCGCTATGGTGGTCGGCACATGTTCGGTCCGGGTCTGCTTCTCATGGGCTATGGTGATCATAATCGGGTCGCTGCTGAGACGGCGTTGCGGTTTATCATCGAGGGAAAATTGCGCTTGGCTCCCTTGATTACGCACACCTTGCCCTTTTCTCAGTACGCCGCCGGGGTAGAATTGCTGCGCACCAAGCAGGCTATCAAAATCCTTTTCGACCCGTGGCTTTAAGCACATCTCGATGCCGCGCCGTCGTGCCCTCCGCCCGCAGCGGAGGCGAGGGCCGTGCTCCCATTAGCTCGCCCCTTGCCGCCCAGGTCCCGCGCCACGGCACTCGGTTTGTAACATAATATATTACAAACTGAGCGAGAATCGGGTGGTGGAAGGACGGCTTGTGTTGGGCAGGAGAGGCGGGGTATGTGTGGGGGGCAGGCTAATTCATTTCTTTTTTTATGTTCACTCCTTTGCCGTTAAGTCGCCGACAGTGGTTAATTTCTAATGGAGCTACGCTGGCGGGGCTTGCGCTGACGTCGCGGTTAATGAATTTCGAAATGGCGGCGCAAATGACGCCGGAGCGCCTTGCGGCCACGTTGCCGGTGCGTGCTCGGCTATCGCTCAATGAAAATCCCTTTGGTCCCTCACCCGCTGCGCTCGAGGCGATGCTGCGGAATCTTTCGGCGGGGAAGGCGGCCCGTTATCCTTATGGCGAAGTGAATGAGTTGATCGCGCTCATTGCAAAAAAAGAAGGCGTTACGCCCGATCACATCGTCTTGAGCGTTGGCTCAGGCGAACTGCTGGAGACGGTTGGCGTGCAATTTGGTTTGCAGAAAGGCGAGGCGATCTACGCGTCGCCAGGTTATCTGCAGCTCCCGCGGGCGGTGGAGGCTCTCGGCGGTCGGGGTATTCCTGTTCCCGTTAATGCGCAGCTTGAGCACGATCTCGATGCGATGGCGGCGAAGATCAGAGACCGGCCTACGGTGATCTATATCGCTAACCCTAATAATCCAACCAGCACAGTCGTTGATCCGAGCGCGCTGGCCACTTTCATTAAAGAAGTTTCGCCTAAGGCATTGGTCTTCTTGGACGAAGCCTATCTGGATCTCGCCGATAACTATGCGGGACGTACGCTGGTCGGTCTTGTTCACGCTGATCGTAATCTGATCGTCGCCCGGACCTTTTCGAAAATTTATGGCCTGGCGGGGATGCGCATCGGCTACGGGGTTACTTCGCCCAAGATCGCGGCTCAGTTGCGGAATTATGGTTTGGGTTCGCTGACAGGCCCGAGTATTACTGCGGCAGTTGCTAGCTTGCGCGATGACGGTTATGTCGCTGCCACCCGAGCGAAGATTGTTGCCGAGAAAGAAAAATTACTAGCTCTGCTGCGCGAGTTGGGCCGACCATATGCGGCGTCGCAGACTAATTTTGTATTTTTCCAGACAGGTCGCGAGCACGCGAAAGTAGCGGCGGCGATGTTAGCGGAGAGTGTTTCGATCGCCCGGGCTTTTCCGCCGATGACAGATTGGGCGCGTATTTCTATCGGATTGCCTGAGGAAAATGCGTTAGCGCGCGCCGCTTTGCGGAAAATTTTTAGCTAAAAAAAGCCGCGGCAAACAGCCGCGGCTTTGAGAGTTAAACGAGCCTGCCGCCAAAAGGGCAGGGTCTGGTTGAATCGATTAGATTCCTGCGCTGTTGTCCTCTGGAATGCGCATGCAGTAGAAGCTGCGATACACAAAGACGAGGGCCACCGCGAAGAAGAACAGGCCGATGCCAGTTTTGAGGTTTTGATTGGTCATCGTTACCGCAATCTCGACGGCGAGAAGGCCGAAGAGGGTGGTGAACTTGATCACAGGATTCATGGCGACCGAAGAAGTGTCTTTGAACGGATCGCCAACGGTATCACCGACCACCGTCGCCGCGTGCAGGTCGGTGCCTTTTTGGCGAAGTTCAACTTCGACGATCTTCTTGGCGTTATCCCAAGCTCCGCCGGCATTCGCCATGAAGATGGCTTGGAATAGACCGAAGAAGGCAATGCCGATTAGGTAGCCGATAAAGAAGTAGGCATTGAAGAACGGCAGGGCTAAAGCGAAGCAGAATACTACGATGAAGATATTCCACATGCCTTTTTGGGCATAGACCGTGCAGATGCGAACGACTTCCTTGGAATCTTTCTCAGAGGCAGTCGTAGCGTCGAGCTTCATGTGCTCCTTGATGTAGACTACGGCGCTGTAAGCCCCAGTCACGACGGCCTGCATCGAGGCGCCGGTGAACCAGTAGATGACCGAGCCGCCCATGATGAGGCCAAGAATAATCTCCGGCTGCACGATGCTCAGTGCGCCGATGACTTCCTTGAAGGGTCCCGCCACGCCAGACGCGACTTGAATTTCATACAATTTTTGCAGCAGCATGATAATGCCGAACACCATCGTGGTCGCACCGACTACGGCAGTACCGATGAGGACAGGTTTGGCAGTGGCCTTGAAGGTATTGCCGGCGCCATCACCCTTTTCGAGTTGGTATTTGGCGTTGTGGAAGTCGGGCTTGAAACCGAAATCTTTTTCGATTTCAGCGGCGATGCCGGGGCGACCTTCGATTTGCGAGAGTTCGTAAACAGATTGTGCATTATCGGTCACGGGGCCGTAGCTATCGACGGCGATTGTGACAGGACCCATGCCGAGGAAGCCGAAGGCCACCAGGCCGAAGGCGAAGATCGGCGCAGCGAACAAGAACTTAGTCGGCATCAGCGCCAGCAGCGCGGCGTTTTGGGAGAAGTAATACGAGGCCGCCATCAGCAGCATGATGACGAGACCCATCCAGAAGGCGGACATGTTGCCGGCGACGAGGCCGGACAAAATGTTGAGGGACGCGCCGCCGTGCTTTGAGCAGTTGGTGACTTCTTTGACGTGACGGGAATTCGTGCTGACGAACACTTTGGTGAATTCCGGAATCAGTGCACCGGCGACGGTGCCGCAGCTGATAATGACGGAAAGCACCCACCAGAGAGCTGGGTTAATGCCGGCTTGGTGAGCAAGCAGGTAGTAAGAGGCGACGAAAGTGATGCCGATCGAAACAGCCGAGGTGATCCAGACGAGGTGCGTTAACGGAGCCTCGTAATCAAAATCCTTCAAGCTGCCGTACTTGGCTTTCGAGAAGGCATCGTTGATGAAATAAGAGACGAGTGAGGTGACGATCATCAGGGCGCGCATCACAAAGAGCCAGACGATGAGCATGGCGCAGAGCTCTTGGCTATCAACCAGCGCAAGGGCGAGGAACGAGATAAGCGCGACACCGGTCACGCCGTAGGTTTCGAAACCATCGGCCGTTGGCCCGACGGAGTCACCGGCATTGTCGCCGGTGCAGTCTGCGATGACGCCAGGATTTTTTGGGTCATCTTCGGGCAGTTTGAAAACAATCTTCATTAAATCGGAGCCGATATCGGCGATCTTGGTGAAGATACCGCCGCAGATGCGGAGAACGGAGGCGCCGAGGGATTCGCCGATGGCGAAGCCGATAAAGCAAGGTCCGACGAGTTCCCGGGGTAAGAACACCAGGATGCAAATCATGAAGAACAATTCGACGCAGACTAAGAGCAAGCCGACGCTCATGCCGGAGCGAAGTGGGATGAAGAGCGTGTTAAGCGCGTTGCCCTTAAGAGCAGAGAAGGCGGTACGCGAGTTGGCTACGGTGTTAATGCGAATGCCGAACCAAGCTACGCCGTAAGAGCCCAAGATGCCCAGAATGGACGCGAGCAGAATGACCACGACGTGAGCGGCAGTATTGTGCGACAAGACGCCGAAGTAATAGATCATGCAGGCGCCAATCAGCACCCAGAGAATAGCGAGAAACTTACCCTGGGTGAATAAATAGGTTTTGCAGGTCTCCCAAATCATGTGGGAGACGCTTGCCATCGAGGAATGTACCTGGAGGGCTTTGGTCTGCGTGTATTGGATAAGGCCAAATGCGGCCCCGAGTGCGCAGATCACGATCCCCCAGTACATCAGCGTGAGACCGCTGACACCACCGAGGCCATCGAAGTGCACATGAGTAAGATCAGGGATCTTAATGTCAGCTTCGCCGGCGAAGGCGGGAGTTGCTAAAGTGGCTAGCGCTAAAATCAGCGCTCCCGTTTGTTTCCAAACATTAGATTTAAGCATAACTAAGGGTAAGGGTACTGAACGCGGGCAACCTGCCAAGTGGCGGCGAGTGAGGCCAGTTTAATCTGACTTCAAACCGCCGCGGCATTGACCTGTTAGGGAGTTTAATTTTACCTGTGAAGACTGTTAATTCCGCTTATGCCCCTGCTCGAAGTTAAAAATCTTATTAAGACCTACGCGGCGCCTGGGGGTAATCGGGACGGTGCTAGCGCTATTCATCGGGTGGTGGAGGTGGCTTCATTCAACTTAGAAGCCGGTGAGCAGCGTGCGCTGCGCGGCGAAAGTGGCTCGGGGAAAACCACGTTTCTCCATTTGATCGCGGGCATCCTTGCTCCTGATAGCGGGTCTATCTTGCTCGCCGGAAGAGAAATAACGCAACTAAGCGAGGCGGGGCGTGATCGGCAACGAGCGGAGAGCCTGGGGTATATTTTTCAGACCTTTAATTTGCTCCAGGGGCATACGGCTTTAGAAAATGTGGAACTCGGCATGGCCTTTGGCCATGGCGTGGACCGTGCTCAAGCCGGAGCCTTATTACAGCGGGTGGGGCTGGGCGATAAACTCGGTCATTATCCGCGCCAGCTTTCGACGGGTCAGCAGCAGCGGGTGGCGGTCGCCCGAGCCTTGGCTAATCGCCCCAAGCTAGTCCTCGCAGATGAACCCACGGGCAATCTTGATCGTCGCAACGCTCGGGAAGCGCTCCAACTCATTCGCGAGGTATGTCGCGAATCCGGTGCGGCTTTATTGTTGGTGAGTCACGATGAGCGCGTGCTCGCCCAGTTTGAACAGATGCAAGATTTTATGACGATCAATCGGGCGCTCGTCACAACAGCTGCGCAGAACTAAAGACAGCCAATCTGCCCATGTTCAACTCAGCGCACCGCTCAGCTCCTTTTGAGTATTTGTTGGAATTGAGTGACGCCGTAGTGGGCATTTTTTGAAATGATCTTCAACCTTATCTATCGTTCATTGCGGCAGCACTTGCTGGCGACGTTGGTGACCGCGGGTAGCATTGCGTTGGCGAGCGGTTTATTACTGACAGTATGGGTGGTGAAAACGCAATCGCAGGCGGTGTTTGCGGCGACCAATTCTGGCTTCGATGCGGTACTCGGGGCGCGCGGGTCGAAGTTGCAATTGGTCCTGAACGCAATTTTTCATCTTGAGGCATCGCCAGGTAATCTCACGGCAGCTGATTTTGAAATGATCAGGCATCAGCGCGAGGTGAAGACAGCGATTCCGTTGGCGGTCGGGGATAATTATCAAGGGTGGCGCATCGCGGGCACGACTGAATCGTTATTTACGGACGTGGAATATATGCCGGGCCATCGTTATCAAGTCGGTCGCGGCGAGCGCTTTTTTCAAATCGGCAAACTTGAAGCCGTGGTCGGAAGTTATGCTGCCAAAAAACTTGGCTGGCAGGTTGGGACTACTTTTCATCCCTCGCATGGCCTTATTTTTAATCCTCAGTCAGAGCACCATGAGGAGACTTACACGGTGGTCGGAGTTTTAGCTCCGACCAACACGCCGGTTGATCGCGTGATATGGATTCCACTAGAGGGAGTGCAAACCATGAAGGGCCATAATCCTTTGGCGGCGACTGAGCTGAGTGCGGTGCTGGTGCAATTGCGGGCCCCGGAGGCCGGTATGATGCTTAATTTGCGGCTCAATAGCCAGGGCAGTCGGCTGACCTTTGCGTATCCCATTGGCACAATCGTAGCGGAATTATTTAACAAGATTGCCTGGTTTGATCAGGTGCTGACGTTGGTCGCCTGGCTGGTGGCTGTGGTGGCCTCGGGTTCTGTTTTGGTTAGTATTTACAATTCCATGAGTGCACGTGCGCGGGATATCGCTATTTTGCGCGCACTGGGGGCGCGCCGGCGTACCGTATTTGGGGCAGTGGTGGGTGAGGCCGCCGTGATTGGTCTGCTTGGAGCCACCGCGGGTTTCGCCGTCTTCGCTGGACTCGCTTGGTCGGTGGCCGCGCTCATTCAGGCTCAGACCGGGGTCGTACTCAACCCACTGCAATGGAATCCCGTTTTTTGTTGGGGCCCCGCTGTTTTTGTCGGACTGTGTATTCTCGGTGGGTGTGTGCCGGCGTTTAAGGCATATCGGGTATCCGTGGCCGAGGCGATCGCTCCGGTGTCGTGAGCAGCGCCTGATGATCTATTGATCTACACGAAAGAGTCAGGGCCACGGCCAAATCCTTTGACGCGGCTAAGATCCTGGCTACCTTGCCGACATGAAGCGTTCTTGGCGTCTCCTCGGTTTATGGCTTAGTCTCTGCGTGGTTAGTTTGCCTGTCATCGGCATAGCCGCGGTCGAATATGAGTTGGTTGGCTTCGATCGCTTGGCCTCCTATACGTTCACCGCGCCAGAATTTAATAATGCGGATCCTAAAGCGCAGCCACCGTCAGGCGCTGATCAAATCCCGGCCAAGATCAAGGCCCTCGATCAGCAAAAAGTAGCCGTCACCGGTTATATGTTGCCGGTTCGTATGGAGGCCGGGTTGGTTAAGGAACTGCTTTTAGTCAAAGACCCCATGATGTGTTGCTATGGGGTCATGCCGAAAATCAATGAGTGGGTGGTCGTCAAAATGGTCGGCGCAGGCGTGAAGCCGCTCATGGATGTGCCGATCACTTTTGAGGGCAAACTTCGCGTGGGCGAAATGTACGAGAACGGTTATCTGACCGGCGTCTATTTGTTGGAAGGCGACCAATTGGTTGGGGTGAAAGGCTGAGCCTCATGGCTCAGCCGGCCTATCGGCGGCCGGGAGCAACCACTGGCCTTTAGCGCGAAATATCTCGCTGAGTTAGCACTTTGTAGCCGCGCGTATTGAGCGCGCTCGCGGCGAGATCATTATCTTCTACACTCAGTGCGAGGGCCGATTTTCCCTCTGGTCTCATAAAAAATGAATACAAGTAGTGGATGTTAATTTCCACCGTGAGCAGAGCGTTCAACACGCCTTGGAGTTGCGATTCATCAGAAATCTCCACGGCGAGGACTTCGCACTCGGTATAAGCAAATTGAGTGGCCGCCATCAATTCGCGGGCGCGGTCAGGGTCATCCACAATTAATCGATCGATGGCGCAGTCAGTCGTGTCGAGGGTGGTCATCGCCATCACGTGCACGTTATGCTTCGCGAGCAAGGCCGTCAGGTCATAAAGTTGGCCGACGCGATTGGGTAAGAAAACCGAGAATTGCTTAACGGGATCAGTGGCGATCGGAGTGGCAGTGTCAGACATAAACAGCGACCCCTGTATGGCGCGGTGGCGCGTGGCGGTCAATGTCGGCGTGAGTCAATTGACAGGAGGCTTGAGTGTCGTGAGCGCAGCAATCAGCGTGCGGCATGATTATTTATCAGGTGGGCCGCACCTTAAAATGAAGTCCTCGAATGTTCATCAAGCCGTCGCGCAGCGCGCTAACGCCAGTGCTCGCTTGGTGCTGCGCGGGATCGGGCTAAACGCTTTACTGGCGGTGGTGAAATTGGCGGGGGGTATATTCGGGCACACTTATGCGCTGATTGCGGATGCAGCGGAGTCCATGCTCGATATTTTATCTTCGACGCTGGTCTGGGCGGGCTTTCGGGTGGCGGCGCGTCCGCCAGATGCCAATCATCCATACGGGCACGGTAAGGCGGAGCCGCTGGTTGGACTGGTAGTCGCCTTATTTATTTTTGTCATGGCGGGATGGGTCGCCTCACATGCCGTCCATGAAATTCGGACGCCCCATCAAGGTCCGGCTTGGTGGACATTATTGGTGCTCGCTGGAGTAATCATTGCTAAAACTTGGTTCTCTCGGCGGATGGGGATGGCGGGGGAAGAAGTGGGGAGCACTACGCTGGGAATTGAGGCCATGCACCATTGGTCGGATGCCATCACTTCGGGCGCTGCTTTTGTGGGTATTAGTATCGCGCTTTGGGGCGGTGCTGGTTGGGAAACAGCCGATGATTGGGCTGCTTTATTTGGTTGTGTCATCATTGCCTTCAATGGCTTTGGCATGTTTATGCAGGCCCTCGGCGATGTCATGGATACAGCCGCGCCGCAAAATTTTGAAAATGAGGTGCGCGCGCTCGCGCTCGCGGTACCCGGGGTGCAAGCGCTCGACAAAGTGCGGATGCGCAAAAGTGGGCTCAGTCACCTTGTGGATATTCAGGTGCGGGTGGATGGTGATTTAACGGTGCGCGAAGGCCACGGCATCGCGCACGACGTCAAAGATGCGCTCATTGCTTCGGCAAGTCATCGTATCAGCGATGTGAGCGTGCATATTGAGCCCGCGCTGGAGTAGCGTCGCTCGGTTTTAAGAAACAGCCATTGGGGGTTGAACTGCCGGTGACACTCTGGCCGATTGTTCCGGTGCGAAGGATAACGCTACAATTGCTCCTCGGGGTTTTGGCTTTGGGCGGGTGGGTGGCCAGTAGCTGGGGCCAGCCAGTGCCCCCGCGGCCGTTGCGTGATGTGGGGCCGTCGTTGGCGAGTGCGGCGGAGCTCGAACTCCTTGATGGCGATGAAGTGTGGGCTACCGCTCAGCAGACGCTCGCTAAGGCGAGCTCAGAGCGAGAGGCCTTACACGCGTTGGTGACGGTCGTAAATTTACAACGCCGCCGTGGTGATTATCCAGCTGGTCTCGCTGGGGCACGTGATGGCCTTGGGCGCGCGCGCGCGCTGGGGGAAGTGCGCTTGCAGGTCGATTTTCTCTACCTCTTGGGGCGCTTGTATTGGAATTTAACAGATTACCCGCAGTCCTTAGAAAATCATTTAGCCGAGCTTCGGCTCACGCAGTCCTTAGGCGATGCCTCGGTGCTTGCGCGCACGCACGGGGGCTTAGGATTAACTTATCAACGTTACGGTCGCAATGAGGATGCCTTGCAGCATTTTAAACTTGGGTTAGCCGCGGCCACCAAAGCGGGTGATGATCGGATCCGCTCAAGTCTCTTAAATAGTTTAGGTAATTATCATCTTAGTTCAGGGCATTATGATCAAGCCGCGGTGATCCATCAAGAGGCGCTGCATATCCGCGAGGGCTATGGCAACCGGCGGGCAATCGCGGAGTCATTAACTAATATCGGGCTGATTGCGGATGCTCGCGGCGATACTTCTCAAGCCTTAGATTATCTCGGGCGCGCCCTCGGGACCTTCGAGGCGCTCAAATATCGTCGCTATATCGTCAACACGCATCGCCGCTTGGGGTTGGTATTGCGCAAGGCTGGGCGTTTAGATGAGGCTTTGGCGCATTTGCGTACGGCCCTGCAGATTGCCGGTACGCTAGAGAGCGCAGAAGTATTGGCGGATCTTTATCAGGAATTTGCGCTCACCAGTGAAGCGCGGGGTGAGACCGCAGTGGCCCTTGATTATCAACGCAAGCTAGCTGCCGCGACGGAACAAATGCGCGGTGAGCAAGATCGACAACGCATGAGTGAATTGCGCGCGCGGTACGGTGCTGAACAGCGTGACTTAGAGATCGCCTTGCTCAAGCGCGAGCAGGAGTTGCAAAAAGCCGAGCTGGGTCGTCGACGTTCGCAAACTTTAGCGCTCGTCGCCAGCTTGGGTGGTGGTGGCCTCTTGCTGGGTGCCATCATCATGCTGCAACGTTATCGTTTGCGTACCGAGCGACGGCTGCGCGCAGCTACCGAGCACGCGCGGCAGCGCGCAGAAGTTGCGGAGCGCCTCAAGTCACGCCTGCTGCAAATCGCCTCGCATGATTTAAAGGTGCCGCTGACCGCGCTCAACGCTACAGCTAGTTTAATTGGGCGTAATCCGAGTGATGAAGTTGCGGTGCGTCGATTAGCAGGAGGCATTCAAGCGGACACTGCCCGGATGCGTAGTCTCGTGCGTGATTTTCTGGATGCCGCTGCGATGGAGGAAGGAAATTTGCAGCTGAACACCACCGAGCATGATTTAGCGATCATTGCGCAGAGTGCGGCAGAAGGTTTGGCCATCGTGGCGCTGAACAAACAGCAACGGCTCATTTTTGAGCCCGCCACCAAGTCATTGCCGCTTGTTAACGCGGATGGTGATCGCTTGCGTCAAGTATTCGACAACTTGATCGGCAACGCGCTCAAATTCTCTCCCCCGAGCGGGACAGTGACGGTCGCGATGGGTACGACCGCCGGATGGGTCTATGCTGAGGTCCGCGATAGTGGGCCGGGTTTGGGGCCGGCTGATTTCGCAAAAATTTTTGCTCCCTTTCAGAAATTATCGGCAAAGCCTACTGGGGTCGATGAGGACTCTACCGGCCTTGGTCTCTTCATCGCACGGGAATTACTTACTCTTCAGGGTGGTCGACTTGAAGTGCAGTCGCAGCCGGGTCACGGCGCGGTTTTTCGGGTGCTCTTGCCGGTCGCGCAACCCGCGACCGCTAGCTGAGCCTCGTCCCATCATCGTCGAGTTAAATGATTAGCTTAACCCAGCCCGTTGCGTAGGCACCAACGGACTAGCGTTGGGATGTCGTGTAGATCGAGTTTAGCCAGAATCCGGGCGCGATGTTTTTCCACGGTGCGAGGGCTGAGGCCAAGTTGATTGGCGACTTCCTTGGAGACGAGGCCGCGCGCCACCAGGCGCACCACTTCTTGTTCACGTTCGGAGAGCAGGCTGGCTCCGGCTCGAGGTAAGGCGGGTTCACTGGCGAGCGACGAAGGGACGGGCGGGGGCACCGTGGCCGAGAAAAACATGCCGCCTTCTAGGACGCATTGGACAGCGCGATCGATTTGTTCCAGCGGTGAATTTTTATCCACGAAGCCGGCTACCCCCAGCGACACTAATTCTGCAGGGAGCTGCGCTTCAGGATGAGCTGTTAAAATAACTACTTTAGTGGAGAGGCCATGCTCGCGCAGGGCGCGAACGATATCGCGCCCATCCATGTCGCGTAAGTAAAGGTCGGCAATGAGAAGATCGGGTGGCGTCGCGAGACACGCGGCCAGCGCATCGCGACCGTCGCTAAAATCAAGGAGCGCGCTCGGCTGGAAGCGGCGCTGCAACGCATCTTTGAGCAGACCACGAAAAGTTGCGGTGTCATCGACGAGGATGAACCGCAACGCAGCAGCGGAGAAGGGCGGGGTGGTCATGACTACTATGAGCAGAGGGATGTCCGTTCACACTGCAAGACCGCGCTGGCCTGTGGGTCGGGGCGTGCCTTTGCCCAGACTTATTGCACGACCCTAGGCGGGTTTTATCTTTATTGGACAATTTTACGTAGAACTACGCCATAGCTACGGCGAAGCGACCCTCTAGCCAGGAGGGGGCTTAGTGATTAAAGTATAGATTCCTGCGCGTTAACCCCACGCAGATATTTTGGCTGATCACTCGATGCATTGGCCTATTGCCCTTTTATTCTTACCTATTTCGCATGCGATTTTTTCGCTTAGTTTTAATTCTACTGGGTCTAGCTAGTCTGAGTCTAACGACGCGGGGCGGTGAGCTGGCGACGCGGGGTAGTTTCCTTTTCACTGGTGGCGGCCATAAATTAACCGTGTGGCATTATCGGCCGGCCGGAGCCGCTGCAGACGCACCGGTACTTTTTGTTATTCATGGCGTAGGGCGCAACGCCGAGGAATATTTGAATGATTGGGTGGCGCTGGCTGAGCAGAAAAAAATCTGGTTGGTGGTGCCGGAGTTTTCGAAAACTGAATTTCCCGGCGAGGAGGCTTTTAATTCCGGCAATTTATTTGATGCCACCGGTCAGCCGGTGCCACGGGCTCAATGGTCTTATAGCATGATCGAGCCCATCTTCGACGCCGTTCGTCAACAATTAGGCAGTCAGCGTAATGATTACCTGATCTATGGCCATTCGGCAGGAGCGCAATTCGTCCAGCGGTTTTTGTATTTTATTCCAGAGGCACGGGTGACTCGTCTCGTCGCGGCTAATGCGGGTTGGTATATGCTGCCCGAATTGACCACCCCTTTTCCGTACGGACTTAAAGGGACTGTTTTAAACGCAGCGGCCCTCCGGACGGCATTTGCGCGTCCGCTGGTTGTGCTTTTGGGCGAAGCAGATATTGATCCGCAGCATAAAAGTCTTCGTCATACACCGGAAGCTGATGCGCAAGGACTCTATCGTTTTGCGCGTGGCCACTATTTCTTTGCCCACGCGCAGGCGGTGGCGGTGGCGCTGAAGGTTCCTTTTAATTGGACGTTAGCCACCGTGCCTAACGTTGAGCACTCGAACAAGGGGATGGCCCCTGCGGCGCTGCAACACCTCTTGCCACTCTCCGGTTTTTACCTTAATTAACCCTGATACCTATGAACCTAACATCCTATTCACTTCGTCGCGCGAGCAACCTCGCCCTGCTGGCTTTTGCAACCAGCTTTTCTTTGGCCCAGGCTCAATTGAGCCCCACGGCTTCCGCGCCAGCGGCCCAGAATCCCAAAGAAGAGACGGTGGTGCTGCAGACTTTTACCGTCACGGGTTCTAATATTAAGCGCCTCGACGCAGAAAAGAGTCTGCCGGTTACCGTCCTCAATCGTGAAGCGATGGAAGTGCGTGATGCCTCGCAAGCTTCGGACCTGCTCACTTCGTTGCCTCAGGTCACGGGTTTGCCTGGTAACGAAACGGCTACGCTCGGCGCTACTGCTCGCGGCGATAACGCTACCGTCTCGCTGCGCGGAATCCCTTCGAGCAACACGCTCGTCTTATTAAATGGCCGCCGCCTAGCTCCGCACCCCATTAGTCAATCAGAGGCGGGCGTTCCGACTCTCTCGACCAATGTCAATCAGCTGCCAAACCGCGGCCTTGATCATATCGATGTGCTGCGCGATGGCGCCTCTTCAATTTATGGCACCGATGCAGTGGCTGGCGTCATTAACTATGTTACCCGCCATGATTATAACGGCACCGAGCTGCAATTGCGTTATGGGGAGACTAATTATCGCGATGGGGCAGAATTCCGTTCCACCCTCACGCATGGCTTTGATTTTTCCAATGGGAAGGGCCGCGGCATGATCGTGGCTGATTACTATACGCGCCAAGCGATGTTTGCGCGGGATCGGGAATTTTCAGCCGAGGCGGATAATAGCTACCGCGCCCCAGCTCCCTGGAATGTTTCCACTAACACCACGTTTAATCTACGTTCTGCTACTACTGAATATGGTAATTATCTGCTCGGTACGATCACCGCGACCAACGCCTTTGGGGCGGTCACCGGCTTCACCGGGGCGCGGCCGACAGGCGTACCGGCTACATTGGCTTCATCGACAGGCGTATTTTATCTCGCGCCCAACGGTACCGATGGTGCGCAATTTCTAACAGCCTCGCCTTCTCGCGCCGGTCTCACGCACGATTATTATTGGAATAATAACGCCTACCGCGTGATCCAGCCGCAGTCCAAGCGCTACAATGTTTTCGCTAGCGGCGAGTATGATCTGAATAGCCGCGTTACTTTTTTCTCTGATCTGAGTTTCTATCGCGCTGACTCGCTGACCTATCGTGAGCCGGATGGGATCACGCAGAGCACCGACGGATTCATTATCGTGCCGGCCAGTAATCCGTGGAATCCCTTTGGTACACGTTTTTGGTCGACCACAGGTGCGGCTAATACCGATGGCACGCCGCGTCTCACCGGCACGCCTTCCGCTGTTTCGATCACGAATAAGCGTCTGACCGATTTGATGGATCGCACCGCGACCGTTACCGATACCGTTTATCGCGGCGTGGCTGGCTTGCGGGGTAAACTTTTCAATAACTGGACCTGGGAGAGCGCGGTGCTTTATTCGCAAGCTCACGTCACCGATGAAGAGGAAGGCCCGAGCCGGAAGAGCCTGCTCATCGCCGCAATCAATCAGACCGATCCGTTAAAGGCTTTTAATCCTTTTACTCGGACCTTTGCCGTTCAGAACGGCGCCCTCGTCGTAACGGGTCCATACGTTAATTCTTCGATGGTACAGTCGGGCTTCCGTTCGAAATTTATTCGTGAGGGCATCACAAAATTGGCAAGCGGTGACGTCCGTGCGGCCGGCGATGTGCTCTCGATCTGGGGCGGCAATGCGATCGGCGCGGCGGTCGGTGGCGAATGGCGCTACGAAGGTTATGACGATTTGCGTCCTGCTTACGCCGGTCTAAATCCGGCCGGTTCTGGCTTGGATGAAACTTCGAATGATTTTCTCGGGTTCTCGCCCAACTCTGATACCCATGGCACGCGCCATGTAGAAGCGGCTTACGTTGAGACAAGCATTCCGCTCGTTGGTAATAAATTCCGCTTGCCGCTCGTGCGCTCATTGGAGCTGTCGGCATCGGCGCGTTTTGAAAGTTATTCTGATTTTGGTGATACCACGAAGCCCAAGCTCGGGGTTAACTGGCGGCCGTTCTCTTGGGCCATGGTGCGCAGTTCCTACAACGAGGGCTTTCATGCACCTAACTTAGCGCAGCTTTTCACCGGTACCTTGATTCGTACGGTGACGGGCAGCACGGATACTTACCGTAGCGGAGTCACTGGTCTGACCACCGACGGTCCTTCGAATCGTCGCAGCATAGCCGCGGGCAATCCGAATCTTCAGCCTGAAGAATCCAAGGGCAAGTCCGCTGGAATCGTGATCGAGGTGCCGATGGTTAAGGGCCTCTCCTTCGGGGTTGATTACTGGGAGATCGCGCAAACCAATGTGATCGCTGCTTCCGGCTCCATTACCGATGACAATTTAGCGCTCAACGTCGCCACGCAGGCTGCGCTCGCGGCTGGCCAGTCGATCGGGTCCATCGATTTGGGCTCCGGCACTGCTAATTACAAAGGTGACGGCTCCGTCGTGCGCTTAGCAGTCACGCAAGCCGATCGTGATTTCTTCACGCTCTACAATTCCACCCGGACCGCTGGTAATCAAAAAGCAGTCGTCGGCGCGATCGATATTCTACGCACGACTTACTTTAATAAATCATCGGAATTTGTGAACGGCGTGGATTTTGATTTGAACTACCGTTTTCCGGTTACCGCCCTCGGCAATTTCACGTTTAACACAACCTGGACGAAGCTCATCGACTTCCACGCTTATAACAACGCAGGGGCCTCGCGCACTAATTTGCTCTGGACCAATTCGGCCAGTGTCGGCGGCGCCACTCCGGTCTGGCGCGGCAGCGCTACTATCGGCTGGCGGCGTGATGCTTGGAGCGCAGGGCTCTCGGCGTACTACATCGGCGACTATAGCGATAGTGGAGCCACTACCACCCAAGCGATCTACGATTCGCTCGGCGCGCCAAATTACATTGTCCCCGTGGTTACTAACAGCGCCACGGTCTATCGTTACCGCGTCAGTGATTCGCTTACCTACAACGCGAATATTTCCTATCGCTTGCGCACAAATAACAAGTGGACCAACGACACGACGATTCGCCTCGGGGTTATTAATCTGCGCAACAGCAAGCCACCGCTCTCCAGCGATTCACGCGGCTATGATCCGGCGATCTATAACTTGATGGCCCGCGGTCAGTCCTGGTCGCTCCAATTAACCAAGAAGCTCTAACGCAGCAAATTCTGCTGGGCAGGGGGCGTGATTAAATCACGCGGCGGGGCGCTACGATTATATGAGTAGCGGCCCCTCCGGCTGTGACCCTGCCCGCTTTTTTGCGGAACGTAGGTTAATTGAGTAAAATTGAGTTCGTTACTATGATGTCTGATGCTTCGCCGTTTAGCGTGCCCATCTCGGGTGGAACCAGCCGAAGCCAAAAGCAGCTGCTGGCTTGTTTCATTGTGGTGGTCGTGGCCAGTTTGCTAGCGGCGCTGATTCAAAATTCTGGTGGGCGCGTGCAGGTCATCGATCTTAAGATTCCTACGCAGAATGGCCAGTGGTTGGCTGCCGATCTTTTTCGACCACGATCAGCCACCCGGGAGCAACCAGCTCCGCTGGTTATTGTCGTGCCTGGCTTTCAGCGCTCCAAAGAATCATTAGCCAATATTTCCCTCGAACTCGCGCGGCGCGGTATCGTGGTGATCGCTCTCGATCCGTACGCCCAAGGGGGCTCAAGCTCCTCCGCTACGGCCCAGTCCGCCACCACCGAAGGTTATGGGTTATTCGCGGTGGTGAACTATGCCGCCAACACGGAAAATCTTAATTACATCGACCCAACTAAAATTGGCGCGACCGGTCATTCGGCTGGAGGTAATGCGGTCTTACAAGGCGCTAGTTATTTTGGCCAAGAGGCTTTGCGATTAGGTCGCCCGAGTAAATTGCATGCCGTGTACGTCTCAGGTTACGCGCTTTCGTTCACCGCTAAAATACTCAAACCCGTCCGTTCGCACGTCGGGTTTAGTTATGCTTATTTTGATGAAGGCGCGTATCGCAACGAATTACAAAATGGCGATATGCGCCACGCTCCAGAGGCGCTGCGCTTAATTAATTCAGCGCTCGATCCGGCTGAACTCGCACACACTGAGGTGACGCTAAATCGTTATTACGGGACGGCTGCGGCTCGCAATTTACGTGTGGTACATAATGAGCGGACGCTACATCCCTTCCAGCCGTACAGTCGCGAAGCCACGGCGCACCAGATCGATTATTTTACGCAGGTCTTTGGTCTTACCAGTGACCTCGCGAGCCACGATCAAATGTGGATGTGGAAAGAATTACTAACCTTGGCGTCGCTGGTCGCTGCGTTTCTCGGCTTGGTCCCCCTGGCGCATTTACTGCTCACTTATCTGCCGTATTTTCAAAAACTTGTTCAGCCACTGCCAGTAGCCATACCGGCTCCGCAGGGTTCCGAGCGGTATTTATTTTGGGGACTGCTCATCTCGGGGGCTTTGGTGGCGTGTTTTTCTTATATTCCCCTGACCGAGTTGTCGCAAAAAATATTTGTCGCAGCCTCGGGTCGCGCCCAGACGTGGTTTTTCCCACAACGCATGAACAACGGCGTCATGCTGTGGGCCCTCCTCAATGGACTGGTTGGCTTTCTGCTTTATTTCTTGGGCTCATGGAGATTCGGCAAAAAATTCCAGCCTCGTGCGATTTTTGCTGGCTGCAAGATTAGCGCGCGCGCCTTGGGGCGAACGGGGCTATTGGCCTTGACGCTGTACGCAGTTTTTTTCCTGCAGCTCTTCGCGGTCTATTATTTTTTCCACGTTGATTATCGTTTTATTTTTATTGGAGTGCGCGTCTTTCAGCCGACTGTTTTGCTTTTGCTGCTGATGTACGCGCCTGCTTTTTTTATTTTCTTTCTTTCGAATTCACTCCGCGTGAACCGCGCGCTGTGCTGGGCCGGTCAAGCGGAGTGGAAGAATATGCTCATGGCTGGCCTAGCTAATTCGCTGGGTCTTCTGCTCATTGTGCTGGTCCAATACTTAACCTTTGCCGTGCGCGGTACGGTGTACTGGACGGAGGGTTGGCTTTACATCAACCTCCTGTTTGCAGTCGTCCCGATCATGTTCGTGCTCCCTTATTTTAATCGTTATTTTTACCGTTTAACCGGGCAAATTTATTTAGGGCCGATGACAACCTGCCTCGTGTTCATCACGATCATGTTATCAAACACCGTGAGCTATACCCCGTTATGAGCGCTTCTTTTTTGTTATTTCGCTTGCGGCGTTCTTTCGCGGTCACGCTGGTTTTTACCATCTTAACGGTTGTTGCTGGGGCCAACGTACCGGTGTCGGTCGAGATGGTGAAGGCTGCGCATGGGATGGTCGTAGCCGGACATCCTCAGGCGGCCCAAGCGGGGGTAGATATTTTGCAGGCTGGCGGTAACGCCATCGACGCCGCTGTGGCGGTGTCTCTCGCTCTCGGCGTGGCTGAACCTTACAGCTCTGGTCTGGGCGGGAAGCTCATGCTGCTTTATTATGAGGCCGCCTCGGGGCGAACCTACGCCTTGGATGCGATGGATGCGGCGGGCTCGTTGGACGTGACGGCCTATCTACGCCGCCCCGAAGAAGATCACAGCTACGGTTATGGTTCGGCTTGTGTGCCAGGATTAGCGGCTGGTCTTTGGACGGCGCACCAAAAATGGGGCCGCCAGCCGTGGGCTGATGATATTGCCCCTGCGCTCAAGTTGGCCCGCGTTGGCTTTGAGGTCTTGCCTAAGACGCGCATTTTTTTTGCCGAGCAGGAGAAAAAACTTCGGCGCGGTGATGCTGAAATCGCGCGGCTTTATTTACCCGAGGGGAAGTTGCCGGTCGTCGGCTCGCATTTAGCCAACGCGGACTTGGCGCGTACTTTAGAATTATTAGCGCAGCACGGTCGCGATGGATTCTATCGTGGGCCGGTGGCGGCTGCGATCGTAGCCGCCTCCGCGCAAGGTGGGGGCGCCCTGACCTTGGATGATCTCGCTCACTATGAAGCACGATTAGTCGAGCCCATCAGTTTAGATTTTCGGGGCTATCATTTGTTGGCCAGCCCGCCGCCGACGAGTGGCGCGCCTTTGTTTTTAACGATCATGAAAGCGCTCGAGGCCGAGACATTTGCGAGTGGGCCACTCCGTTCCGCGACGCATCTCGATTTGTTGGGGCGAGTTTGGCGTGAAGTGCAGCCGCTCGTGCAGCGGAGTATCGGGGATGCGCCTGAGGCTTATTTTAATTACGAAAAAATGATCGCCCCCGATTCGATCGCCGCGATCCGTCGGCGCGCGCGCGCCTCCACCGTCACCGTTCCCGCCGTGGCCTGGCAGGATGACAGTGGCGCCTCAGAGAGCGCGATGGCGGCCACCACGCATTTTCTCGTCGCTGATGCCGCGGGTAATATTGTGTGCGCCACCCAATCGCAAAGTTTGCATTTTGGCGCTGGGGTAGTGCCGCCTGGGACGGGCGTCGTGCTGAATGATTCGATGAGTAATTTTGCGTACTCCGATCCGCAGAGTATTAATTATGTCGCGCCCGGTAAGCGTCCGCGCAGCACGATCGCGCCAATGATGGTCTTTCGTGCAGGGCGGCCGATTTTTGCGATTGGTATTCCGGGGGCGGCGCGGATTCCCACGGCGCTCTTGCAAGCCTTGCTCGATCGGTTGGCGTTTGACCGCCCATTGAGCGAGGCCATCGGTGACACCCGCATTCATTTTGAGCTGAATTGGCGAAAAGATAATCAGGAGTCGCTGCAGGCGGAAGCTTCCTTACCCGCCGCCGATATTGCGGCCCTGAGTCGCCTTGGCTGGAAAGTTGAATTAGCTGAGCCCGCCGGCGCCGGCCAAATTTTTGGCGGCATCAATGCGATCGAGGTCAACGCCGCCGGTGGTTACACCGGCTACGCCGACCCCCGCCGCACTAACGCCGCTCGCGGTTATTAATAGAAGATAGTCTCTAGCTGGGTGGAGTTCGACCTTGGGGGCTGCCTAATATTATTTCAGGGCAGCTTCATGCTCGCATCAGGCAGGTTGGTTATGGTTAACCTTCACATTACTCTATGCGTATCGCTTGTACTCCAACTGCCTTATTGAAATTATTTATTGTCGGGGCCCTTCTGGCCTTAAGTGCCTCGGCGGCGGTGAGCGTCGAGGATCGTTTGGCTCGCTTGGAGCAACGCGTCGAAGCCTTGGTTAAAGAGAATGGCGATTTGAAAAAGCAATTGGGTTGGAAAGGCTCCGGGCCGGCTTTGCTGCCTTCCGTTGATGGAAAAGAGAGCAAATTAAGCCTCGGCGGTTTTTTACAGGGCCAGGCTGAATTTGGTCATGCTGCAGATCCTCGCTGGGCTGGGGTCCGCGATCGGTTCTTTTTTCGCCGCGCCCGCCTTCATATGGCCGGCACTTTTGCGGAAGACTTTGATTTCAAAGCGGAACTTGATTTGCAGGGTAATACCCTGAGCGCGGGGACGGGTCAATTAGCGCGGGCTAATGAAATTTTTATCAACTGGCATAAATATGATTTCGCGAACGTTCGCTTTGGTCAGCTCAAGCCAGCGTTTGGCGGCGAGGCGCTCGCGAGCGACACCAAAATTTTCACGATCGAACGATCATTGTCTAGCGATCGCTTGGCGGATGGTCGCCAGCTCGCCGTGGGCGTGATGGGTGATTTGGTGGGCAAAAAACTGAGCTATTTGGCGGTCGTGGCAGAAGGCAACGGCGCTAATGTGAGCGCTAATGATAACAGTCATTTTCAAAAATCAGTGCGGGTCGCTTATACGCCCATCGCGACAGCCAGCGATAAGTTAACGTTGGCGCTGGATGGACTTTGGTCTACCGACGCCGGCGTGGCGAAGAGTGATTTTGGCTTTAGCGGAAACTTATTTTCAGGACAGCGCACCATGCAGGGCGTTGACTTGGTTTGGACTCATGGGCTCGGAGAATTAAATTTTGAATTACTCCAGGGAACTTTTCAGCCGACCTCAGCCATTCCTTTTAGGAAGTTTCACGCAGAGGGCTGGCAGGCTACCGCAGCCTATTACCTGGTCCCAGCTGTCTTGCAGGCGGTGGTGCGGCACGAGGAGTTTCAGCCTAACACTGCATTGGAGAATAACGTAATCCGCACCTCAACTTTTGGTTTAAATTATTATCTCAAGGGGCAGGACATCAAATTCATGCTCGATTATCTCGATGGTCATGGGCCCGGTTCGACGACGGACGGCGGGCGCCTGCTCTCGCGCGTGCAGATTATTTTCTAAAGTGGCGGCCGCCTATTGATAATAGTGGCCAACTTTCCAGCCGGCATAAACGCCGAGCACTCCGCCAACTCCACTCAGCATAA
>CAIOCT010000044.1 GCA_903856725.1 uncultured Verrucomicrobiota bacterium
AGCCAGCTGGATTGGCCGGATGGTTTATCATTTTTTCCATCATGAACCGGTGGCAGTGCGCGATCCGATTACGTGGGAGGCGCCGGTTGGTTTTGTCGCAGCGGATGCAGACTATTATGCGGCGCAAGGCTCAGCGAGTCGGCTCTTCTGGTGGGGCGAGGGTCATAATCGTCTCATGGGGTGGCGACTCCACGAAGTTCGACCACTGGTCTCTTTTGATTATTTTGCCACCGGCGGTTTTTCGGGCCCGCCCTTGGGGGGGCGTTTGTTGCATGGGTTGATGCGCAGCCTCGATATGATCACGCGACCATTTCCGCGGGTGTTCGCGGCTCGACTCCTCGTCGTTTTGGAAAAAGATAAAACCTAATATGAGCGTCGCATCAGATCTCACTCGCCAGCACTTAGAGAAGATGCAGGGCTTTTATAATACCGCGGTTACTACGCCTAAGACCCCGGTGCGTTACTACCGTCAGCTCCTAGCTCATTATTATAATCTCCTCATCCCGGCTGGGGCCTCTGTGCTGGAGATTGGGTGTGGCTCGGGAGAGTTGCTCGCTCGGCTGCATGCGGGTCGGAAAGTAGGCATCGATCTTTCAGCGACCCAGTTAGCGGCAGCGCGAAATCGTTTGCCCCAAGCTGAATTTTTTCAGCAAGCCGGTGAAGATCTCGTGCTCACCGAGAAATTTGATTACATCGTTATTTCTGACACCCTCAATATAGCGGCGGATGTGCAGCAATTATTAGAACGCCTCCATACTGTTGCTCATGCCGACACTCGGGTGATCATTAATTATTATTCCTCGCTGTGGCGGCCCTTGCTTTCGCTGGGTCAGTGGCTGGGGATTCGTTCGGCTCAGCCCAAGTCGAGCTGGTTGAGTACCGGTGATGTGCAGAATCTCCTGCAGTTAGCCGATTGGAGCCCGCTTTTTCTCCAACCGCGACTATTGCTTCCGATCCGCTGCTTGGGCTTGGAGTCTTTGGCCAACCGCTGGCTCGCGCCAATGCTAAGCTGCTTTTGTCTGACCGTGTTTTGTGTAGCCCGCGCCTCGCGGGCTGCGCCGGTCGCCGCCCGAACCGTTTCGGTGATCATTCCGGCCCGTAATGAATCGGGTAATATTGAAGCTGCGGTTCAGCGCACGCCCGACATGGGGGCTGGCACGGAGCTGATTTTTGTCGAAGGTCACTCCCGGGATGATACCTGGGCGGAAATTCAGCGAGTGGCGGCAGCTTATCCCCAGCGAAAGATTAAATATTTACAGCAGACGGGCAAAGGTAAGGGCGATGCGGTGCGTCTGGGTTTCGCCACTGCGACCGGCGATATTCTGATGATCCTCGATGCTGATCTAACCATGCCACCAGAGGAGCTCCCTAAGTTTTACGACGTCTTGGCCCATGGTCGGGCAGAATTTGCTAACGGGGTGCGGTTGGTTTACCCGATGGACGAAAAGGCGATGCAGTTTCTCAATCTTTGTGCCAATAAGACCTTTGGTATTATTTTCACTTGGCTGCTCGGCCAACCGGTGAAGGATACTTTATGCGGAACTAAGGTATGCAGTCGCGCGCACTATGCACGCATCGCCGCTAACCGAGCTTACTTCGGCGATTTTGATCCCTTTGGTGATTTTGATCTCCTTTTTGGAGCGGCAAAATTAAATTTAAAAATTGCTGACGTGCCCATTCGCTATCGGGAGCGCACCTACGGATCCACGAATATTCAGCGCTGGAGCCACGGTTGGCTGTTGCTGCGGATGGTGCTATTTGCCGCGCGGAAGCTGAAATTTGTCTGAGCGAGCTTCGCTCGTTAGTCGTGCTAGGCTTCACTTGCCCAGAGGGCAAATGCATCCAGTCGGCGGCGATAGCGTGCTCCGATCACTGCCGGCGCGAAGCGCTCCCGCATATCCGCTGCGGCTTGTTGGCCTAAAGTTTGGGCGAGGGCTGGCTCATTCACCAGTCGTTGCATCCACTCAGCGGCATGTTCGACGTTTGGCTCCGCCCAGATTTGACCTTGTTGGTAAGGCCCGTGGGTCTCGGTCAATTTAACCAAGGTGCATCTTACGGGGCAGCCATTGTGCGCGTTGACAAATTCAGCTGTCGCCGACCAATCGGTGGAAATCACAGGTTTACTGAGATACATGCATTCGGCCACGGATAAACCAAAGCCTTCTGCACGGTGGAGTGAAACGAAAGCATCGCAGGCGGCTTGCAGCAGATGGACGTCTCCGCTTGGGAGTGCTTCCGTGATGATTTGCGCATGCTGCAAGCCCGTGAGAGCAGCTTGGAGTCGAGCGTACGCTTCGGTATTGCGTTCAGGATTTTGGGTTTTGATGACTAAGCCCACGCCGCGTTCATTGGGAAAAGCGCGGCGATAAGCAGCGACCACCGCGAGCGGATTTTTTCTCTCTTGGTAAGAGTTGAGATCATAGGCGAAGAGAAACAGAAAACGATCGGTGGGTAGCTTGAAGCGTTCGCGGCCATTGGCGGTCGGGGCCGGGAAGGAAATGGCGTGGGGCATGACATGCACGGGGCGAGAAACTTTGGCGGCAATCGCATCACGCACGAAGGCAGAAGGACACCAGATCTCGTGGAAATGAGCGGCTTGCTTTACCCAATGATCAGGAAATTCCGGTAATTCCCAGGCCCAGTAAGCAATATTGTATTTATCTTTGCGAAAGTTCGCGCCGTGG
>CAIOCT010000045.1 GCA_903856725.1 uncultured Verrucomicrobiota bacterium
CGGACTGACCGTCCGGTTCGCCATGAAGGCCTGTCCGAACGCCTCGGTGCTTCGCCTCTTCGCCGCCAAGGGCCTCCACTTAGACGCCAGCTCTGGCTATGAAGTGCGCCGCGCGATCAAGGCCGGCGTCTCCGCCGAACGGATTTCCCTATCCTCCCAAGAACTCCCGATAGATTTCGCCGAACTTCTCCGCTTGGGCATCCATGTGAATGCCTGTTCGCTCCTGCAACTAGAGCGTATCGGCCAGGCGATGCCCGGCCAGCAAGTTGGCCTGCGCTTCAATCCCGGCCGTGGCTCGGGTGGCACGGGCAAGACCAACGTTGGCGGACCCAACTCTTCCTTTGGCATCTGGCATGAATGGGCCGATCAAGCTCAAGCCATCGCGACTCAATATAAACTCAAAGTCGTTCGTATTCACACGCACATCGGTTCCGGCAGTGATCCGGTCGTCTGGCAGGAAGTCTCCGCGGCGAGCCTCGCGCTTGTCCTGCGCTTTCCCGAAGTCGTCACGCTCAACCTCGGTGGTGGCTACAAGGTCGCGCGCGTCGCCAACGAAAAGGGCACGGACCCCCAAGTCGTAGGTGCGCCCGTGAAACTCGCATTCGAGAAATTTGCCGCCGAGCACGGTCGATCACTGCGACTCGAAATCGAGCCGGGCACCTTCTTGGTTGCCAACGCTGGCGCGGTGCTGTGTCGAGTCCAGGATGTCGTGTCCACTGGCACCCGCCAATTCCTCAAGCTCGATTCCGGCATGACGGAGATTCTGCGTCCATCTTTATACGGCTCACAGCACCCCGTGTATCTTTATCCGGCCAAGCCAACGGGGCGAACGCAGGATTATGTGGTGGTGGGACATTGCTGCGAATCTGGCGACCTCATTAGCTGTGCACCTGGTGAGCCCGAAACCTTGGCCACACGAGCCTTGCCCGAAGCAGCGGCCAACGACCTCGTCGTTATTGGTGGTGCAGGGGCCTATTGCGCGGGGATGAGCACGAAGAACTATAACTCCTTTCCGGAAGCACCTGAAGTTCTCCTGCAGGCGCGCGGACAATTTCAGCTGATCCGCCGCCGCCAGACGCTTGAACAGATTTTGCAGAACGAAACCACCCCGACAGGTCTTTAAGCGTACCGTATAGCGGCCCGTGGAACGCGATGGTATTGACCAAGCCAAAGTCTGCTCGGCAATAAAGCGGTCAATCGAGCCGGACTCATTCTGCTCGCCCTGCACTCGTTAAACCGGATGCGCCTTCATGACTCTGGACGAAAACCCAGAGTCAAATTTAGCCCAATCATGTGGCCTTGATTTATCAGCAACGAGCGGCAGCCTTCTCACAACCCCTGACCCGGAAAACTAAATTTCCCTTCGGTTACCCTCTGTTTATCTATGCATATCACGCTGCTTGATTGGACCATTGTCGTCGCAACAATTTTAATTTGTTTCGTACCTGCTTTATTTTTTGCCAAACGCTCAAAGAGCAGCACCTCTGAGTTTTTCGCCTCTGGCCGCTCAGTCCCGTGGTGGCTGGCTGGCCTTTCCATGGTGGCGACAACTTTTTCTTCAGACACCCCTAATTGGGTGACCGAGCAGGTGCGTAAATATGGCGTAGCAGGCAATTGGCAGTGGTGGGCGTTTGTGCTGACAGGCGTCTCAACTGTTTTTTTCTTCGCGCGCCTGTGGCGTCGATCCGGCGTAATGACAGATTTGGAATTCTACGAACACCGTTATTCTGGCCAAGAAGCATCCGTGGTACGGGGGTTTCGGGCCGTCTACCTAGGGCTGTTTTTTAATTGTTTTATTATGGGGATGGTCACTCTCGCCGCCTGCAAAATTGCTAATATTCTTTTTGGAATGCCCGCCTGGCAGACGATTGTGCTCTGCGGCATTCTCAATGTGGTCTTTGCCGCTCACTCGGGACTCTGGGGGGTGCTGGTGATCGATATGGTGCAATTCTTTATTAAAATGACCGCCGTTTTTGCCGCTGCTTGGTTTTCACTGGTCGAAGTGGGCCGGCGCTTAGTAGGCGAAGCAAACGGGTGGGCCGGCTTGAAAGCCTTGGTTGCAAAACTCGCGACCCAACAAGTGGTGACCACCGGGGGCGTTCCGACAATGTCGACGGCCAATGGGACTGGGCAGCCCATCCTCGATCTGTTGCCCAATTTCACGATGTCAGAATTGGCTCTCATGATTTTCATCATGCCCATCGCTATTAGTTGGTGGGCAAATTGGTATCCCGGCTCTGAGCCCGGAGGCGGCTCATATGTCGCCCAGCGCATGTTAGCCTCGAAGTCAGAAAAGGACTCTCTGGGCGGAACGCTGTTCTTCAATATCGCCCACTACGTCCTGCGTCCATGGCCCTGGATCATCACTGCGCTTTGCTCGATCATCATCTACCCCGACTTAGCCTCAATCAAATCGGCCTTCCCGAACGCAGATGCCGCAATGATCGGGCATGATTCGGCTTTCCCAGCGATGCTGAAGTTCCTCCCCGTGGGCTTTGTGGGCTTGATGATCGGCGGATTACTGGCGGCTAATTCCTCGACGATCCTGACGCACCTCAATTGGGGTTCATCTTACTTAGTGCACGATTTCTATCGGCGCTTTATTAAAAAAACGGGCACCGAAGCGCATTACGTTAACGTAGGTCGGCTCTCAACCATCTTGCTCTATGTCGTCGCAGCGTTGCTTAGCTTGACCATGTCCTCGGCTCAGCAAGCTTTTCAAATCCTACTCTCAATTGGTGCGGGCACCGGCCTGATCTACATCGCTCGCTGGTTTTGGTGGCGGGTCACCGCCTGGTGCGAAATTGTGGCGATGGTGATGTCGCTGGTGACTTCGTTGGTCGTTCCTCTGGTGATGACCAAAGCGGATTTCGCCGCCGTCACGATGGTGCAAGTCGGCTTGACGACTCTCGCCTGGCTGATCACCGCATTTGTGGGACCCCAAACAGATCAAGCCACCTTGATTTCATTCTACCGCAAAGTGAAGCCAGCGGGTCCAGGTTGGACGGCCGTACGGGCCGCGGCCGGAGTCTCCGATGAAGAAGTTGCGATTGAAAATCGGAGTGGCGCAGCGTTCGTTGGTTGGCTTGCGGGCTGCGCTGTTATTTGGTCATCACTGTTTGCGATCGGAAACTTTTTGTACTCATCAGGCGACCCTTCGCGTTTGCGCATGGCCTGGATCCTGACGGTGACATTTATTGTGAGCGGTTATGTTTTACTTAAAGTGACACGCCAACTGTGGGCGGATAGCACCGCCTCGCAGGCGAGGAATGATGCGCGAGTAGAATCATAATCTTTCGAAAAAATCCTCGAGAGTTTAATAACCCGCGGGCTGGCGTGAGCCGCCGCGGGTTAATTATTTTATGCCGCCAAGCCTAAGCAAGTTGCGATGATCATGCCGGAGGCGGCCTTGCACGATCTCCTTCACCGGGGTGAGCGCCTGACCGATTCTTGACTCACGGTTTTAAATTCGTCTCGCTCCCTCTTACTCATGACGGGCAACCCCAAGCTCTTGCGACCGGCCGTGGCCCAGATGTGGCAGCAGGTAAAAGATTTCTCCGGCTGCGGAGGTGCAGCGACCTATCTTTGGCCACGGTGGATTTTATTGCGCGCAGTTGGCGTAGTTTTTATCATCATTTTTTCAGGCATCATTAATGAAAGTGCCGCGCTGATTGGCCCCCAGGGGCTCGTTCCTTTGCGCACTGTGATGGCCCAACTGCGCACCGCGCAGCCCACGACCATAGAATCTTTTCTCAAAGCGCCGACCCTCTTTTGGATCAGCACCAGCCCCAGTATGCTGCAAATCGTGCAGTGGGGTGGTCTTTTTTCGGCCCTCGCCTTGCTCGCTAATATCCTTCCGCGGCTCGCGTTATTCGGATGCTGGCTGAGCTTACTTTCTTTTGCGCGCGGCTGGCTAATTTTCTCTGATCCCCAAGTTGATTGGCTAATGCTAGAGGTTGCGCTGCTCTGTATTCCCTTTGCCCCAGCAGGATTTCGCCCTGGAATTGGCGCGGCGTCGCCGCCGCGCCCGTTGGTGATTTTCATGGTTCGCTGGTTGTTGTTTCGCGTGATGTTTGAATCGGGCCTAGCTAAAATCCTGAGCGGCGATCCTCACTGGGCCAATCTCTCGGCCATGGCTACGCTTTACGAGGTCGCCCCCTGCCCTACTATTTTGGGCTACCTTGACCATCAATTGCCACATTTCTGGCATGTGGGTGAAGCCGTACTAACGTTCGCCGCCGAATTAGTGGCCCCGCTTCTCGCAGTATTGGCCGGCCGGCGTGGACGGTGGTGGGCTTTCGGGCTTTGGTTCGCTCTGCAAGCGGGCATTCAGCTGACTTGTAATTTTGGTTGGCTCAACACGGCCTCGATCGCGCTCGGCCTGCTTCTTTTTGATGATCAAATGCTGACTACTGCCGCCCATTGGTTCCGGCGGCCGGCACTCGCGCAATATTTAGCCAACTCTGCAGCACGGCAAACCTGGCCAACCCCCGCGCCGGCCTGGCAACGACACTTTTTGAGCGTCGCACTGTGGGCTCATTTTTACCTATCCATTATCGCCTTTGGGAATGCGGCCTCCATGCCGCGGAATATAATACTGGATTCAATCTCGCGCCCGTTGAAATTTATTTTCGACGGCTTCGGCAGCGTCAATGCCTACCAACTCTACGCCCGCCTCGACCTTCAGCATGTCATTGCCGAATTTATCGGCTCCAATGATGGCGGTCAAACTTGGCGGCCCTATGAATTTCGTTACTTCCCTCAACGCCTTGACCATATCAGCTCATTTATTGCCCCACGCTTTCCGCGCTTTGAGGCCACGCTCCAGATCGAATTCGCAACCCGCGACAAGCCCGCGACTCTTTATCGCTTAGTCGCCACGCAACTCCTAGAGCAAAACCCGCAGGTGCTCAGCCTCTTTGCTGGCAATCCTTTCCTCGATCGACCACCGCAAATGATCCGCATCGCCGGCTATCGCTACACTTTCACAAATTTAGCAACCTATCGAGCCACCGGAAATTTTTGGCAGCGCGCTTATACGGGAGAATATATGCCGATGATTTATCAGCGGCCGATGGGTGAAATTGGAATCGCGGACACAGAATTTGATCAAATAGCAGCCAGAGCCTTTCACGGTAATCCCGCCGCCCAAAGCCATCTCGGCTTCCTTTTTGTCAGCGGCGAAGAAGGAGTGCAAAAAAATGGGGCCGAAGCGGCGCGCTGGTTAGGATTGGCCGCCGCGCAAGGCGTGGCCGCCGCGCAACTTAATCTCGCTCTCATTCTGGCTCAAGGCGACGGTGTCCCCAAAGATCTCGGGCAAGCCGCGCAATGGTGTCAGCGCGCCGCCCACCAAGGCTTAGCCGCCGCGCAAGATCGACTAGGAGTCATGTATGTCCAAGGTGAAGGCGTCACAAAAAATGACACCGAAGCGCTCGCCTGGTTTCAAATCGCTGCGCGGGCAGGCCATGCAGAAGCCAAATCGCATGCCGCTTACATCAAAACACGGGCCAGTCTTACCCTGATTCTGGCAGCCGAACGCCGCGCACAGGCCATCAGCGATGAAATTACATCGACGGCTAAGAAAATCGGTAAAAATTAATTACGGCGGCCCCTGCTTACTCTTGTCATTCGATCCATGCTAAAATTCGTCATGAAGAAAATCAGGCGGCGATCAACCATCACTGGGTGGCTGCTCGTTAGTCTCACGACTATTCTCGGATACGCAGAAGCTGCTTCACCTGACACCACCATCACTTTACCGAAATTTGAGGTAAAAAGTAACGCGGTGTGCAGTTACGGTATCGGGATTGTGGCCACTTGGAACAAGACCACCCAAAGCATCGACCATGTTTATATCGAAGAAGTCAGCCCGGACTCAACTGCCGCGGGCATGGGACTCGTCCGTGGCGATGAAATTCTTACCATCAATGGGCGCAAGGTGACTGCGATGAAAGGCGGCATGAAACGGGGCAGCGATTTATTCGAGCTGTTGGTAAACCAACCCGTGGGCCGGACCATCGTCCTAGAAGTCGCCGTCCGTGCGGTGAAGCGTTTTGAGCTGCCCGCGGGACTCTGATTTTCTGGTGCGACGCATAGCTCCCTTCGGCTAGTGGCTACCGTTCCGCCAAGCGGGTGGTAAGATACTTTGGGTTCCTAGAAGGTAGTTACGGTAATAAATCCAAAAAATAAGTGCACCTAAACCAACAAGAAAGGCCGCTTCGCCGAGACTACCCGCTCTCGATCGGCTGGTGCGCCGAAGCGCATGCACCGCCCAAACCACACCGGGCGCAATTGCCAAAGCCACCAGCGATGAACCGAAGAGCACGAGCCCAATAATAAAAAGCGTACGCAGCATCGCATCGTCAATCAGGCGAGCCTTGTAGGCGATGATCTCGTTACAAAGATTCAACAACAACAGGCAGCACGGAAGCACATAAAATCGTTCGAGCGTCAGGGTCGTTTTCATTGATCCAAATTGCACGACTTGACGACCGACGACAATTGTTACGTAGGGTCCCCTTGCCTTTCCTCTATTATTACCTTTTCTGGGCCTCCACTCCGTCATGGCCACCTATGTTTATGAAACCATTAGCCAGCGGGAGGGCGAAGCCCCCCGTCGCTTTGAGTTGGTGCAGAGCATGAAGGACGCCCCACTGGCGCAACATCCCGACACCGGCGAACCGATTAAACGGGTGATTACTGGCGGGTATGGCCTGATGGGCATCAGCGAGAAAAAGCCCATCACCAATCCTGTGGCCGCCTGTCGGCCCGGTTGCGCTTGCCATCGCGGCGCACGTATCCCCTCTCTTTAATCCCACAACCTATGATTAACTATCGTAAACCTGACCTCACTGAACACCCGCCTCGCAGTCTCCGCGTTCGCCTTGGCGGCTACGCGCACCTCTGCCGTTTACTCGACAAGGCCCGCGCCGTTATCGCCAATAAAGGTGGCGAATATCACTACAACTGCCCACTCGATGAAGCCTTTTTTGGATTCACGGGCATCGATCATGCCGCGATGCTGGCCGAAATTAAGACCGGCAAAACTGACGTAGAAATTTTGGCTTGGGTCAGCACCCAAACCAAGCATCAGCCCCATGAGATCGCCGCCTGGTCTGCCTGGCTGGAACTCAATGGTCCCGGTGGTGCCGATGGCCATGAATGGGTCGCTAGCGTACTCAAGGGCCATAAATCTGCCCGCGATGATATTCGTTCGTTCGCGGATCTCTTAGATTTTGACGACTACGTCAGCTTCGGCGGCGCTGTTTAATCGGCGTTACTGATCCGTCGGCACCGACACGGCCGCCAAACCGTCGAGGTTCACTGAGCTCAAGCCAACCGGAAGGTTGGCTTTTTTTATTATTTAGCTGTTTTGCCAGCGGCCACGTACGCGAGCAAGCGGCTGAGCCTTACGGCGTGGGCTAGCGGAGGCCAATTGATTCAGAGCTCCGTATATTTATCAGAGCGGCCGCGCGCTTTCTCGACCGGATATTTTTTCGCATTAGCAGCCATCTTAGTTTCGATCGCCGCCGCCAGATCGATGCCGCAGATATTGGCGAATTCCAGGGCATAAATTACCACATCGGCAATTTCGGCTTCAATAGCAGGGCGCTTTTTGGGATCCTGCGCTACCGCTTGCGAGGCAGGGGAGTCGCTCCAGAGAAAATGCTCCATTAATTCCCCCGACTCTGCCGCCAGCGCCATGCTGAGATTTTTAGGCGAGTGGAATTGCTCCCAGTCGCGCTCATGGACAAACGCTAGCACGCGGGCCCTCAATTCAGCTACGGTCGTCTTGGCATCAGTCATCGATTTCATCTGCGCAGCCTAGGTAAGACCACCAACCCCTGCAAGCGCCTCGAAGCCCGAGCGCCGATATTCTCGTTGGGCTAGAACCGTGAGCGCCTCGCAACGAAAGCTGTATAAACGATCGATTCACAATTTTCTTATTTTTCGCTGGAACAATCCGATCATTTATCGGCTCTGAATTAAGCTGGCTCTGACCCAGCCCACCAAGAACACCATGACCTATTTCCCCCATCCGCCGGCCCAGTACCCTGCGATCACCCCGACGGCGGCCACCAGCGCGCTCACCGCGAGCGTGCATCGCGATATTTTGTGGAATCAGCCTATCTTCAAGGCCCCCACCCTCACCAATCCCCGCGGGGCTTTAGATCCATTGCCCTTTACCGCCACCCGACTCGTGCGGCGGCGCAGCCTGAATTAAGGCAACTTTGGCTTAATTTTAGAGCGCACGGCAGGGTTGTCCGTCAATCCGCTTCACTGCTCTGGCACCAGCCACCAACAGCGGGCCGCGCCGCCGGCCTCAACCATGAGCCGCTCAGCCAACTCAGGCAGCACTTCGCGGATCTCTGCTTCAATCTTCCAAGGGGGATTAAGCACCAATAGCCCGCAGCCTTTCATGCGCACATCTGAGCTTTCTCCGGCGATCATTAACTCAGCCACCAAGGCGGGCGTCGCGAAGGTCCGGACCGCATAGTGAAATTCATCTGCCCGCGCTCGCTCGGTAATGGGATACCAAACCGCTAGCACCGCCCCGGGCATCCGACGCAGCGCATCACCGAGGCCGCGGATAATACCGACAAACTCTGCTTTACTTTCAAATGGGGGATCGATGAGCACCAAGGCGCGTTTCTCTAACGGCGGGAGCATCGCCTTGAGCCCAGTATAACCATTGATCGCCTGCACCGTGACGCGGGACTCGCGCGCGAATTCAAAATCCAACGCCTCGGCATCATCAGGCCGCAATTCGCACAGCGCCATACGATCTTGGGGCCGCATCAGCAGCTTCGCGATCCAGGGCGAACCAGGATAAAATTTAAGCTCTGATCCCGTCGCCCCATGCCGATCATTAAAGCGACGCACTAACGCGACATAATCAGCCAGCGCTTCCGGGAGCGTTGCGGCAGCCCATAAGCGACCAATTCCTGCCGGATATTCCGGCTCACGCGAACGACCATCCGGCAAAAGTGAGGTCACAGATAAATCATACCCCCCCCGGCCAGCGTGGGTATCCAGGTAAAGCATTCCCTTATCCTTTCGCTGCATGGCGCGCACCAATTGCAGCAGCAAGACGTGCTTGAAGACATCCGCGTAATTCCCTGCGTGATAGTGGTGACGGTAGTTCATGCTTAATTTTTAAAGGCCAGTCCTCACGGTCATAAAAATTATTCTCTGGGTCGAGTAAAGATCCGCTCGCCCACGACACCCTTTCACTTGGCCCCCATCGTGCTTCTTGCCGCCCGTCAAATTACCGCTTTAATTGCCAGCATGTTCAGTCGTTTTTCCTCACTTATCCGCCTCTGTCTAGCGGGCGGCCGCTCAGCCATAGTCGCCTTGGGCTTCGCCGGCACCCTCCTTGCTCCGAGCTGTGCCCGCCACGAGTCCCTCGCCACGGCCGGCGTGAGCTCCGGCACGCTCCATCTTGGCAATGGCGCTGAACCACAAGATCTCGACCCCCAAACCATCACGGCATTCACCGACCAATGCATCGCCTTGGCTTTGTTTGAAGGCCTCTGCGCCCTCGATGAGAAAACCTCGCAAGCTGTACCCGCAGCCGCGGATCACTGGGAAGTTTCTGCGGATGGCCTGCAGTACACCTTTCATCTGCGCCCCAACCTGCAGTGGTCTAACGGCGAACCCCTCACCGCTGCTGATTTTCTGCTAGCGTGGCAACGGACCCTTACGCCCGCCCTCGGCGCTGAATATGCGTACCTGCTTTTCCCTGTTAAAAATGCGGCCGCCTTCAACGCAGGCCGGCTCACCGATCCCGCGGCCTTAGGCTTCGCGGCACCCGATGCCCACACCCTCGTCATCACTTTGGAACGCCCCACCCCTTTCCTGCCAGCTCTCACGGCGCAACCACCGTGGTTCCCCATCAACCCACGGGTCGTTCAGAAATTTGGCCGACTCGATCAGCGGGGCACCGCTTGGACACGTCCCGGCAATCTCGTTGGTAACGGACCTTTTGTCCTCAGTGCTTGGTCGCCTAACGCACGGCTCGTTACCACTAAAAATCCACGCTACTGGGACGCCGATCACACCCGCCTGAATAGCATCATTTTTTATCCTACCGAAAACATGGATGTGGATGAGCGCAATTTTCGCGCTGGGCAGTTGCACCTGAGTTACGAATTACCTTTGGCCAAAGTAGACGGCTATCGGCGCGATCATCCTGAACAACTACGCCTCGATCCGTTTTTGGAAACTTTTTTCCTGCGCTTCAATGTAACAAGGCCGCCCTTAGATCAGCCGATGGTGCGGGCCGCCCTTGCGCGGGCCCTCGATCGAGATTCCCTCACGCGCAATATTCTTCGCGGAAGTCGCCACCCCGCACATCATTACACCCCAACCAACTGCGCCGGCTACACCGCCCGCGCGCAAATCCCCGATAATTTTGCCGAAGCGCGTCGGCTCCTCGCCGCCGCCGGCTATCCGGGCGGTCAAGGCTTTCCCAAACTCGATGTGCAGATCCGGAACGATGAACTTCACGGCAAAATTCTCGAAGCTATTCAAGCCATGTGGCAACGTGAGCTCGGCATTACTATAACGATTACTCCCGTGGAACAGAAAACGTGGTTACAAAATCAACAGACTCTTAACTACGCTATTTCTACCGCGCGCTGGGTGGGTGATTTCGTCGATCCCATAACCTTTCTCGATATGTTTGTGGGGCACGGGAGTAATAACTGGACGGGCTGGGCCCAGCCCGCCTACGACCAACTCATCACCGCAGCCGCCCTCACGCCCGAGCCTTCAGCGCGCTATGAATTATTACAGCAGGCTGAAACTCTCCTGCTCGCAGAGGCGCCGATCGCCCCCATTTTTTTTGGCGTCCGCTCTTTTTTAATTCATCCCGCTGTGCAAGGCTGGGAGCCTGCCCTGCTGGGCTTTCACCAATACAAAAAGATTTACCTACAAAATCCCTAACCACACCCTGCTCGCGTGATTTCCCGCCTTCTTCTTTTGTTCGTAACGGCCCTTCTCGCCCACCCCACTAGCTTATCAGCCGCGACCAGCGCTGGACCCGCTGATGAGGTTAAGATTGTTCGCACCTTCATCGGTTGGCGCGAGGCGGCCTCATTCAAGCACATTTCGGAATATTTTGACCGCCAGGAAAACACCCATGGCGAAGTCATGATGCGCAGCCAACCTGACCAGCGCAGCGGCTATTATTTTCTGGTTCGCATTACCAACACCGGCGCGTCAGCGACGGTGCAGTGTCGGCTTCAGCTAATCATGCCAAGCGGCCAGCCCACGACTGAATTTACCTTCACCCCGGAATTAAAATCTGGCGCCACTGTCCTCAATCTTGGCCTCACCGGCCGCGACTGGCCTGGCCCTAAAATTAATCCGGTCGCGTGGAAACTCACGCTGACCGCTTCTGATGGTCGGGTACTCGCCACCGATAAAAGTTATCTCTGGGAAAAACCCCCGAGCCCTTAACTGCGCCCAACGCGCTGACGAACCTCCCGTGTCGCCCAAATTACTCTGGTCCGATTGGCAGGGCTTAACTGGCTGGCAACCATCGCCCGACGTTCTCGCCGAAACGCTAGATGGGGGGCAAGCATTTCGCTGGCGACGCGAGGCTGTGACTTCATCTCAAATTTCCGAAATTTGGACCGGCACCTGGTCCGAGCATGTCGCCCAATTACGGCTCAATAACAATCACCTCGAATGGCGCACCCCAGCCGCCCAGTATGCCGCCACCGCCGTGGCTTTGCCGCGTTATCTCGGCCTGGATCTTGACGGCGCCGCTCTCGTTGACTCGCTGCCGTGGCGCAGTGATCCGCATCTCGCCCGCTGCCTCGCGGCCTTCCCTGGTCTGCGCATCTTGCGCCAGCCTTTGGGCGAGACGCTGCTCGGCTTTCTCTGCAGCGCGACCAAGCAAATCGTACAAATAAAACAAATGGTTGCGCTGCTTGCGGAGCGCCATGGGGCCGCTTCACTGGTGGCGACCACGCTGCCGCACCGCCTCCCCACCTGGACAGAAATCGCGGCCGTTTCTGAAAATGACCTCAGGGCCTGTCTGCTTGGCTTCCGCGCCAAATATATTCATGCCTCCGCCCACTATCTCGCCAGCCATCCTGGCTGGCTGGAAGAAACTGAGCAGCTCCCTTATGCCGCCGCGAAGGCCCGCCTGTTAACTCTGCCGGGAGTGGGCGAAAAAGTAGCGGACTGTGTGCTTTTATTCGGCGCAGGCCAACTTGCCGCCTTTCCCGTCGACACATGGATTCTCCAGTCACTCGAGCGTCGCTATCAACTCACCGGCTGGAAACCCGCGCAGATTGCCCATTTTGGCCGGTCCCATTTCGGCCCCCTCGCCGGCCTCGCTCAACAATACCTCTTTTCGTGGGAAAGAAAATTTGGCCGCCACCCTTCCACCGATACCGCAGCCAAATAAACTGGCGGGGCGCACGGTTGCCAGAGAGTACGGACCCGACCAATCAAGGTAACGGACAGAGCGTAGCGGTTAGATTTACCCCAGCGAAGCCGACTCAGCGAGCGCGCTCAATCAATTCGATCTCGTAGCCTTCGGGCGCATCAATGAATGCAATGATCGAGCCACTGCTCGTCCGCGTCGGGCCATCGCTTAGCGTATAGCCTTTCACCTTTAAAGTCGCTGCGAAGGCCATTAAATCGGCCACCTCAAAAGCGAGGTGCATTAAGTCAGGCTGGACTACCACCGGAACGGCACCGGCCGGCATTTGGCACAATTCAATTTCTTCATCACTATTCGGCGTCGCCAGAAATACTAATTGCGCGCCTCGGGGCGAAGTGTGCCGACGGGTCGCGATCAACCCAAGGGCCTGTTCATAAAATTTTACCGATTGCTCGATATCGTTAACCCGCAGTCGAGTGTGCAGAAGTTTAGTGACAGTCATTGGTGAAAATTAAAGGCCCGCGGTCACGAAAAGCAAATCGCATGTCAGCCATGATCCGCTGGCTTCATCAACGCGGATGAGATTTTTTCTTCGCCTCAACTTCCGGCAAGAACGCAGTGAGCAGTCCGAGCAGCGGGAAAAAAGCGCTCACGGCGAAAACATGACGAATGCTTGTGTGATCAGCTAAGCGCCCCAAGAGGGCGGACCCGATGCCCGCCGCGCCAAACGCCAAACCAAAAAACAGGCCGGCAATGAGCCCTACGTTGCCCGTTACTAATTCTTGCGCATAAACCAAAATCGCCGAGAAGGCGGAGGCAAGAATCAGCCCGATAAATATCGTCAGAATCACTGTACCCGTGAGCCCCACATGCGGCAGCGCGAGAGAAAATGGAGCCACGCCTAAAATAGAAATCCAAATCACCCGCTTGCGCCCGATCCGATCGCCGACCGGCCCACCGATGATCGTCCCCGCCGCGACTGCGAATAAAAACACGAAAAGATAAACCTGCGCAGCCTGTACCGAGACCGCGAACTTATCCATTAAGTAAAACGTGTAGTAATTCGTAAGGCTGATGAGATAAAAATATTTAGAAAAGATAAGCACGATCAAGATACCGAGCGCGCAGATCACCTGACGCGAAGTAAGCCGCGGCAGCCCTGCGGCGTCCGTCGCCCGCGGCTTTGTCACTAACCGGGCCAGATTTCGCTGATACCAACCACCGATGCGGGTTAGCACCATAATCCCAATCAGGGCCAATCCGGTGAACCACAAAATGTGACCCTGCCCGCGCGGAATGATAATGGCGGCAGCTAACAGCGGTCCGAGTGACGTACCAAAATTACCTCCTACCTGAAAAAGTGATTGGGCAAAGCCATGTTGACCGCCCGAGGCCATGCGCGCCACGCGAGAGGCTTCCGGATGGAAGATCGAGGAGCCAATACCCACCGTCGCGGCGGAAGCGCAGAGCAGTCCAAAACTATTAGCCTGCGAGAGCACAATCAAACCGATCAACGTCACCGTCATGCCAATGGGCAATGAGTAAGGCTTGGGCCGACGATCAGTATAGAAGCCCACAACGGGCTGTAGCAACGACCCGGTTACTTGATAGGTCAGACTGATCAGCCCGATTTGAGTGAAGCTCAGGTGATAAGAATCTTTGAGCAGTGGATAAATAGCCGGCAGCAGAGCCTGCAAAATATCGTTGATCATGTGCGCCGCACTTAACGTCAGCAGCACCTGCAGAACCGCACCAGGAACGGGATCAGCTTGAGCAGGAGATTGGACGGACTTGGTCTGACTCATTGGCTAAGTATCGCGAGAGCCGCGGGTCCGGGTCAAGCCACCTGCCACCGCTCACTTCAGATCAAAAAGTGGTGCTCGGGACAGGACTCGAACCTGCACGCCTTACGGCACGGGCTTCTAAGACCCGCATGTCTGCCATTCCATCACCCGAGCAATGGGTTGACCCAACTTGACTAATCCCCAGCGAACGGGCGAGCACGATTCTTAAGGCTGCCATAATTACCTCGGCATTTTTTTAGGGAAACCCCTTAGCCTATCGTTTAATCGCTGGCCCTTAGAATGGTGGACTCAACTGGACTCGAACCAGTGACCCCCTGCGTGTGAAGCAGGTGCTCTAACCAACTGAGCTATGAGTCCCCAAGGGGAGGCAGACGGTTAACGGCCCTCAGGCGCGAATCAACCATGTTTTATTTTTTCGTCCGCACCGCTCGTTTTCTCTCGGGGAAAAGCGTCTGACAAATTCCACAGACCGTTCCATCGCAACCGCGCGCGGTGCAGTGCTCCCGTCCGTAAAAAATCATTCTCAGATGCAACTGATTCCACTGCTCAGGTGGAAAGAGTTCCTTCAAATCAGCCTCCGTCTGCACCACGTTTCGTCCATTCGTTAATTTCCACCGTTGTGCCAGGCGGTGAATATGTGTGTCCACGGGAAAGGCCGGCACGCCGAAAGCCTGACTCATGACAACCGAGGCGGTCTTGTGCCCAACCCCCGGCAACTCCTCGAGCTCCGCAAAGGTTTGGGGCACGCGGCCGGCATATTGCTCGATCAAGATCCGCGAGAGGCCCGCAATCGCCTTCGCCTTTTGGGGTGACAACCCACACGGCCGAATGATCGCTTGGATTTTCTCGACCGCGACCTGCGCCATGGCCGCGGGCGTATCCGCCAGCGCCCAGAGCGACGGCGTAACTAAGTTAACGCGTTTATCTGTGCACTGCGCCGACAGCAGCACCGCGACCAAAAGGGTATAAGCATCGCGGTGATCAAGCGGGATGGGAGTCTCCGGATATAACGCCGCGAGTTGTCGACCAATGTAGGCCGCGCGGGTGGGCTTGGTGTTAAAATCAGGAAGTGCCATTATGAGAATTCTGCTCGCTGGAGATTAAGCATTAGCAAGTGCAGGCATCACCTGCAAGCCGGCTCCTCCCACCGACCTCAACAGAATAAGCCCTTCATGATCGCCGGCCCATCCGAGCTTATGTCTCCGCCGTGCGCCCAAATCGCAGTTGCGCCACTTCGGCCTACACCTACGGTTTGACGCATGGCTTTTCACCGTGATCTTCTCGCTCCGCTCGACACTTTTGAACGCCGCCACACCGGCTCACCCGCCGCAGAAATCGCCGAGATGCTCAAGATCGTTGGCTATGATTCCGTCGAGGCTCTCGCCGACGCCGCGGTTCCGTCGAAGATTCGACTCAAGCGTCCCTTGCGTCTGCCAGCCGCAGCGAGTGAAACTGAGGCCCTCAGCGAACTCCGCACGATCGGGAGTAAAAATAAAATTTTTCGCAGTTATATTGGCATGGGCTACTTTGATACCAAGGTGCCGGGTGTTATTCAGCGCAATATTCTAGAAAACCCCGGTTGGTACACGGCCTATACCCCCTACCAAGCAGAGATCGCCCAAGGCCGGCTGGAGGCCTTGCTCAATTTTCAAACCGTCGTCACTGATCTGACCGGCCTGCAGATCGCCAACGCCTCGATGCTGGATGAGGGCACTGCGGCCGCTGAAGCCATGATGATGTGTCATCGCCTAAAACTCGGCGATAGCCACGCTGGCTCACGTTTTTTTGTTTCGGAAAAATGCCACCCGCAAACCATCGATATCGTCCGCACTCGCGCGCAACCACTGGGCATTGAGATCATTCTCGGCGATCATCGGACATTTAATTTTTCCACCGCGGTCTTCGGCGTGCTTGTGCAGTACCCTGACACCACCGGCAGCATTCACGATTTCACCCAGTTTTTTGCTCAAGCTCACGCTGCCGGAGCACTGACCGTAGTGGCCACCGACTTGCTCGCCCTTACTCTCCTCCGAGCCCCTGGCGAATTCGGTGCTGATGTGGCCATCGGTTCCGCCCAACGCTTTGGTGTGCCCATGGGGTTTGGCGGACCGCACGCTGGTTTTCTGGCGACCAAGGATGAATATAAACGCCAAATGCCAGGTCGCTTGGTCGGCGTATCCAAGGATGTTCATGGCCATCCGGCTCTGCGACTTGCCCTCGGCACTCGCGAGCAACATATCCGCCGCGATAAGGCTACGTCGAATATCTGCACTGCGCAGGTTTTGCTGGCGGTCATGGCTTCAATGTATGCGGTCTATCACGGTCCCGCTGAATTGAAGCGCCTCGCTCAGCGCACCCGCTTGCTCACCCACTTGCTCGCCGCTGGCCTTAAAAATCTCGGAGCAATGATCAATGTTGAGCCGATTTTTGATACGGTCACCGTATCCGGAATCGATGCGGCCAAGGTGCACCGGGCGGCGCTCGCCGCTAAAATTAATCTACGCCCGATCGACGCCCACACAGTCGGGATCTCCCTTGATGAGACCACTAATCAAGCCGATGTCGTCACGCTGCTCAGCTTGTTTGGCTCCTCAACTCCCGCCGATTCCACGGAGCTTAACGACTATCCCACACCCCATGCGCGCACTTCGACATTCCTGACCGCGGCCGTTTTCAATCGCTACCATACGGAACACGAAATGCTCCGCTATATTCGGCGGCTAGAAGCCAAGGATCTGTCGCTGTGCCACTCGATGATCTCGTTGGGCTCGTGCACGATGAAACTCAACGCCACGAGTGAAATGTTTCCGGTCACTTGGCCGGAGTTTGGTCAATTACATCCCTTTGCCCCCGCCGATCAAACCAAGGGTTACGCCAAACTTTTTACCCAGCTCGAAAAATGGCTCACCGAGATCACGGGCTTTGCCGCCGTTTCGCTACAGCCTAACGCGGGGTCCCAAGGCGAATACGCCGGCTTACTCGTCATTCGGGCGTACCACACCTCGCGCGGCGAAGGGCACCGCAATATCTGCCTTATTCCGACCAGTGCGCATGGCACCAACCCCGCTAGCGCAGCCATGTGCGGCTATCAGGTCGTAGCCGTCGCCTGCGATGCCCATGGCAATATTGATGTCGCCGACCTCAAGGCCAAGGCCATCGAGCATGCCGCCAATCTTGCAGCCTTGATGGTAACTTATCCATCTACTCATGGCGTCTACGAAACTTCGATTCGTGATATTTGCCGCACCATCCACCAGTACGGCGGCCAAGTTTACATGGATGGCGCCAACATGAATGCCCAGGTCGGACTAACCTCGCCCGGTTTTATTGGCGCAGATGTCTGTCACCTTAATTTACACAAAACCTTTTGTATCCCGCACGGCGGCGGCGGCCCCGGCATGGGGCCCATCGGCGTCGCCAAACATCTCGTAGCCTACCTGCCCTGCCACGCGGTGGTGAAACCCTCGAGCCTTTCCCTGCAGAGCAAATCATTGGGGGCAGTGTCCGCCGCCCCCTACGGCAGCGCCTCCATTCTCGTCATCACCTGGATGTACATTCGCATGATGGGACCAGACGGGCTCAAGCGCGCCACCCAGTTTGCCCTCCTCAATGCCAACTACACGGCACGACGGCTTGATGCTTATTTTCCGGTACTCTACAAAGGCGGCAGTGGCCTGGTAGCGCACGAGTGCATTTTAGAATTTCGCCCTTGGAAAAAGCAGGGGATCGAAGTCGAAGATGTGGCGAAGCGGCTCATGGATTATGGTTATCACGCCCCCACTATGTCATTTCCGGTGCCGGGAACTCTCATGATCGAACCGACCGAGAGCGAAGCTAAGGGAGAGCTCGATCGTTTCTGCGATGCCCTCATTGCCATTCACGGCGAGATGACCGCTGTCGCTGATGGCACGAGTGATCAGGTCAATAACCCCCTCAAGCACGCCCCGCATACCGCCGCGGCCGTGTGCGGCACAGCATGGAACCATCCGTACTCACGGGAGACGGCGGCGTTTCCTGATCGGCATACTCGCGCGAGCAAATTCTGGCCCGCGATTGGCCGAGTGGATAATGTTTATGGGGATCGGAATTTAATTTGTAGCTGCGTGGGGATGGAGGCTTATGCAGCAGCGCAAGCCTAAGGCTTACGCAGCCACCCCAGCCTAAGCTCTGACCCACTC
>CAIOCT010000046.1 GCA_903856725.1 uncultured Verrucomicrobiota bacterium
CTAGCGGTCAGTGCATTCGATTACGCCGCGGCCCATGAATTCATTCGTCACGACGAGAATGGGCTAGTGGCGCCCGCTGGTGATGAAACCACTTTCATCACGAACGCGGTGCGGCTCATGACTGACCGCACGCTGCGCCAGCGCCTACGCCGCGCAGCACCCGTCGCCGTTCACAACCGATCATGGGACGCTGTAATTGATGGGTTTGCCGCCGATCTCGCAGAAGCGATGCGCGAACCACCCACGCCACCGAGCCCCACCATAAATTAAACCGCCCCCGACCACCCGCCCTTCAGCTGACCGCTCATGAGCAAACCCGCCCTCCATGTCCGCTCCGTTATCATCTCCGATGTTCACCTCGGCACCCCCCACAGCAAGGTCGAGGAAGTAACGCACTTCCTCAAACACGTCCGCTGCGATCGGCTTATTTTAAATGGGGACATCATTGACGGCTGGCGCCTACGCCGCGGGGGAACTTGGACTAAAGCGCACACCCGTTTTATTCGGCGCGTCCTGACCATGATTCAAAAACGCGATACGGAAGTAATTTATTTACGCGGGAATCATGACGATTTCATCGGCCGCTTACTGCCGCTGCAATTTGACCGACTCAACTTAGTGGAAGAATATATTTTGGAAACAGCCCAAGGACGTTACCTTGTCCTCCACGGCGATGTTTTTGATGGGATCATCAAGCACATGGTTATCTTAGCGCACCTCGGCGACGCCGGCTACGCTCTCCTCTTGCGCCTGAATCGCTTTTATAACTGGTTTCGCGCGCTACGCGGCAAAGAGTATTTCTCACTCAGCCAAGCGATCAAGGCCCGCGTCAAACAAGCAGTGAGCTTCATCGGTAAATTTGAAGACCAAATCGCCTCGCTCGCGCTTGACCGTGGCTGCCGCGGTGTTATTTGTGGGCACATTCATACACCGGCGGATAAAATGATTGGTGATATCCATTATCTCAACTCGGGCGACTGGGTTGAGTCACTGACGGCCATCGTCGAACACCACGATGGCCGCTTTGAACTGCTCACCTTCCAACAATTTCTCGCTCAATTCCCCCGGCCCTCCGCTCACACGATCGATGAAATTGATGAGCTGGCGCCGCAGCCGGCCTGATGGCACGAACGCGGCCCAAGCTCACCTATGAAAAAAATCCTCATCCTCACCGCCGGCTATGGGGAAGGCCATAATAGTGCCGCCCGCGCACTCCAGAGTGCTTTCAACGAAAACCCTGAGGTCGAAGCTGAATTGATTGATCTATTTGCGCTGCGAGCACCCCGCCTCAATAATTTTTCCCGGCGCGCTTATGTTAAGGTGATTAATACCGCCCCGAAAATCTGGAGTGCCATTTACGGCTGGCTCGATCGCTCGCCCCTCGTGCCGCTGACTTTTAAGGCGCTCGGCAGTCACCGCGAATTGCTTGGCCGCTTGATCGCGGAAAAAAAGCCCAGCGCCATTTGCTCCACCTACCCGGTCTACGCTTGGCTGCTCAACGATCTCCGGCACCGCGGCCACCAATTCTGCCCGCATTACACGATTATCACTGACGCGCTGACGATTAATTCGCTCTGGTTTCGCACGCCTTCCGCCGGGTGGTTTGTGACCGACCCCGATTCTAGTGCCGTGCTCTGCACTCGCGGAATTCCGGCGGAACAGGTGCACGTCAGTGGCTTCCCCGTCGCCCTGGCGTTCGCTGATCGCCGGCCAGAGTGGCAGCCCCCGGAACTCACGCGAACGACTCCACGGAAAATTTTATTTATGATTAACTCGGGGCGCAACCACGCCTTGCAGATTGCCCGAGCGCTGCTCCAGCACCGTGACTGGCAAATTACTTTCACCGCCGGACGTGATTTAGCTCTGCAGCAAGAGCTCAAAAATCTCGCGACAGGGGCTCCCGCTCAGGCGACGGTACTGGGCTGGACCGACGGCATTCCCGAACTGCTCATGACCCATCATGTTGTCATCAGCAAAGCCGGAGGGGCTACGACGCAAGAATCCATCAATGCGCACTGCCCTTTACTCGTGAGTCAAATTGTGCCCGGGCAGGAGGAAGGAAATTATGAGCTCATTCGGCGACACGACGCGGGGGCACTCACGGAAACCCCCCAAGCCATCGTCACGACCCTACAACGCATCTTCGCCAGCGACGCGGCGATTTGGCAACATTGGCGCGCCAACCTCCAGCGCTTCGCCCAACCCGCCGCTGCGCGTACCATCGCCACCACGGTGCTGAGTAAGTCTGCCAAAATCGGCGATCAGTGATCGCGCGTCGGCCTGGCGCGGAACTTAAGCCTCGCGCGCCGCGAGCTGCAGCAAAAGCGGCAACGGTGGCCCCGGTTTATAAAGTCACCACGGCCAGTCGAGTGGATGAATTATTTTCAACCTACAATTTCAAGTGATACCAAATACTATCAAGACAGGTGCTCTGCATGAGAAAGAAAAAATCGCGTCAACGATCGCGTTGAGAATCCTCCTGCTGGATCGAAATCAATCCGATTAAAGCAAACCCTTTCAACTTGTAGAAATGACGGGGCCGCCTTGCATCTTTTTATGGCCACCCACTCATCGCCCTCTCCTGCTGATGCTCCGCGGGCGGCGTGGTGGATAGATATTTGTGTTCTCTTAGGCCTCGCAGCATTTATCGCTGGTATCAGCAGCATCGCTGATGAGTGGGAGCAACCGCTGCGCAACACGGTGGTCATTAACCTCTCCCCGACCGCTCTGCCAAAATACATGCTGTTTTCGCTCGCTCGCGGGTGGATCGCTTATTTCTTTTCTTTGCTTTTTACCCTGCTCGTTGCGTCGTGGGCTTTTTACGATCAACGCACCCGGCGTTTTCTTCTCCCCGCCCTGGATGTATTGCAGAGCATTCCTGTGCTCGGTTTCCTCCCGGGGCTAGTACTCTTCTTAGTCGGTCTTTTTCCTCACAGTAATATCGGCCTCGAATTAGCCTGTGTCTTAATGATCTTCACTGGGCAAGTATGGAACATGACTTTCAGCTACTACGACTCCCTGCGGGCGGTCCCGGCTGAATTCCATCTCTTGGGCAAGCTATACCACTTTAATTGGTGGCATCGTTTCTGGCGCGTGGAACTTCCGAGCGGCGCCCAAGGGCTACTTTATAATAGCATGGTATCGATGGCCGGTGGTTGGTTTTTCTTGAGCATCACGGAGGCTTTCCGCCTCGGCGACCAAGATTTTCGCGTACCGGGAATTGGGTCCTATATGAGTATGGCGATTGAGCAAGGGGATGCCCGGGCGCAAATTTGTGGAGTGATTGCAATGGGAATTGTTATTGTGCTGGTCGATCGGCTCGTGTGGTGGCCCCTTTTAGTTTGGTCACGCCGCTTTAAACTCGATGATTTTGCGGGGGTGGTTGTAGCCCCTTCCGCCTTTCAGCTCTGGTTATCGCGCTCCCACTTCGCTGGGCTAGCCGCCTCTTTAGTAGAGCGACTGCGCCGTCGTTTTCTCACCTTGGCGCCAGTAACAAGTGTCCCACAACCGACGGAAGGTTTACCCCGAACAAATCTCAGCCACTGGGGCTATTGGATTTTTATCGGTCTGCTCATCACCTTGGTCGGTTGGGGTGGGATTAAATTATTGGGATTATTAGCCCATGTCACGTCAAGCGACTGGCGAGAAATCCTTGCCTGCACTGCCATTACTTTTGGCCGAGTGATCGCTGCGGTCGCACTAGGAACTCTGTGGACCGTGCCAGTTGGCGTATGGATTGGTTTAAACCCACAACTCTCGAGTCGCCTGCAACCGTTTATCCAGTTCGCCGCCTCATTTCCTGCGCCGATGATTTACCCTTGGATTTTAGGCTTAGTCTTCCTCGTTGGTGGTTCGCTCCAATGGGGTGCGATCATCCTCATTTTACTCGGGACCCAATGGTACATTCTTTTCAATGTAGCTGCTTCAGCTGCCGCCATACCCAACGATATCGTGAGTTGTGCCACCCTGCTTCGACTTAGCCCTTGGCGCCACTGGACCAGATTTATTCTGCCCGCCGTCTTCCCTGGCTTAGTTACTGGTTGGGTAACCGCCGCCGGCGGAGCTTGGAACGCTACGATTGTTTCAGAATACGTTCATAGTGGCGACAGGCTTTATGCTGCCACTGGGCTCGGCGCTCTCATCAGTCGAGCCACGGATACCGGCAATTTCCCCAAGCTCACTGCCGCCGTGATTATAATGGCCGTAGTTGTGGTTGGTATTAATCGTACGGTGTGGAAAAAACTTCAATCGCTCGCCGATAATCGCTGCCGCTTTGGCCTCTGATCATATGTCTGAATCATCCACTCCCCCGCTCATTGAAATTCGTCATGTCTCACACGAATATGGACTAGCTGGCGGACACGAATCTGAACTCGTGCTTTCCGACATCAACCTGAGCATCTCGAGCAACGAAGCCGTGGCCCTGCTCGGCCCCTCCGGTTGCGGCAAATCTACGCTCGTTCGCATCATGGCTGGACTTATTACCCCACGTCGCGGCGAAGTCCTGTGGAAAGGAGCTCCCCTAACTGATGTTTCCCCAGGCATCTCCATGGTGTTTCAAAACTTTGCTCTCTTTCCTTGGCTGAGTGTCCGCGGAAATATTTTACTACCAGTGGAGCACCTGCCACCGGCAGAACAACAAACGAGGCTCGAACAAGCTCTGGCGACGGTGGGTCTCGGGGCTTACGAATACTCTTACCCCCGCGAACTCTCGGGCGGTATGAAGCAGCGTGTGGGCATAGCACGAGCGCTGATTGCCAGCCCTGAAGTGCTCGCAATGGATGAACCTTTTAGCGCGCTTGATGTACTTACGGCCGAGACACTGCGCAGTGAAATTGCGCGTTTAATTGCGAGCCCTGAGCATCCGCTACGCACAATGGTTTTCGTTACTCACAATATTAGTGAAGCCGTTTTCTTGGCGACGAAAATTGTGTTACTTGCCGCCAACCCAGGCCGAGTAGATGTCGTCGTCCCAGTAACCATGCCTTATCCGCGCGACCCCGAATCACCTGAATTTCGTGCGGCGGTTGAGAATCTCCACCGAATATTAACGCACACCAATCTACCGGATACCGTGGCCGGTCAGATTGAGCCCGGGAAAGTTTCAACTAAATTTGATGAATCTCGCCGGAGAATTTCCCCAGTTTCCATTCCCTACGTCACCCCCGCCGAAGTGCTCGGCCTGCTGGGTCTCATTGACCATGAAGCCACCGATGTGTTTGAACTCGCCGAGCGGCTCGGCAAAGAATTTGGCGCCGTGGTGCGGCTCGTTAAGGCCGCGGAACTTCTCGGCCTCGTTCAAACGCCCGGCCAGGATGTTGAAATTACCCCGCTCGGCCGCGAAGCTCTCGCCGCAGTCCCCAGCGAGCAGAAGCGTATGGTACGCGAACAATTATTTAAATTAAAAATCTTCGAACTCCTCATTCGACTGATCACGGTACAAAAAGATCAGCTCCTTTCGGAAGAAGAACTTGTACGTGAGCTGGCGATGGCCTTGCCCCATGAAAAGCCCCGCCAACTTTTTCGCACTATTCTCAGCTGGGGACGTTACGCTGAAATTATTAGTTATGATCAGCGCAAGCATCTGATTCGTCTTTATGAAGGCCGCCGCGCGGCCAGAGCTACACCTAACGCTGATTCCGCCACTTCGACCTCGGCGACGACCCCGGGCTCCGCAAGCAACTAGCGCTGAACCTGCGCCGCGAGCTGCGCACGAATGACGAGCAGGGTGCGCTCGGTCGCTCCGCAATTCTCCGCATGCCAAGCCCGCGCCGCTACCGCGAGTTTTTCGCGCTGCGGCGCATCTTGCAGCAATGTGACGGCCGCGGTGATCAGTTCAGCAGAGGACGCGACTTTGCGTACCGCACCAGCCTCGGTTAGGGTCCGGATAATCTCCCGGAAATTGCTCATATTCGGTCCGTGCAGAATTGGCTTACCGAGGACCGCGGCCTCGACCGGTGTCTGACCACCTTCATGCGGAGCCAGACTTTTCCCCACAAATACTAGATCGGCCAGCTGGGTAAATTGCCGGAGCTCACCCGTAGTATCACCGACGACCACATCAACCGACGCGGACTCTCGCCCAGCGGCGAGCACTTGATCACGATAGGAACCAGTGGAACGAAAATGAAAAGTGAGCGCTGATGATTCTAACCAGCTCCGCAACTCTGCCCGACGTTCCGCATGACGAGGCACCAGCAATAGGGAAACGCTCAAGCCACGCTCACGCGCCGAGCGCAACGCGGTGAGCAGCGCCGCCTCTTCTCCAGGCCAAGTGGAGGAACCCAATAACACCAGGCCAGTCCCGAGTCCCAGCTGGCGCCGCAGTGCCGCCCGCGCACTCTCACCCATCAACGGAATATCGACATCAAGTTTAAGATTACCGGTCGTCTGCAGATGCTCCGGCGGGAAACCCAAAGCCTTGAAGCGTTGCTCATCTCGCCGTGAAG